>JAILBW010000178.1 GCA_024680695.1 Bacteroidaceae bacterium
ACGGATGCAGACTGTCTGGGGAATCCGTTCTGTCCGTTTAGGTGGGTTCGATAAAGAGTTTTCGACGAAAGTTATTTATGAAACATCCGTGGTAATTCGTGGCGATTACATGTAAAAGTCGAAAACGCGAATGGCCATCAATGGAAGCGAATTGTGGCGAATTATATTTCCCGCAATAGGTCGGATGTAAAGAAATCGAAAATATTATTCAATCTTGCTATTTGGTATATTGTAAAGATATATGAACGTATTTTGCATTTTGCATTTTGCATTTTGCATTTAACCTTCGGTTGAGCCTGATCACACTCGGCATAGCTCAAATGTGATTTGGCTCTGCTCTCGCTTAATCGCAGCCTTAGACCCAATATGGTGTGTTTTTCCTCTGTCGCACCTTCGGCGCTAATTATGGGTCCTACTGTTGTGCAGAGGCGATGCACCTGCCTGTGGTCTGCCACCCCTTCGGGACTTTTTCAAGTGAAATAATCAAGTGAGTGTGACTTTCCTCTCGCTTAATCGCAGCCGTTGCATTTAGCCCAAAAATTAAAAAATTATAATTATTTGCTCGTTGCGCTCCACTCTTCGTGTTTTTTCGTACTTTTGCAGACGATAAATGAAAAGTTGGGGATTCATAGTGGCGTTTCTGTGGATGGCAACAGCGGGTGCATCGGCGCAGAACGAGACGGACGACGAACTGCTGCCCGAAGTGCCGCGCGCATATAAGCTGAAGATGCAGCGCTATCGATACAAGAATCCGGTGATAGAGGATGGCGACACGGTGTGGTGCTACCTGCTGCCCGAACTGCCCGTCTATGCACCGCTGAAGTTCCGCAGCGCAAGACAGTTGAGGGAATACAACCGACTGGTGTACAACGTGAAGAAGGTGCTGCCGCTGGCGCAGAGGGTGAACAGCATGATACTGGAGACGTACGAGGTGCTGGAGAGCCTGCCCGACCAGAAGTCGAAGGAGGCGCACATCAGGCAGGTGGAGAAGTCCATCAAGGAGCAATATACGCCCGAGATGAAGAAACTCACGTATTCCCAGGGCAAGCTGCTCATAAAACTTGTGGACAGGGAGTGCAACCAGAGTTCATACGAGATAGTAAGAGCATTCTTCGGCGACGCAAAGGCGACGTTCTACCAGATGTTTGCATGGACGTTTCGGGCGAGCCTCAAGAAGGAGTATCGCCCCGAAGACGACGACAAACTCATCGAGCGTGTGGTGAGGCTGGTAGAGACTGGGCAACTATAGACCAGATGGCGATGCCGGCCGTGACGGAGACGTTCATGCTGTGCTTGGTGCCGAACTGCGGTATCTCGATGCAGCCGTCGCACATATCGACCACCGACTGGCTGACCCCCTTCACCTCGTTGCCGAATATGAGTGCATAGCGAACGCCCTCTTCGACACGAAAGTCCTGCATGGCGATGCTGCCCTCGCACTGCTCTACGGCGTATATCCGATAGCCCTGCGAACGAAGCCAAAATACTGCATCCTCAGTGTGTTCGAAATGCTTCCAGGCGACGCTGTCCTCGGCACCCAAAGCCGTCTTGTGTATCTCGGGATGAGGGGGAGTGGCCGAGATGCCGCAGAGGCATATTCCCGCAAGGCGAAAGGCATCGCAGGTGCGGAAGACGGACCCTACGTTGTACATACTGCGCACGGAGTCCAACACCACTACCATCGGGAACTTTTCCGCTTCGTGATACTCCTCGACGCTGAGGCGACCCATTTCGTAAACTTTCAGTTTTCTCATCATAATAAACCTCCCTTTTTTGAAGTTTTCAACAAAGGTAAGAAAAAGTGTGGAAAAGTCGTGGATAACTTCGTCAATAATTCACCATTTATCCACATCTATTCACAAAGAGAGGCTAAGGAAGCGACGTTTTACACATTAATTTTGGATTATTAGCAATGTCTCCACACATTTTTCCTAAATTATCTACATGCCGTTTCGCCGAAAGTTATTAAATTTGCAGTTGTGAACCATTGTTGATAAGTGGGAGGAAGGTTTATCCGAAACCCATGGCGGCAGAGGCATTGAGGGATAGTGAAGGAGTATTGATAAATAGGAATAAAGTGTGGAAACGTTGTGGATAACTGAAAAGGATGAAAAAGGGTCCTACTTTATCCACACTATTCACAGCCCATCATCATCATTAAAAAAGGATTTTTTCTATCTTTAAATAAAATAGTAATTATGATTATGGAATCGTGGAAAACCCGAGGGTATGCCGACGAACCTGTTCCGGAGGGAATAGATATCAGGGCAGAGATACGGCGAATGTGCAAGGAGAAGAATGCGGTGGTAATGGCGCACTACTACACGGAGGGTGTCATTCAGGACATAGCGGACTTCGTGGGAGACAGTCTTGCGCTGGCACAGAAGGCGGCCGAGACCACTGCAGACATCATCGTGATGTGCGGCGTCCACTTCATGGGCGAGACCAGCAAGATACTGTGCCCCGACAAGAAGGTGCTGGTGCCCGACCTCAATGCCACCTGCAGCCTCGCCGAGAGTTGCCCTGCCGAAGCGTTTGCCGACTTCGTGAAGGCTCATCCCGACCATACGGTGGTGAGTTACGTCAACACTACGGCTGCCACGAAGGCGGTGACGGACGTGGTGGTGACAAGCAGCAATGCACGCCAGATAGTGGAGAGTTTCCCAAAGGACGAGAAGATCATCTTCGGGCCCGACCAGAACCTGGGCAACTACATCAACAGCATTACGGGAAGGAAGATGCTGCTGTGGAACGGAGCCTGCCATGTTCACGAGAAGTTCTCGCTGGAGAAGATCCTGCAACTGAAGGCCGAGCATCCGAAGGCAAAGATATTGGTGCACCCCGAGTGCAAGGGACCGGTGGTGAAGGTGGCCGACAAGGTGGGCAGCACTGCCGCCCTGCTGCGCTACAGCATCGAGGACGAGGCCACCGAGTTCATCGTAGCCACCGAGAGCGGCATCCTGCACAAAATGCAGCAGTCGGCACCACAGAAGACTTTCATCCCTGCGCCACCCGACGACAGCACTTGTGCCTGCAACGAATGCAATTACATGAAACTCATCACGATGGAGAAACTGTATAATTGCCTGAAGTATGAGTGGCCCGAGATAGAGGTGGAGCAGAGCATCATAGAAAAGGCTGTGCGCCCCATCAAGAGAATGCTTGAGATAAGCAGCAAGTTGGGGATATGAAATAGAATATGGAAGCACTGCCGCACCTGATCAACGACCTTGCCTATATCCTGATAATAGCAGGCGCGGTCACCATCGTATTCAAGCGGATGCGCCAACCGCTGGTGCTGGGCTACATAGTGGCTGGCTTTCTGGCTGGCCCCTACATGCCCTATACGCCGTCGATCAGCGACCACAACAGCATCAACGACTGGAGCCAGATAGGCGTAATATTCCTGATGTTCACACTCGGACTGGAGTTTTCCTTCAAGAAGATAGTGAAGATGGGAATGCGGCCGGTGGTGGCAGCGCTCTGCGTGATGGTGTGCATGATCAGTGTGGGCAATACGGTGGGCAAGTTGTTCGGCTGGAGCAGTATGGACTGCCTCTTTCTGGGCGGAATGCTTGCCATGTCTTCCACTACTATTATATACAAGGCGTTCGACGACCTCGGACTGCGTTCGCGCCGCTTTGCCTCGGGAGTGCTTTCGGTGCTGATTCTCGAAGACATTCTCGGCATCCTGCTCATGGTGATGCTCAGCGCGATGGCCGTAAGCAACCATCTGGAGGGTGCACAGATGGTGAAGAGCCTGGTGCAACTGGGTTTCTGCCTCATCCTTTGGTTCATTGTAGGCATCTATGTGGTGCCGCTCATTCTAAGAAAATACAAGGAATATATCAACACAGAGACGCTGCTGATAGTGTCTGTGGGGCTATGTTTCTGTATGGTGCTGATAGCGTCGTATGTGGGCTACAGTCCTGCCTTCGGTGCCTTCATGATGGGCAGCATCTTGGCCGAGACAGTAGAGGCAGAACGCATCGAGCACACCGTTTCTTCGCTGAAGGATCTCTTCGGAGCCATCTTCTTCGTTTCGGTCGGTATGCTTGTAAATCCGTCGGTCCTGCTGGAATACTGGCTGCCTATCTTCGTCATCACACTTGCCGTGATACTTGGCCAGGCAACGCTTGGCAGCCTCAGTTATCTCGTTGCGGGCAATCCGTTGCGCGAGGCCATGCAGAGCGGCTTCTCGATGGCTCAGATAGGCGAGTTTGCCTTCATCATAGCAGCGCTGGGGCAGTCGCTGGGCGTGACGAGTGGCTACCTTTATCCGGTGGTGGTGGCAGTAAGTATCATTACTACCTTCTTCACTCCCTACATGATAAAGGCAGCGGATCCGGCATACAATCGTTTCCAGCGTATAATACCTGAAAGAGTGAACAATGCGTTGGAGAAGCGTGATGCACTGATAAGCCGGCCGCAGCGCAGCAAAGTGAGCCACACCTTGGGCAGTGCATGGAAAACTTTCCTGCGCAATGTGGTTTTGCAGACGGTGATCTACCTGACGCTCTCCATTGCAATAATAGGAATCAGTTTCTCCTCGCTCTTGCCGCTGTGCAGACACATATTCTCGCAATGGCCAGGCAGTGTGGTGTGCGCAATAATCACTCTGCTGGTAGTTTCGCCCTGCGTTCGCCCAATTGTGATGCAGCGCAACCATTCTGCGGCAGGGATGTTCATCCGTCGGTACAATTATCTTCAGGGCCTGCTCTACTGGCTGATACTCATTGCCAAACTCTGTGTGGGCAGCATGATAGTGTATTATGTCATTCATCATGTATGCCCGCTCACTTGGCCTTGGCACCTTGCGGCCACAGCCTTGGTGATGTATATGATGATACGAAGCAGGTGGGTGAAGTTCCTGAGCATCCGCCTGCAGCGCACTTTCCTCTACAACCTGCGGAACCGTGAATTGCAGCGCGACCGCCGCAATCCCTCGTATGTCAGAAAACTGCGAGGCCGCGACCTCCACATTGCCTCGCTGTCCCTTCCAGCCAATACGGCTTGGAGCGGCCGCACACTTGCCCAGCTTCACATCGGGCGGACTGACAATGTGCATGTAGTGGCTGTCATTCGCGGCAGTCAGCGGATAAACATCCCAGGCGGCAGCAGCAAATTGTTCCCGGGAGATGTGCTCGAAGTGGTGGGCGATGACGAGGGTATCGAGCGAGTAAGGCAGCGCACAGTGCTCGAAACAGCCTTGCCCGACAATGCAGCCCAGCATGCCCACAGGCTGTCGCTCATTAAACTTTCCATTTCGGAATCGTCTCCGCTGTGCGGAAAAACGCTGGTGGACATTGACATTCGTAATCTGTACCACTGTATGGTGGTTGGCATCGAAGACCGCAAGGGCAATGTGAATGTTCCGCAAGCCCAGCGCCAGTTTGTATCGGGCGATATCCTTTGGGTGGTGGGCGAGGATGCCGACCTCAGCATGCTGAAGATGGGGATATAGGGAAGGAATTTTCGTACCTTTGACTCTCGTCGAATGTACTCTCGCTCGGCGTCGGCTCTGCCGCTTCTGCCTACGAAGTAGGTGTTGAAGAATTACTCAAATGAATTTGGTATTTCCCTCGCTTATTTGTACCTTTGCAGCGCATTTGCGAAAACATTATAAAAGAGATGGCAAAAGAATACAATTTCAGAGAGATTGAACAGAAGTGGCACCAGGAATGGGTGAAACGAGGAACGTATAGGGTGAAGGAGGACAAAGGGCGCAAGAAGTTTTACGTCCTGAATATGTTTCCGTACCCCAGCGGCGCTGGCCTGCATGTTGGCCACCCACTTGGCTATATCGCCAGCGACATTTATGCCCGATACAAGCGCCTGCAGGGCTTCAACGTATTGAATCCGATGGGTTACGATGCCTACGGTCTGCCTGCCGAGCAGTATGCCATCAAGACGGGACAGCACCCCGAGAAGACAACCTTCCAGAATATCGACCGCTATCGCGAACAACTGGACAGAATGGGCTTCTCGTTCGACTGGGACCGCGAAGTGCGCACCTGCTCGCCCGACTACTACCACTGGACGCAGTGGGCCTTCCAGCGGATGTTCGAACATTTCTTCGGCTGCCCGCTACCTACTTCGCCGAAGGGAGAAGCGAATGTCCCCAAGGCAAGGCCGATAGAGGAACTGACGGCCTATCTGGAAAAATATGGCACGGAGGGACTGGACGCCTACGGAGTGGCTCAGGGAGAGGACCTGAACTTCAGTGCGGAGGAATGGAAAGGATGGGACGAGAAGAAGCGTAGCGACGTACTGATGAACTATCGTCTGGCCTTCCTCGGCGAGACGATGGTGAACTGGTGTCCTGCCCTGGGTACAGTGCTGGCCAACGACGAGGTGGTGAACGGCGTGAGCGAACGTGGCGGCTACCCCGTGGAACAGAAGAAGATGCGCCAGTGGTGCCTGCGAGTGAGTGCCTACAGCCAACGTCTCCTGGACGGACTGGAAACCATCGACTGGAGCGAAAGCATCAAGGAGACGCAGAGAAACTGGATAGGCCGCAGCGAGGGTGCAGAGATAGAGATAAAAGCAGTATCCAAGAAGGGAGATTCGGAGGAGGAGACCTCCTTCACCATCTTCACCACCCGTGCCGACACAATGTTCGGCGTGACATTCTTCGTGCTGGCTCCCGAGAGCGAACTGGTGGACAAGGTGACCACTCCCGAGCAGCGGAAGGCTGTGGACGAATATATCAAGTACGTAAAGAGCCGTACGGAGCGTGAACGAATGATAGACCATACGGTGACGGGTGTCTTTTCGGGTGCCTATGGCATCAATCCCATCACCGGCGACAAGTGTCCCATCTATGTGGCAGAATATGTGTTGGCTGGCTACGGCACCGGAGCCATCATGGCAGTGCCTGCCCACGACAGCCGTGACTATGCCTTTGCCAAGCACTTTGACCTGCCCATCATTCCATTGATAGAGGGCGCAGACGTGAGCCAGGAGAGCTACGATGCCAAGGAGGGTGTGGTGATGAACTCGCCCATAAGCCCTGAGAAGAGTGTGGAGTACGACGGCGAGAGCCTCTGCCTGAACGGTCTCAGTATCAAGGAGGCAATCGCAGAGACGAAGCGTTTCGTGAAGGCACACAAACTGGGTCGCGTAAAGGTGAACTACCGCTTGCGCGATGCCATCTTCAGCCGTCAGCGCTATTGGGGCGAACCGTTCCCCGTCTATTATAAGAAAGGTATTCCAACAATGATTCCCGAGGAGTGCCTGCCCATCCAGCTGCCCCATGTAGAGAGTTTCCTGCCCACCGAAACGGGCGAACCTCCATTGGGCAATGCCACCAAATGGGCGTGGGACGAGAAGAACAGGAAGATTGTCGATAAGAACCTCATCGACGAAGAGACGGTCTTTCCCATCGAATTGTATACGATGCCTGGCTTTGCAGGATCGAGCGCCTACTATCTGCGCTATATGGACCCCCACAACGACAAGGCCTTGGTGAGCGACGATGCGGCAGCGTATTGGCAGAATGTGGATCTCTATGTGGGTGGCAGCGAACATGCTACCGGACACTTGATATACAGCCGCTTCTGGAATAAGTTCCTCTTCGACCTCGGTGTGAGCAAGAAAGACGAGCCTTTCCAGAAACTGATAAATCAGGGTATGATTCAGGGTTGGTCGAGCTTTGTGTACCGACTGCGCAATACCAACAAGTTCGTGAGTTTCGACCTGCTGGAGGAGCAGTACGACGAGGCAAAGAAGAAGAGCCTGTACTACTATCAGGGCACGGAAGCCGACCCCGTTTATGCCGATATCAGCATGGTGAACGGCAATGTGCTGAACGTGGAGAAGATACGCCAGTGGGCAGCCGAGTTCCGCGATGCGGAGTTCATCCTGAATGGCAACGGTCAGTATATTGTAAGCCAGGCAATCGAGAAGATGTCGAAGTCGAAATACAATGTGGTGAACCCCGACGACATCTGCGAGAACTATGGTGCCGACACACTGCGCCTTTACGAGATGTTTCTGGGCCCCATCGAGCAGTCGAAGCCCTGGGATGTGGCAGGCATCGACGGATGTTTCCGCTTCCTGAAGAAGTTCTGGCAGTTGTTCTGGGACAAGGATGGTAGTCTGGCTGCAGACGATTCGGAGGCTACGGCCGAGAACATGAAGACGCTGCACAAACTCATCAAGAAGGTGACGGCCGACATCGAGTCGTTCTCGTACAACACCAGTGTGGCTGCCTTCATGGTGGCTGTGAACGAACTGTCGAACCAGAAGTGCCGCAGCAGACAGGTGCTCTCCGTGCTGCCAGTGCTCATCGCCCCCTTTGCTCCGCATATCGCTGAGGAACTGTGGGAAGCACTGGGCAACGAGACCAGTGTGTGCGATGCCAAGTGGCCGGCCTTCGACGAGAAGTATCTGGTGGAAAGCAGCGTCCGGCTGGGTGTGCAGTTCAACGGCAAAGTGAAGTTCTCGATGGACTTCCCTGTCGACGCCACTCCCGACGAGATGGTAAGCCAGGTGATGGCGGCCGACGAGGCACAGCGCTTCCTGAACGGAATGCAGGTAGTGAAGACCATCGCCGTGCCCAAGCGCATCGTCAATATTGTGGTAAAACCGAAGGGGTGACAGCCTCTCCCCCTACCCCACGATTCTGCACTATGGACTATAATATACGGTCTGTTCGCATCTGGGAATTCGTCAAGGATTTCCTGACCATCAACCTCGGTATGGCCATCTATGCATTGGGATGGGCAGCCTTCCTGTTGCCATACCACATCACTACGGGTGGTATGGTCGGTATGTTCGCCATCCTCTACTATGTGACGGGCTTCCCCATTCAGTATGCAGTGCTCATTGCCAACATCCTGCTGCTTGCCATTTCCGTGAAACCGCTTGGGTGGCAGTTTGTGATAAAGTCGGCTTATGCCGTATTGGCGCTCACTTTGTTCCTCAGCGTGGGACAAAAGGTAATGACCGACGACAACGGGCAGTTCATTCAGCTCATGGGCGAAGGTCAGGACTCGATGGCCTGCGTGCTGGGCGCCATCCTGAACGGAGTAGGTGTGGGTACCGTACTGCTCTCTGGCGGCAGCACTGGCGGCTGGGACATCGTGGCAACGCTCGTCAACAAGTACCGCAACATATCGCTCGGCCGTGTGATGCTCTATCTCGACTTGCTCGTCATCGCCTCCTGTCTGCCCATCTTCCACGACTGGCGCATGGTGGTGTTTGGCTACGTCACTCTGGCCATCTACACTTATGTGGTCGATCTCTTGATAAACAGCACTCGGCAGGATACCCAGTTCATCATCTTCACACATCACTATCGTGAAATCAGCGAACGCATTATCCACGAGACGGCCCACTCCGTCACCATCCTGAACGGCGAGGGCTACTACAGCCATCAGGACATCAAGGTGCTCATCACCATTGTTCACAAGCGCGAACACTTGAAAATTCTGCGCTTGGTGCGCGAGATGGACCCCATGGCCTTCGTGTCACAAAGCAGGGTGGAGGGAGTATATGGAAACGGATTCAACGCGATAAAGGCATGAAAGAAATGATAAAAGAATTTCTCAACGGATCGTCCCCCTGGCAGATGCTCAAGGACTATGGAACGATGACTGCCGGACTGGTGATTTTCGCTCTCGGCTACTCTACGTTCCTGCTGCCCTATCAGATTGTGAGCGGCGGCGTGAGCGGTATCTCCACCCTCATCTTCTATGCCACCGGCATTCACGCCAGCCTTACCTATCTGGTCATCAACCTGGGTCTGCTCCTGTTGGCTGTGCGCATCATGGGCTGGCGCTACTTCTTTCGCACCATCTATGGCATCCTGATTGCCTCGTTGTTCATCGATATCTTTCAGAGCTTGCTCGGCGTTGTTGGTGCAGACGGCAAGGAGCATTTCGTTCGCATCATCGGCGAGCAGACGTTCCTGGCCTCGGTGCTGGGTGGAATGTTGGAGGGTGCCGGGCTGGCCATTGTCTTTCTGGGTGGAGGCAGTACAGGCGGTACGGACATCATCGCCTCCTGCGTGAACAAGTACAAGAATATCTCGCTGGGCCGCATGCTGCTCCTTCTGGACATCTTCATCATCGGAAGCGGTTATCTGCTCTCGCACAACATCGAACTCACGGTCATCGGCTATGTGACGATGTTCATCAGCACCAATTTCCTCGACTATGTCCTCAACGGAGCGCGACAGAGCGTACAGTTCATCATCATCAGTTCGGAGCATGAGAGAATAGCCGAACTCGTAGGCGAGCAGCTTGAGCGCGGAGTGACCATCCTCTATGGCGAGGGCTGGTACAGCAAGGAGCAGCGCCGCGTTCTGCTCATCATGGCCAAGAAATATGAGAGCCGTCGCCTTTTCCGACTCATCCACGATACCGACCCCCATGCCTTCGTGACGATGAGCAATGTGGAAGGCGTCTTCGGCGAAGGTTTTGATGTGATAAAAAAATAGTGCATAGTTCATAGTAGAAAGTGAAAACAGAAAAAAACTCTGCCAGCATCCAAACCTCCTCTCCTTTGGAGAAGGCGGAGAAGGTGCTCATCATGGCCACCAACAATGCCCACAAGATAGAGGAAGTGCGGCAGATACTGGGCAATCGCTTCAGGGTGTCGAGTCTTGCTGACATCGGCTGCCACGAAGACATTCCAGAGACGGCGACCACACTCGAGGGCAACGCGCTGCAGAAGGTGCGTTATGTCCACGAACACTACGGTGTAGATTGCTTTGCCGACGACACCGGGCTCGAGGTCGATGCGCTTGGCGGTGCACCTGGAGTCTTCACTGCCCGCTTCGGACAGATGAATGGCTACGGCGAGAGTCATGATGCAAAGGCCAACATTCGCTGCCTCTTGGACAAACTGCGCGGACAGACGATGCGCAAGGCACGATTCCGCACCGCCATTGCCCTCATCATGAACGGAGAGGAACACCTCTTCGAAGGCATTGTCGAGGGCGATATCCTCATGCAGGAGAGTGGGATGGGCGGCTTCGGCTACGACCCCGTCTTCTCGCCCGAGGGACGCGGAGTATCGTTTGCCGAGATGCCTGCTGAGGAGAAGAATGCCATCAGCCATCGTGGTCGAGCCATTGAGAAACTGGCCCGATTCCTATTGAAAAACTGAGCCACTATAAAAAGCAAACCAACATGAAAAAGACCCTTTGCCTGTTTTCGGCACTCCTCACAATACTCCTGCTCCTCGCTCATTCGGTGCAGGCTCAGCAGATAGGGGAGTGGAAGGTGTATCCCTCATACACCCAGGCCACGCAGAACATCGTCGTGGGAAATCGCATCTATTCGCTCTGCGACGGGAATCTGCTTGCCTACGACACCGAGGACACCGAGGTGGTCACCTACGACTGTTTGCACCAACTGAACGGGGTGCATGTCAGCCACATGGCCTATAGCGCCGAGGCGGGTCGCCTCATGCTGGTCTATGACGATGCAAATATCGATCTGCTCGATGCCGAAGACAACGTACAGAACCTTGCGGCATTGCGCGACAAGCCGATTCTGAACAAGGAGGTGACAGCGATCTTCGTGGAGGGCAAGAGAGCCTATCTGGCCACTGGGTTCGGATTCGTAGAGGTGGATATGGAAGAAGGTACCTTCCTCAATACGTATCAGATAGGACTGGCGGCAAAGTGCATCGCCGTCTCGCCCGAGGCCGTCTTTCTGGGCACCACCGAGGGTATCTACACCTGCTCCCGCTCGCAAAACATGCACCAGAAGAGCAACTGGCAACTGACAGACAAAAACTCGTGGCAGAGTCTCGCTTGGTTCGACTCCCGTCTGGTCGGCCTCTGCTGGGGCAATGTGTGTATCATCAATCTCGACGGCGGATACAATACCAAGATATCGAACACCTATACCCGCTTGCTGAAGCAATCTGGCGAATATCTCCTGTGGCTCAGCGACACCAGCGTCTCATACTGCACCTCGCTCTCCGCCATCACTCATATCGCCTACGAGAATGCATGGAACGATGCGTCCGTTGCGAAGGGCATCTTCTGGGCCAGCGAGGGCAGCAAGGGACTGAACAGTTACAGACTGGACGACGGCAACCTGGTATCCTCTGGCGGACCAATACAGCCCAACAGTCCTGCGCGCGACCTCTTCTATCGGATGTCGTGGGTGGGCGACCGCCTGCTTGTGGCCGGAGGCATCAATACGGTCGAGGCAATATACAATCCTGCTACAGCCATGTATTTCGAGAATAATACATGGACCACCCTCCAGGAGATGGATACGCCTTCCTCGTACCCCAACCTGCGCCTCTGCAACACCACCCATCTGGTGCAGGACCCCGCCGACGCCAACCACCACTTTGCCAGCATCCACCGTGTCGGACTATGCGAGTACCGCGATGGGAAATGCGTCCGACTGTACAACTGCGACAATAGTCCTCTCGCCAGCATCCTGCCAAATATTGAGAGCTACTACAACTACGTCTCCTGCGCCGGACTGCAATACGACAGTGAGGGAAACCTGTGGATGCTCAACAGCGAGACCGACACCATAGTGCGCGTTCTGCGTCCCAACGGGCGATGGTCGGCACTCTATTACGGCGAGATTGCCGGCGTCTCGCTCTGCGACGACTATCTTTTCCACAGCAGCGGCCTAATATTCCTTAACAGCCGCCGCACGGACAATGCCGGCTTTTTCTGCTTCGACACGAACGGTACGCTCGACAATCCCCGCGACGACCGACATTGCCTACGTTCGAGCATCACCAATCAGGACGGCACCGTCTATAACCCCTACGAATTCTACTGCATGACCGAAGACCTCGACGGACGTATCTGGTGCGGCACCGATGCAGGACTCTTCGTCATCAATGATGCCGGATCTTTCCTCGACAACGAATTTCAGTTCGAGCAGGTGAAGATTCCACGCAACGATGGCAGCGGCTTGGCTGACTACCTCCTGAGCGGGGTACCCATCAGTTGCATCACCATCGACGGCGCCAACCGTAAGTGGATAGGCACCATCGGCAGCGGAGTCTATCTCGTCAGCGCCGACGGCACCGAGACCATCCACCACTTCCAGGCCGCTGATACGCCGCTTCTCGACGACAATGTACTCTCCATCGCCATTCACCCCTCTACGGGTCTTGTGATGATTGGCAGCGAGAAAGGGCTGTGCAGTTACTTCGGCGATGCCACACAAGCCGAAGAAGCGCTTAGCGAGGACAATGTGCTCGTATTTCCTAACCCCGTCAAACCTGACTATACTGGTCCCATCGTCGTGCGGGGACTTACTATGGATGCCGAAGTGAAAATACTGAGTTCCACAGGCCAACTCGTCTGGAGCGGTACTTCAGCTGGAGGTACTTTTACTTGGAATGGGTGCAACAAGAGCGGACGTCGAGTGGCATCGGGCATTTACCATGTAGTGGCCAACAATTCTGAGGGCAAGAAAGCCGTCGTTGCGCGCATTATCCTTATCCGATAACCCTCTCTTTCTCCCAGTAAAGGAGGAAAGTGCTGCTGAGATCGGAGCAATTCTTTTGAGGTGGGTTCTAAAAATTAGCTTTGAACTTGGGTCTCCAATTTGTTGTACCCAAAATCCCTTCAGTTTTGTCTGGCATTATGCCTACTCCGCTTGCTTCATCAGCATAGTGAGCTTGTTGGCAAGTTTGGGTTGTTGTCAGTTCATGTTGACTGGCTGGAGGAATTTGCAGCCTGTCTTCGCTCCCATCCCACATAGGCAAGCAGTACGATGTTCATCATCAGCGAATAGAGAATGGCAGGAATGGCCATCTCCTCGTTGGCAAAGACGAGGGGACTGGAGGCTATGGCAATGGCCTGCGCAGCATTCTGCATGCCCACCTCGATGACGATGGTGCGGCGTTGCTGTGGGCTGTTTTTCACCAGACGCGAAAGTGCGGAAGAGCATCCGATGGCCACAAGAATAAGTGCTGTGACGCACAGGCCCAGGCGTCCGATGTTGTCCAGAATCGTCGTGCGGTGCTGGACATAGAAGACGGTGATGAGCAGCAACAGCAGGGGAAAGGCCAGACGAGTGAGCACCTTGTCTGTCTTTGCGGCCGCTACGGGCCAGGCATAGTGCATACCGATGCCCAGCAATACGGGAAGAAGCATGAGCAGGAGGTTCTGCTTCATGAGGTTGCCCACAGGCAGTGTGATGCCTACGCTTTCGCCTGCCAGCTGCGTAGTCCAGCTCATGATGAGGGGAATGGTGAGCAGTGTGATGATGCTGCTGAGGGCTGTGAGCGTAACGGAGAGTGCAACGTCGCCTCCTGCCAGCTTCGAGAAGACGTTCGACGAACTGCCGCCGGGACAGCAGGCAATCAGCACCAGACCGATGAAGAACACTGGTGCCAGCCGAAACAGCCAGGCCAAGGCCAATGCGGTCAGGGGCAGCAGGACCAACTGGCCGAGCAAGGCCACGACGATGGGGCGTGGATGGCGGAACACTTGGGCAAAATCCTCAACCCGCAATGACAGGCCCAGAGAGAACATCAGCAGGGTCAGTATGGGCAGTACTATCAGAAGTGTATTCATATCGCTGAGTAGTCCGTTTATAGTTGAGTTCCTCTCCCCTATTGCTTCCTCTCTGTCCTCAGGGCGCGCCAAATGCACCAGAGGCCGAGGATGACAAAGGGTACGCTGAGCAGCTGGCCCATGTTGAAGGGCATGCCGTTTTCGAAATCGACTTGATTCTCCTTGACGTATTCGATGAAGATCCGCGCCGTGAAGATGAGCGTCAGGCAGAGGCCGAAGAAGAAGCCTGTGCCTACCCACTGCGGACGGTGGCGATAGAACCACCAGCCGACGAAGAAGAACAGGGCGTAGCAGATGGCTTCGTAGAGTTGGCCGGGATGGCGCGGCAGGTTATCGACCCGCTCGAAGATGAAGGCCCAGGGCACATTGGTGGCCTCACCGATAATCTCTGAGTTCATCAGGTTGCCGA
>JAILBW010000003.1 GCA_024680695.1 Bacteroidaceae bacterium
ATAAAGTTTAATTAAATTATGGCAACAAAAATTAGATTGCAGCGTCACGGTCGCAAAGGCTATGCCTTCTACACGATTGTGATTGCTGATGTAAGAGCTCCACGAGATGGTAAGTTTACAGAGAAGATTGGAACGTACAACCCGAACACCAATCCCGCCACTGTAGATTTGAAATTCGACCGTGCCCTGTATTGGGTGGAGGTTGGTGCACAGCCGACCGATACGGTTCGCAACATCCTGTCGCGCGAAGGCGTGTACATGATGAAGCATCTGCGCGGAGGTGTGAAGAAGGGCGCTTTCGACGAAGCAGCCGCAGAGGCAAAGTTTGCCGCATGGAAGGCAGACAAGCAGAAAGGTCTGCTCAAGTTGGAGGCAAAAATCGCCGCAGACAAGAAGGCAGCCGATGCTGCACGACAGGCTGCGGAGAAGAAGTCCAACGAGGAGTATGCAAAGAAGGTAGCCGAGAAGAAAGCAGCGCTGCGCGCCGCCGAAGCCGAGGCACTGGCCGAGACAGTGGCAGAGGCCGCTGAGGGTGAAACAACAGACACACCAGCAGAAGCCTAAAAAACAATCAAAGTAACCATTATTTCAATTAGACTTTTTCCAAACAAACAGCAGGAAGGGCGTTGCCGTGAGGCAATGCCCTTCATATTTTTATGCAAATCTTCGGCAAAGCCATTGCTGTTTCAGTACAAAGCATTATCTTTGCAATGTCCTTCGACCACATTGAATGCATGAACATTAGGTATAAGGGGAGTTAAGTGGGATTAAGGGAAAGTTAAAGGGGAGCATACAGGCGCGCGATATACAAATAAGTAGGTGAGAGAAATAAATCATAAGCCGAACGATATCCTCAAAAAAAGAATCATATTATGAACCACAGAGTTATTATCCTTGCGCTGTGTGTGCTGATGTGGCAGAACGCTGAAGTGCAAGCGGCTGTATCAACGGAGCAAGTAACTGAAAGTAAAGCGAAACTCGCCATCAACGGACATGACGAGCGGAGCGAATGGGTGGAAACGATGACACGCATCGCAGCGCCCGTACTGGAGAATCTTGCCGCGGGAACTCTGAGGGCACAGATGCCCTACGAAACCACTTCCAGCGACCAGAAACGCAGGGATGTATCGTATCTGGAAGCCGTCGGGCGCACCATTTGCGGCATTGCTCCCTGGATAGAACTGGGAGAAGACAAGACGGAGGAGGGGCGCCTGCGCGAGCACTATGCGAAGCTGATTGTACGCGGACTTCGAAATGCAGTGAATCCCACCTCGTCTGATTACCTCACGTTTGGGGGACCGATAACGCAGCCTCTGGTAGACGCAGCCTTCCTTGCCGAGGGCATATTGCGCGCTCCGAAGCAAATATGGGGCCGGCTCGACAAGCAGACAAGGGAGCGCCTCGTCACGGAATGGAAACGTTCGCGCAGCATAAAGCCCTACGAAAGCAACTGGCTCCTCTTCGCATCAATGGTGGAGGCTGCCTTACTGGAATTCACAGGCGAATGTGACACGCTGAGACTAACCTACGGAGTGAAACGTTTTCGCGACGACTGGTACAAGGGCGACGCTTGGTATGGCGACGGAAAGGATTTCCATCTCGACTATTACAACAGTCTGGTCATCCATCCGATGCTTACTGAAGTGCTGCGCATTATGGACAAACATCATTTCGACACAGCCGGATTTCTCGAGAAGCAGGAACGAAGGCACAGTCGCTACGCCGCAGAACTGGAACGGTTGATTTCTCCCGAAGGCACCTATCCCCCACTCGGCCGCTCCATCGCCTACCGCTTCGGCTCGTTCCATGCACTCTCCGACGCAGCCCTGCTCCACCTGCTGCCTGCAGACATGAACCCGGCTCAGGTGAGATGTGCCCTCTCGGCAGTCATCCGTCGCCAGGCCTCCATGCCGCAGACATTCGCCGACAGCTGGCTGCGCGTAGGATTCGCCGGAGCACAGCTCCAGATGGGCGAGAACTACATCAACACTGGCAGCCTCTACCTGTGCATGGCCGTTTTCCTGCCTCTCGGACTGCCACTCGACGACCCATTCTGGGCCAACCCCGCAGCCGACTGGACGAGCAAGAAGGCATGGAATGGAGTGGATGTGGGTGCCGACCATGCCATCGGCGAATAAATTATCGACAAATGCTCGGAAAAAAGAGGCCGAAGAATTGTCGGTATTCAATAAAAAAAGCGTAACTTTGCATAGTTTTACAAAACAGGCTAACGCAATGGACGAAAACAAGAAATTCAAAATCTTTTCGGGTACGAAGAGTCGTTATCTGGCCGAGAAAATCTGTCTCAGCCTGAAATGCCCGCTGGGCAATCTCTCCATCACACATTTCTCGGACGGCGAATTCGAAGTATGCTTCGAAGAATCCATCCGCGGACTGGACGTTTTTCTCGTGCAGAGTACGTTCCCAAATGCCGACAATCTGATGGAACTGTTGCTAATGATCGACGCAGCCAAACGAGCCTCAGCCCGGACCATCAACGCCGTAATCCCCTACTTCGGATGGGCACGACAGGATCGTAAAAGCAAGCCTCGAGTGAGCATCGCAGCAAAGCTGGTGGCCGACATGCTGGGTGTTGCCGGCATTACGCGCGTAATCACCATGGACCTCCACGCCGACCAGGAGCAAGGCTTCTTCAACGTCCCTGTGGACCACCTCTTTGCCAGCACCGTAATGCTGCCCTACGTGCAAAGCCTAAATCTGAAAAACCTTGTCATCGCCTCCCCCGATGTGGGTGGTAGCAAGCGTGCAAATACATACAGCAAATACCTGAACTGCCCCCTCGTACTCTGCAACAAGAAGCGCGAGAAAGCCAACGAGGTGGCCAGCATGCAGGTGATCGGTGATGTGGCAAACGCCAATGTCATCCTCGTCGATGACATGGTGGACACCGCCGGCAGCATCACGATGGCAGCCGACTTGCTGAAGTTCCACGGAGCCAGAAGCGTGCGTGCCATCGCCAGCCACTGTGTGATGAGCGGCCCTGCCAATGAGCGGGTGCAGAACAGCGCACTGGACGAAATCGTCTTCACCGACAGTATTCCCTACAACGGCGGTTGCGAGAAGGTGCGCCAGATTACGATTGCCGACATGATTGCCGAGACCATCCGCCGTGTCGAGAACAACGAATCCATCAGCGACCAATACCTGATCTGACGGCAAAGGGCATCCCACGTTTTTCCCACGCGTGGGAAAAGGAATTCCCACACAAGGGAAACAAAATTCCCACACGTGGGAAAAGGATTTACCACGCGTGGTAAAACGTCCCGCAACACGTTGTCTCCAGCCCAGCTTCACTCAGTATCTCGGCATAGGACTGCCTCCTGGCGGAAAGATGGGCACATAAGCCGGAAAGGGAGACACGACAAGACGAAGAGATAAAGCTATATGGACACCCTCATCATACTGACATCAGCCATACTCCCAGCCGTCGCCCTGTGGTTGTTCATCTGGAAGAAAGATCCACAGAAGGAACCGACCGGCCAGTTGCTCAAGGCTGTACTGTGGGGTGTGGGGATATGCATCCCCGTGGCTTCACTGGAGATGGTTCTCGACACAGCGTTGTTCGCCGATGGCGCTGAGTCGTACGGGCTTGTCGGAACCACCCTGCGCGCCTTCATCGTTGCCGCCATCCCCGAAGAGTCGTTCAAACTGTTGGCACTCTGGCTCGTATTGCGAAGGAATCCATATTTCGACGAACACTTCGACGGAATCGTCTATGCAGTCTGCGTCGGACTGGGATTTGCCGCCATCGAGAATGTATTCTATCTCTTCGGCGAATCCGAGAACTGGGTCTCCGTGGCCATTGCCCGCGCCCTGCTGGCTGTCCCCGGGCACTACGCCTTTGCCATCTTGATGGGCTACTACTACTCGATACACCATTTCGTGGACCGCTCTCCGAAGACAGCCGCCTGCATCCTGCTCGTCCCCGTGCTTGCCCACGGTATTTATGACGCGTTGGCACTGAGCGGCACCGTCGATCCTGGCATCGGTGGTCTGGCCTTCCTCGTGCTCATATACTTCTGTGTGAAGATGCATCGGAGGGCAAGGACAAAGGCACTTGCACTTATCGAGCGAGACTCGTACAGCAAGCCGACAAGCGGACAAAGCACGACAGCATGAGTATTTTCGCATCAAATTCGTTGCCGATATGGATAATTATTCGTAACTTTGCACTTGTAAAAGAGAACATCAACACATAACAAACAACTAAACAATTCAACGAAATGAAAATTTCACGTATTGAACATCTGGGCATTGCCGTGCAGAGCATCGACGCAGTACTGCCTTATTTCCAGGACGTACTGGGTCTGGAAGTGTACAAGACCGAAGTGGTTGAGGACCAAAAGGTGAAGACCGCCTTCATGAAAGTTGGCGAAGTGAAGATTGAACTGCTGGAGCCCACTTGCCCCGAGAGCACTGTACAGAAGTTCCTGGACAACGGCGGCCGTGGCGTACACCATGTGGCCTTCAAGGTTGAGGACGGTGTGAGCGAAGCCCTCGCCATGTGTGACGAGAAGGGCATCCGCCTCATCGACAAGGCTCCGCGCAAGGGTGCCGACGGCCTTCACATCGCCTTCCTTCACCCGAAGAGCACCGTGGGCATCCTCACCGAGCTCTGCGAGGAATAATCCCATGCGACCAGCCCCCATCCCCTTCGCGCGTCCTGTCCACTCACCGACGGGAAGAGCACGAAGGGAATGGGGATTATTTTTGTTCTGGCACACAGGTGGGCGAAAATCCGGCACTGCCGAGAGAAAAACGGTCCACCGCAGCCGTAGGCACTAACGTACAAGACATCCACACCAAAAGGGAATCTTCAACGACAAGAGCGAAAAAAGAATAAGCATTTCATATTCTACACGACTGAAACTTGGGAAAATAACACACACGACTCATGAAACCTGCAAGCTTATTTCTTTTACCAGCACTCCTCTCTTCACTACTCTTTTTCGGATGTAGCAAGACAGAATCACCGACACCTTTCCCCGAAGTGGGAGAGCCCTACGCCATTACCCGAGGACCCGGGGAGCATCTGCTGGCAAACTATTTCGGCATAAACGCCTGGAGCTCGGACGGACGCTATGTGTGTGCCCTGGGAATTGATTTCAGCGGACGGCTCGCCGAACAGACCGACACGGCCATCGTGGCACTCGTAGACTTGGAGGACAGTTGCCGATATATTCCCATCAGTCGTACCACATGCTGGAATTTCCAGGAGGCAGCCATGTTCCACTGGCTTCCGTGGCAGGAGGGGCTCTGTGCCTTCAACGATTGCAGGGAAGGACGCTTTGTCACAGTGCTTCTGAACTGGAAGACAGGCGAGGAGCGCATCTTGCCCCGGCCAATAAGTGCAGTGAACGCATCAGGCGAATGGGCCGTAAGCATCAACTATGCCCGACTACGCCTATGTCGCCCCGACTACGGATACGCAGGCGATGGACAGGATCCGCTGAAATCGGAAGTGTGGCCCGAAAGCGACGGCCTTTGGCTGATGAACCTCAAGACTGGCGAGGAACGCCTGATACTCTCCATCGCCGAGGCAAGAAACCTCATGCCCGAGATTACGTCCGATGACGGCTTGGCATACTTCTGCCACACCATTATCACCCCCGATGCCAGCAAAGTATTCTTCCTCGCCCGCACCGTACAGGACTTCAATGCCCAACTCTCCACCCGAGGCTATGTGTACAAATGGGACACAGTCTCGCTCACCATTAACACCGACGGGACGAATCTCCGACGCTGTTTTCCAGACAGATGGCAAGGTTCGCACTTCAACTGGAAAGACAACGAGACGCTGGTGGTGACGGCAAGATGGGATGGCGGAGAATGCTGGGCACACACCGTCTTTAAGGTCGGCGAGGAACAGAGCGTCCGTCATCTGGCTCCTGGAATCATGGACTGGGACGGACACTGCGTGTTCTCGCCAAACGGAAAATTCATCAGCAGCGAGGGATATTGGAACAAAGACGGATATCGCAGCTGGGTGCTCCTGCGTCTGGAAGACGAAGCAATCGTCTCCCTCGGACGTTTTCATGTACCCGACGAATACAAGGAACAGTATTCACGATGCGACCTCCATGCCCGATGGAGACCTGATGGAAGGCAGATGGCCTTCAACTCCGTGCATGAAGGTAGCAGGCAGATATACCTTAGAAACGTAAACTGGAAGTAGAGCAAGCAGTAATATATAGTAGTACAGAATACAGAGTATATAAAAGTATATAGAAAATGAAAAGAATGATTCTTAATTTGGCCGTCGTCATCGCCGGCCTCGCATGGACGAGCCAGACACTGGCCGATCCCGTGACGCCCGAGAACACATACCTCACCCTGCGTAAGCAGATGGCTAATGCCACGACGCCCAAGCAGCAAAAGTCCATCATCACACAGATCGGCGAGACGGGGACGTTCCAAGGCATGATGTACGTAGCTCAGTTCCTGCAGGACGACCGCCTGCGCACCACGGCTGCCCGCGTGGTGGCACACATCGCTGTGGCACACCCCGAATATAACGGTGCCAACACACGCCAGTTGCTGCAGGACGTACTCCCCATCTTGAAGAAAGCCGACCAACTGGTCGTGGCCGAGTATCTAAACAAGGCTTCGAACCGTGAGGAGGGCTACGTGTCCATCTTCAACGGGCGCGACCTGACGGGATGGAAGGGACTCGTGGAGAATCCCATCAAGCGTCGCCAAATGGATGGCGAAAAACTGGTGGATGCACAGCGAAAGGCCGACGAGGTGATGCGCCAGGACTGGACGGTGCAGGACGGATGCCTCACCTACGTGGGACACGGCTATGACAATATTTGCACAGTGAAGGACTACAAGGACTTCGAGATGTATGTCGATTGGCGACTCGACCCTAACGGCAAGGAACCTGATGCCGGCATCTACCTGCGCGGCACGCCACAGGTGCAGATTTGGGACATCGCCCGCGTAAACGTCGGCGCACAAGTGGGCTCCGGCGGATTATACAACAACAAGAAGAACGTGAGCACCCCCTCGTCGGTGGCCGACAACAAGCTGGGTGAATGGAATACCTTCTACATCAAGATTGTAGGCGACAAAGTTACTGTGCGCCTCAATGGTGTAACGGTAGTAGACAATGTGACTATGGAGAACTATTGGGACCGCTCGCAACCGCTGCCCGCCTGCGATCAGATAGAGATGCAAGCCCACGGCTCGCTCGTAAACTTCCGCGACATCTACGTCAGAGAAATAAAGGAGAAGCCTTGAGTTTGCAAGAACGACCATAGACTTTGGATGAAATCCGGGTCTATCTTTCTGAAAGGTATAAAGCCGAGACTACTCTCGGCTTTTGTGCTTCAAGATAGGTCGCACCGAAGTTTATTCACGTTCGAAGTACTGCAACTTCAACAAGAGCGTATTCTCAGCCTGACAGGAGTATGCTCTTAGTCCAATTGGTGCACACTCTTCCCTGAACCGTCGTATTCTGATTAGCTCAAGCCTCCGCCTTATTGGATAATCCACAAACACCAAAATCCACAGATCCTTTATATACGACAAGCGCTGTGACAGAATAAGCATTCTGCCACAGCGCTTTCATCGAACTCCTTATTTTCCCTCTATTTAACCCGATTATTCTCGGGGAACACCACACGAGGCTGAAATGATTTGGCCTCCTCGAAATCCATCAGAGCATAGGAAATGACAATGATGGTGTCGCCAACAAGCACCTTACGCGCTGCGGCACCATTCAGGCAGATACAACCGCTGCCGCGTTCGCCCTTGATAATGTACGTCTCGAAACGTTCGCCGTTGTTGTTATCCACGACCTGCACCTTCTCGCCGGCAACCATTCCGGCCGCGTCCATCAAATCCTCGTCGATGGTGATACTACCCATGTAATGGAGGTTGGCATCGGTGACCTTCACGCAATGTAACTTTGACTTCAAAACTTCAATCATCATAGCGTTAGAACCTGACTTGATGTTATTTATATCGGATATGGTCAATCAGTCGGATGGGGGTCGCACCGCAATAGACCGTAATGCAGCCAACCACATGCTCAGCTTCGTCCCACTCAGAGACATCGGCCAACGAGTCGCCATCTACAATATTATAATACTGTACCTCAAGGCCGGGAATTGCATTCAACGTGTTGACCACATAATCGTGTGTATCCCGTACAGTGGCGCCAAGCACTATGCTCTCCTTCAACACACGATAGATGTTGGCTGCCAATGCACGTTCCTCGGGCGTGAGCAGGCTGTTACGACTACTCATTGCCAGTCCACTCTCGTCACGTACCACAGGACAAGGTACAATCTGGAGTCGGAATTCCAGATCGGCCACCATACGGCGGATGACGGCTATCTGCTGATAGTCCTTCTCGCCGAAATAGGCACGATCAGGCATCACATAGGTGAATAACTTGCTCACAATCTGACACACACCGTTGAAATGGCCAGGACGGAAAGCACCTTCCATCACGCTGTCGGTCGGAGGATAACTGAAATGGCGTAAGTCCGGATCCGGATACATCTCACTTACTCTTGGAACAAAGGCGACGACATCTCCGCCACAGCTTTCCAGTAAGCGACAATCTGCTTCGAGTGTACGCGGATAGCGCTCAAGGTCTTTCGGGTCATTAAACTGTGTGGGATTCAGGAAAATGCTCACCACCGTCACATCGTTTTCCTTTACACTGCGACGGACAAGCGAGGCATGTCCCTCATGAAGCGCACCCATCGTGGGAACAAGTCCAACCGTACGTTCGGCTGCGCGGCACATATCCAGATGGCGGCGCAAATCCAGGATAGTATTAATCGTATGCATGCTTTTACTTTCGTCTAAGGACGTGCAAAGTAACGCAGAATTCCTCAAATGAAGAAACTTTTTGCAAGATTATTCGTAAAATTCACCCAAAAGTTGCACTTTTGGTCGATTCGAGTCGCTAAACTCATCATTTTTTCGTAACTTTGTGGCGGACAAATTATATTCACATGGCAAAGGCAAAGAAAATTCTGTTCATCGTGCAGGAAATGACGCCCTACGTTCCCGACACCCAGATTTCAAAGTTCGGACGGGAAGTGGCTGAATCGACTCAGGCAAAGAAGCGTGAGATACGCTCCTTCATGCCTAAATGGGGAATCATCAACGAGCGCCGGAACCAGCTGCACGAAGTCATCCGCCTAAGCGGAATGAATATCATCATCGACGAGACCGATCACCCACTCATCATTAAGGTGGCCAGCATCCAATCGGCACACATGCAAGTCTACTTCATTGACAATGATGACTACTACAGCAAACGCAAGATGACACTGGACGACAATGGCGCTGAATATTCCGACAATGCTGAGCGCGCAGTATTCTACGCACGAGGCGTGCTCGAGACGGTGAAAAAACTGAAGTGGACTCCCGACATCATCCACTGTCAGGGCTGGATAAGCAGCATCATCCCCCTATACATCAAGACTGCATACGCCGAAGAACCTTCGTTCCGCGACTGCCGAGTGGTATATACGCCTTCCGACATGCCTCTCGAGGCTCCTCTGCCCGACAATTTCCCCGGGGTGCTCCAATTCCGCAAAGCCACCATTGAGGCGATGGCAGGAGTGCCATCGAGCGACAAGATGCAAGCACTCAACTTCCTGGGCATCAAGTATGCCGACGGAGTGAATCTGATGCACCCCAACACTACATATCGCAACTATGCCAAGAAACTCGAAAAGCTCTATCTCGGCGCTCAGAAGCCAGAAAATTACGGCACAGCTTTTCCCGCCTTTTACGACAAGGTGTGGAGCATCGGCAAGGAGGAAGAGGAAGAAGAGGAGGAAGATTAATGCAACATGACATGAAACGCCACATACATTTCGGGCTACTGATAATGGCCGTACTCTTGACAATGTCGGCCTGTAACGAAGATACGGGTTCGCTGGGCATCCCCTCGCAGGATGACATCATAACCCCGGATGATTCAATATTCAACGTATTCACCAACTCACTGGCACTCGACTCCATCCTCTCCATCAGCTACACTTCGTATCTGGGCGACATACAGGATCCGGAGACAGGCACACGAATCCGGGCTGACTTCGCCTCGCAGTTCCACACTTTTGAGAACTACTCGTTCCCACGCAGGAACTTGCTCTTTCCACAGGACAACTCGGATCACAGCGATGACCCAATCGCTTGCGACTCATGTGAAATCCGTCTCTACTTCAGTTCGTACTTCGGCAAGGCGGACAATCCGATGAAACTTGAAGTTTATCCCCTCAGCAAGAATTGTATAATAGAGGAAGGCACAGACTACTACACCAATACTGACCTTGCGCAGTTCGTGGAATCCGGCGCTAAGCCTATCGCGACAAAGGTATTTACTCCAGCCGACTACATCCTTTCAGATGCAGAACGCCAGAGCAGTACGCACACGGACAACGTCCGCATCGTTCTCGACAAGAGATTCGGCACGGAACTCATGGAAGCATATTACGCTCATCCGGAATACTACAAAGACTCCTACACGTTCATTCGCAAGGTTTGTCCAGGATTCTATTTCAAGCTTAAGAGTGGTACAGGCACCATGCTAAGCGTGGATGTAGGCACTCTGAACATCTACTTCACCTTCTACGACGCCCATAATCCGGACAGCATCTACAATGGAATCACCCGCTTTGCTGCCACGCCAGAAGTAATACAGACCACCCATTTCGAAAGCGACGATCTGCAACAGCTCATCGACACATCGGCCTGCACCTTCCTAAAGACACCAGCTGGCATCTGCACAGAAGTCACGTTGCCCATCAGCGAGATATATGCTGAACATCAGAACGACAGTGTAAACAAGGCGCAACTCACCCTGATGCGATACAACAACCAGTCCAGTTCTGAGTATTCACTGGGCATACCCGGCACACTACTCCTCGTGCGCAAGCAAAACATGTATTCCTTCTTTGCGAATCGTGAGGTGGCCGATTCTCAGACATCGTACACCACCACCTTTGACGCCACATACAACACCTATACATTCCAGAACCTGTGCCGTCTCATCTCATACTGCCAACACGAAAAGCAGCAGGGCATGCACGAAAGTGGACTTTCCGAGGCGGCCTGGGAAGCTGCCCATCCCGACTGGAACCACGTTGTACTGATTCCCGTCAAGACAAATTCGACATTAGACAGTCAGGGCCTTTCGAAGCAGGTGAGTGTCGTCCACGATATGGACATGAACAGTACACGCCTTGTAGGAGGTCCTGGCCAGCCTATTCAAATGCAAGTTATCTATAGCAAATACAAATGAGAATACGCCTTCTCGCCTTATTGGCTTTTGTCTTCGTCGGCCTGATGACCCACGCCGACGATGCCGTGACGCTGCGTCAGAAATTGCCTCGCCATCCACGCCTCCTTATGATACGCGGAGCCGAGAAGGGAATAATGAAAGACGTACACAAGGACTCCCTTTGGCTGGCCATACATCAGGGAATCATAGCAGAAGCCGATGCGCTGGTCGCCACCAAGACCAAACCCGTCGAATACCAGCTCGAAGGCCGCCGTCTGCTCGGAGTGAGCCGCGAGGCACTGCGACGCATTTTCTTCCTCAGCTACGCTTTCCGTACGGAGCATGACAATAAATATATGGTACGCGCACGAGAGGAACTGAATGCCATTACATCCTTTTCCGACTGGCATCCCGACCATTTCCTCGATACAGGCGAGATGACTCTGGCCGCAGCAATCGGATACGACTGGCTCTACGACCAACTGTCCAAGGCCGAACGTGCAATACTGGAGCAGGCCATCATTGAGAAAGGACTCACACCTTCGCTCGACACGAAGAAGTGCTGGTTCATCACGGCTAACAACAACTGGAACCAAGTGTGCCACTGCGGTCTGGCCTACGGCGCAATTGCTGTATGGGAGCAGAATCCCGAACTGGCAGCACACATCGTGAACCGCGCCATCGAGAACCTGCCCCACGCTATGAATGTCTATGCCCCTGACGGGGCTTATCCCGAGGGCTGTGGCTACTGGGACTACGGCACGACGTTCAACGTCCTACTGCTCGATGCGCTGCGCCAAGTGTTCTCTTCCGACTTCGGACTCTCCAAAGCGCCAGGTTTCATGCTAACAGGAGGATACATCGCCAATATGTACACACCTGCGCTCAACTGGTTTGCCTACAGCGACTGCGGCACGAGGCCCGGCGGATTGTCTGCACCGTTCTGGTTCTATCGCGAGACAGGTGACAGCGGCATCCTTTTCACCCAGATGCGCATCCTTCAGCGAAAGGGAGTCGGCGCATTCCTCCGCGACCGGCTTGCTCCCACTGCCATCATCTGGGGCCATCAGACATCACTTGCCACTCCCCCACAGCCTACATCGCATTCTTGGCATGGCGAGGGGATAAGCCCAGTGTTTGTGACGCGCAGCGGTTGGGGATACAGCGACTCGTTCATGGGGATGAAGGTGGGTACTCCGAACGCCAACCATGGTCACATGGACGAAGGCTCATTCATCTTCGAGTCGCACGGCGTGGAATGGGCTGTCGATTTAGGTCCTGAAAACTATAATACATTGGAGCAGGCGGGGCTAAACATCTGGGACAAGAGGCAAGGCTCGGACCGCTGGAGCGTATTCCGCTATCATAATCTTCAGCACAACACCCTCACCTTCGACGGCGAAGAACAGATTGTAAAGGGGGAAGCGCACTTCATCGAAGTGAAGGATTCGTTCCCAGGAGGTGCGACGGCCGACCTCACTCCCGTCTATGCCGGAAAGGCCAAGTCTGTTGTCCGCCGATGCGAGCTTCGCGCAGAGGATAACCTTTATGTGGAAGACCGCATTGAAACCGGCGACAAAGACACTCGCCTCACTTGGACAATGGTCACACAGGCCGATGTCGTTCAGGGTGACGGCCGCACACTCTATCTGAGCAAGAGCGGGCAGTCGATGCGTCTCTACGTTGGCGGCATTGAGCCTCCACAATGGGACATCGTGCCAGCAAAGCCAACTCGCGACATAGAGAATCCCAATAAAGGCTACACCATCATCCGCTTCACTACACCTTTGAAGGCATCTACGCGAACCGTCATCCGTGTTTCCTTGAAAAGGCCCTAATGGGAAAAACGGAAGAATCGTGGAACGGACGCTGCTACGTTACGGCTTCATTACCTTAGTTTTACCAATCCTACACCGAAGGAGAAGGACATCTCAACTTTATCTTAACGACACCGAAAGGAGAGGCCACTTCAACCTTATCTGAACGACACCGAAAGGAGAGGCCACTTCAACCTTATCTGAGTAACGCCGAAAGTAGAGGCTACCTCAACCTTATCTGAACGACACCGAAGGGAGGAAGTTCGGCGTGATATTGTTGCTGCCCCACCGTCACAAGGGCGTTGGTGGCCAGTCCCTCACGTTCGTTGAGGCGAAGCATCATGCCATTCCCCTCGTCATCTATCGTAGTGACATCCACATTCGGCTGTCCGACTTGCATCAACGTCGCCTCAGCAGGGATGCGGCCCTTTCCATTCCCAAGAATCACCTCGCGAATGCAGACGGGCTGACTGATGGCCCGCAAAGTCTGAGGAATGTGAGCCTCGCTCCATCTGCCCTTAAAAGGAACCAGTGCCACACGATGATTGTAAGCGCCATGGAACGGTTCGGCATACCAACATTCGTGCTGAAGGACATTCGTTCGGTCCAAGAACTCAAGCGTAGCAGGCCGGATGGGGCCTGAAGTCGTGCTGGCACCCAAATATAGCTTGATGCATCCCTTATCGAGGTCGGCACAGAAGGCTTGCTCGCCGGTCTGCGGACTGACGAGGAGTCCGCCGTCATCATGCTGCATCCAAAGGCTGCTCAGTGGGCAGAAGTAGCTGATACCCTCCTGCGCATATTCCGAGACACCATAGGGAATGTCGTAGCCCACGGTGCCTCGTCTGTGCGTATTCACAAGCAGGGTGAGTCCTTCGGGACTAAAAGTGAACTTCGGCGATGCACCATCCTTGCGGACCAGCGTAGGATGAGGAAATTCGAAATGAAGGTCGATAAGCACTCTGTCTGGCTCGAGGGTGAACGTCTGCTGCAAATGGACAAGTCTGTCCAATTGGCGTTCGATGCGCAATTGCGGATAAAGTCCGTCGTCGGAGACAGTCACTCGCTGGGCACTATCCGGCTTTGCGGGACGCCACTCTCCGTCGCCTTCTCCCGCACTCATCTCGGCCAACGCCTTCACTTGGAAGTCGTCGAGCGCAAGTTCCACTCGATGTCCCAGAGCCTGCATGACGACGCACCCACCTTCTGCCGCCAGAGTCGTTTCTCCGCAGCTAATGCTCCGGCTATCGTGCCAAACCTTCCCTGTTGCCTCGGCAAGACGTCGCGCCCCTATCAACTTGTAGCCGAAGGCGGGCATGCAGGCCTCGACCTGCATGCGGTAGCCACTTCCCTCCTGATGCGCCACAGATGGAAGTTTGGCTTTCGTAGCAATGTCAAAGAACGAAAGGGGGTAAGGCGACTGAATGTCAATCGTTTGCTTGCGTGCAGCCTCCATGTTGAGCAAGACATACCAGCGGTCGGCATCGGCATCGGGAAGCGCAAGTTGCGCCGCCAGTTTGTCGAGACCCCGATTGACAACGAAGCGGCAGATGTCCGTACAATTCTGCAGAGCGTTCATGCGCTCGCGCCGCTTCTCGTAGAGGGGATACCAGCCCTTCGAGTCGCTATTGACAGCCCAGAGCAGCAGGTGCTCGGCCTTGGTGAGAAGGGTAATGCGACCCTCGCGCTTCAGGAACAGAGGCTCCACATCGGGATACAGGTCGGCCCGCTCGATGTTCCATGCCAACGGCTCCCAACGCAGGCGGAAGCCCGAGGCCGTGAAGTCCTCGTCGAGGCTGATTCCTGCCAAATGGCGCGCCAGGCCGACAGTCATCTTGGCGAGATGCATCCAAGACATCGCCTCGTTGGTGAGCGCCTGTATCTGAATGTCCAGCGGGTCGGCCGTCCAGCGACTGTAGGTGCCGTTGTCGCGATTGCGAGCCTTCGCTGCATGGTCGATGTAGCGCTCCTCATCGATACCGAACTTGCGGATATACTCTGCCGCAGTAATCCAGATGATTTCCGTGTCGCGCTGACTGGCATTGAACTCCTTCGCACGATTGTACGCACCGACAAAAGTCTGGGGAAACTCGTAGTCCTCCTCAATGGTAATCAGGCTGCCGTCGGGCGCCTCTTTGGCCTTGGCGATGAAGTCGTCGCGGGTGATGGGCACACAGACCGAGCAGTTCCCGTCGAGCCCTCTCAGCCTGAAGGGCTTCCAGCTGCTGTCGCCGGTGATGACGGGAATCCAACTCACTCCGGCGCGACTGAGTATGCCCGGCAACTGAGGGTGATAGGCGCGTTCCTGCAGGTAGAAGCCATCGGTCTTCTCGCCCGTGATGTGCTCCACGATGCGAGTGCCCAGCCAGGCGCAACGGTAGTTTGTTTCGCCGTCCATGTTTACGTTCACCGGCTCGCTGTAGAAAGTCCCCGTGAAGTTCAGCTGGCCGCGCCGATGGATGGCCTTAGCGTGCTCCACCACCTGCGGTGCCGCCTGCAGCAGGGAACCGAAGGTCTGGCCCGAGAACTGCACTTGCCCCTTGAAGTCGGGGTGCTCATCCATGAAGTCGAGAAGGTTGTTGTAGATGACGGGAAAGTGTTCCCAGATGGTGGGCCGCTCGTAGCGGTCGTAGTTCATATTGCCATGCAGGATGTAGGTCATGTAAACCTTCTTGCGCTTGGCGGCATGGAGCGCGGATTGAGAAACGCAGGGAAGGAAAAGCGTCGTGAGGAGCAGCATCACGAATTGGCGTCGGCAGTTGCGCATAGTTCTGACGGTTTGGGATTAAAGGTGCGTTCTGATAATTAACAAGTTCGAGTGGATTATCTTTGTCTGTGCCTGTCTCTTTTTTGGAATCTCCGTCTCCAATGCCTGGAACCGTAGCTCAGCTTCTGCGGCCTCGAAGCCACATCTGATCAGAAATAGCCTAAGCATCGTTCAAAACTGATTTCAGAAACCGCCTAAAAAAAGGCTGATCTTTGTGGGAACCAGCCTTCAGGAATTGAGTTGCGGGGGCAGGACTCGAACATGCGACCTCCAGGTTATGAGCCTGGCGAGCTACCAACTGCTCCACCCCGCGATGTAACGTTTGTGACTGCAAAGGTAGGGACTTTTCTCCACACCACCAAACTTTTCACGCAATATTTATGCTCAGGAGGCAATATTTCGGGCTATTTTTGCACAAATAGCGCGATTTGTGCAATATTTCCGCCACTTTTCTTGCAGATTACGGCAAGTTGTGGTAATTTTGCACTCGTTATGGCAGTAGCAAAGACTCGAAACAAATTGGTCGATGTGGCAAGGCAAATCTTTGCCAAGAAAGGCATTGATAACACCACGATGAACGACATTGCGAAGGCCTCGGGCAAGGGGCGTCGCACGCTCTATACGTATTTCAAGAGCAAGGAGGACATCTATGTGGCCGTCATCGAGAGCGAACTGGTGCGCCTCTCGGAGTGCCTGAACGCAGTGGCCAGTCGCGACATCGACCCCGAGACGAAACTCATCGAGATCATCTTTGCCCACCTGAGCAAGGTGAAAGAGGCAGTGCAGCGCAACGGCAACCTTCGCGCCGAGTTTTTCCGCAACATCATCAAGGTGGAGCGGGTGCGGAAGCAGTTCGACGAGAACGAACGCCGCCTCTTTGCCGGCATCGTGGCCGAGGGAGTGCGAAGGGGGACGTTCGAGGTGGACAACATTCCGCTCTTCGTGGACATCCTGCACTTCGGCCTCAAGGGACTCGAGATACCTTATATATATGGGCGCCTGGGACGCGGGCTGCCGAACGAGGTGAGCCGGGCCATTGTGCGCAAGATGGTGCACAAACTGCTGGCCCGTCCCGAACGTCGCCTCAATGTCTACTCTTAGTCCCGCAGTCAATCAGAAGCATACAACACAATTCAATAGATATGAAGTTATTAGAAGGAAAGACCGCCCTCATTACAGGTGCGGCGAGAGGAATCGGCAAAGCCATCGCATTGAAGTTTGCTGCCGAGGGTGCCAACATTGCATTCACCGACCTGGTAATCGACGAGAACGGTCAGGCCACCGAGGCCGAGATTGCCGCCCTCGGCGTGAAGGTCAAGGGTTATGCCTCGAACGCAGCCGACTTCGCACAGACCGAAGCCGTCGTCGCGCAGGTGAAGGAGGAGTTTGGGAGCATTGATATTCTCGTCAACAACGCAGGCATCACGAAGGACGGACTGATGCTGCGAATGACTGAGGCACAGTGGGATGCAGTGATTGCCGTAAACCTGAAGTCGGCCTTCAACTTCATCCACGCTTGCGTACCTATTATGATGCGCCAGCGTGGCGGAAGCATCATCAACATGGCCTCGGTGGTCGGTGTTCACGGAAACGCCGGACAGGCCAACTACGCAGCCTCGAAGGCCGGACTCATTGCACTGGCCAAGAGTGTGGCTCAGGAAATGGGTCCCAAGGGCATTCGTGCCAACGCCATCGCCCCAGGCTTCATCGAGACCGCAATGACGGCAGCCCTGCCCGACACTGTGCGCGAGGAGTGGAAGAAGAAGATTCCCCTGCGCCGCGGAGGTCAGGTGGAGGACATCGCCAACGTGGCCACCTTCCTGGCCAGCGACCTGTCGTCCTACGTCAGCGGACAGGTTATCCAGGTGGATGGCGGCATGAATATGTGATGGAAGTCCTCTACGAAGACAACCACATCATCATCGTATCCAAGGCGGCGGGCGAGATTGTCCAGGGCGACAAGACAGGCGACCGCCCGCTTTGCGACATGGTGAAGGAGTACATCAAGACGGCCTACGCCAAGCCCGGGCAAGTGTTCCTGGGCGTGGTGCACCGCCTCGACCGCCCAGTGAGCGGCTGTGTCCTCTTCGCCCGCACCAGCAAGGCACTCGCCCGACTGAACGCCATGTTTGCCTCGCACTCGCAGGTCCGGAAGACCTACTGGGCCATCGTCGGGCAGCGCCCGCCTGCCGAGAGCGGCACCCTCACCCATTGGATTACGCGCAACGAGGCGAAGAATCTGGCCCATGCCCACGACCATGAAGTGCCTGGCAGCAAGAAGGCGGTGCTCGACTATCGCCTGCTGGCCGAGAGCGAACGCTATTTCCTGCTGGAAATCACGCTCCACACCGGCCGCCACCACCAGATACGCTGCCAGTTGGCCAAGGTGGGCTGCCCCATTCGCGGCGACCTGAAGTACGGAGCACCTCGCTCGAATCCCGACGGCAGCATCAGTCTCCATGCCCGGCGCCTCGTCCTGGAACATCCGGTCTCGCACCGAAGCATCGATGTTGTAGCACCCGTTCCCGAGGAGCATCTCTGGCAGGAAATCGCCAAGGGTTTCGCGTCCTGATTTATTACCACTCGCCATTTTTCTCCGAGAGAAAGGCGGTGCCGGAAACAGCCCGATTTTGCCCTTTTCGGCCCCTTTTGAGGCACTTTTCGGAGGCTCGGCAAGTCTAACCACCTGACACACAGCGCTCCCCAGATTTCGTCGTTTTAGCCCAACCGGCCCCTTGGGCAATTCTGCGCGATTCTGACAGCAGTTTCTGCCCGAAACTGCACGTTGTTCTGCCTCCTGCTTGCTGTTGTTCCGGCCGATACAACAGCAAGCGAGAACCCCTGCAACGCTTTGCCTCAAACTGTGCAGAGTCATGTGTCAAGAAAAATCAGACTCTACACAGGCGTACACGAAGAGAAAATTGCATTTTCTCTTGGCTATTTCGGACGTTTGGCGTAACTTTGCAAGTAAATTGTGACAATGTCATCCTTATGACCAAGGCGCGCCGCAGGCTTCTATATATCCTTTTGTCTCCACTCCTCTTGCTGGTGGCGGTCGGGGGTTTGCTATATATCCCGCCCATACAGCGATGGGCCGTCGAGCGCATCACCGACTACGCAGAACGCCATACTGGCTTCGAAATCAGCATCGGCCAAGTGCGTCTCAGCTTCCCGCTCGACCTCAAACTGGAGGGCCTCTGCGTGGTAAGTCCGCCAAGCGACACCCTGCTCTGCGCCGAGGCTGCCATCGTCGATCTCGACCTGATGCGCCTCCCGATGGGGCGCGTCGGCATCGAGGGCATCCTGCTGAAGGAGGCGTTTCTCGACACCCACAATCTCATCGCCTCGACCCACGTAAGGGGACGCCTGGAACAACTCGCACTGGAGGGAGAAGGCTTAAATCTTCGCAGCAACACACTGACGTTAAACAACACGGAACTAAATGGTTGCAATGTTGGCATAACGCTATTCCCATCGGAGAACGAAGACACGACGGAGAGTGTCCCTGCGCCTTGGTGCATCAAGGTGGAGCGACTTAACATCCGGCAGAGCAGCGTGGCACTTTCGATGCCTGCCGACTCCCTCGCCATCGACACCGACATTCGCGAAGCCATGTTGCGGATGGCCGACGTAAACCTGCGCGAAGGACGTTACGCCATCGACAGCCTGCACCTCCTGGTGGACACGCTGAACTACCAGCGCACGAACCTTCCGATGCAGCGCGGCGGGCTCGACCCGAACCATCTGTCGCTCGGCGAGAGCCGTCTGGCTGTGGCACGATTCCTCTACGACCAGCGCGAGGACCTGCTGCGGGGAACGCTTACGAGCGACGGCCTGACGGAACGCTGCGGCCTGCGCATCACTCGCCTGGGCGCCACGATGGAGATGCACTCCGGCGACATCTCGCTCGACAGCCTGATCATCGCCACCCCGCACAGTCATCTGGAAGCCAGCGGACAAGCCAGCACGGCGGCCTTCTCGCCCAATCGGGGCGGCATGGTGGGCCTGCAGGCAACGGCTCTCGTCGGGCGCGAAGACCTTCTGCTCGCCGCCGACAGCGCCATGAGCGTCCGACTGCGCCATGCCTGTCCCGACCAGCCCCTGCAAGCCTGGATGGCGGTCAAAGGCAACATCGACAGCCTGCTGATTGACACTCTCACCCTCGCCATGCCCGGTGTGGCCCACCTCGAAGCGAGCGGATGGGCCGCCCATCTGCTCGACTCGACCGCCGAGAACGCAGCCCGACTCCGAATGGACATGAAGAGCATCGACCTCACTTGCGTGAACCGACTGGTGGGCAGCAATGCCTTCCGCCTGCCGCCCATGACCCTGTCGGGCGAGGCCGCCATGAGGGGTGACACCTACAACGTGGATGCCTTGCTGGCAGAACACCGCGGAACGGCTCATCTGAAGGGTAGCTTCACGGCCCGCGACATGCACTACGAGGCCCGGCTGCACACCAACGCGCTCGACCTCGCCCATTTCCTGCCGGGCGACTCGCTGCACCGCCTCACCTCGACCGTCACCGTTGCGGGCCGAGGCACCGATTTCCTCTCCCCCGCCACCCGCATGAAGGCCGAGGCGCACATTAAGCATCTGGGCTACAGGACGTGGGACCTCGACAGCATCATGCTCTATGCCGTCGTCGAGCAGGGCATGGGGCGCATGCAGCTGACCAGCGAAAACCGGCTGGCTCGCCTGGATGCCTGTGCCGAAGCGCGAATGAGCCGACAAATATCCGACGCAAAACTCGACCTCGACATGCGCCAGCTGGACATGCACACACTGGGATTCACGCCCGACTCGTTGCTCCTCGCACTCGCACTCCATGCCGAGGGAGAGAGCAACCTGAAGGACACCCACCGACTGAAGGCCTCGATTCTCGACCAACAGCTCATGCTGCCCGACACGACGCTCCACCCGCAGAACCTGCTGGCCTCGCTGCTCATGACGCCCGACACCGTCTCCGTACAGGCCGAGGCTGGCGACCTGGACCTCCAGCTGACAGCCGCCCACAGTCTCGACGCACTGCGACAAAGCGTGGACAATCTGCTGGCCGAGATAGACGCCCAACGCAAGGCATACAACCTGCGACAGGACACGCTGAAGACGCTCCTGCCCGACATGAACCTGCACCTCCGCGCAGGCAACGACAACCCACTGGCCCACATGTTCCAGACGCGCGGATACACGCTCGATCAGCTCTATATGGACCTGCGCACGGATACCGTCACTGGCGTGAACGGCTTCGGTCATCTCTATGCCCTCAATACGGGAGCAATCCTCCTGGACACCATCCAATGGCATATATATCAGGACGAAGACGGAGTGAGCATGCAGGGACGGATACACAATTCGCCCAAGAACCGAGTGGCCTCGTTCGAGAGCACATTGAAGGCCGACCTCACCTCGACGGGTGCCGAAGCGTCGATTGTCTTCCTCGATGCCAAGAGGAAGAAAGGCATGGACCTGGGAATGCGCGCCGACATCATGGAGGGAGGCTACAGGCTACACTTCACGCCGCTCAATCCCATCATCGCCTACCGCCGCTTCCAGCTGAACGAGGACAACTTTGTGGCGCTTACCAACGATATGCGCATCGAGGGACTCGTCGATTTGCTTGCCGACGACGGGACGGGCCTGAAGTTCTACAGCACCGAGGGCGACGCTCTGCAGGACCTCTCGCTGAACGTCAATCGCTTCAACCTTGGCGAACTCACCCAGGTGCTCCCCTACATGCCGCCGATCGGAGGCTTCCTGCACGGCGACCTCCACTACGTCCAGTCGGACAGCACGACACTCGCCATCTCCACCGACATGACGGTGCAGGGCATGAGCTACAGCGGCGCACCCCTGGGCAATGTGGGGCTGAACGCCGTCTATCTTCCCAACAGCGACGGCACACACTATGTGGACGGCATCGTCACACAGAACGGCGCTGAGGTGATGACACTCAGCGGTATGTACCACAGCAAGCAGGACGAGGGATACATCGATGCCGAGACACAGCTGCAGCGACTGCCGCTCTCGCTGGCCAACGGCTTCATCCCCGACGGAATGGCCACGATGAAGGGCTACGTAGACGGCAATCTCACCGTGGAGGGACCCACGGCGAATCCGCTGCTGAGCGGCACACTGGCCACCGACTCGATGTGGCTCGTCTCCGTACCCTACAACCTGAACCTGCGCTTCCCCAACGACACGCTGCGCATGACGAAGAGTCACATCAACCTCGACCGCATCGAGGCTTTCGCAGCCAGTCGCGAACCGCTGGTGCTCGACGGCGAAGTGGACTTCAGCGACCTCGACGCCATCCGTCTCAATGTGGGCGTCCGCGCCAACAACTACCAGCTAATCAACGCGCCGAAGACGCGTAACGCACTGGCATACGGAAAGGCAAACGTGAATATGCGCGGCTTGATTCGCGGCACACTGGACAACCTGCGGATGCGCGGAGGACTCACCGTGCTGGGCAGCACCGACCTGACCTATGTGCTCGAGGACAGCCCCATCACCGTCGAGGACCGACTGGCCGACCTGGTCACCTTCGTAGACTTCACCGATACGCTCGACATCGCACCGATACAGACAAAGCGCCAGTACATCGACATGCAGCTCACCATCGACATCGAGCAGGCGGCACAGCTGCACTGCCTACTGAGCGATACCGGCACGGACTACATCAACCTCGAGGGCGGCGGACGCCTCACTCTGGCCTACGACAACGACAACGGCATGACACTCAACGGGCGCTACACCATCCTGAGCGGCGACATGAACTACACCGTGCTGCCTGTGGTGGGGAGCAAGCACTTCAAGATTGAGCACGGAAGCTACGTGGAATTCATGGGCAACATGCAGAACCCGTCGCTGCACATTCAGGCGGGCGAGCGCATGAGGAGCACTGTGACGGAGAACAACGTGCCGCGAAGCGTGGCCTTCGACGTTGGCCTGAAAATCAGCCAGACGCTGGAGAACATGGGACTGGAGTTCACACTTGCCGCCCCCGAGGACATGACGGTGCAGAACCAGCTGGCCGCCATGAGTGCCGAAGACCGCGGGCGAGTGGCCGTCACGATGCTGGCCACAGGCATGTACCTCAGCGACCTTACGGGAGGAGGAGGCTTCAGCACCTCGAACACCCTGAACAGCTACCTGCAGAACGAGATAAACAATCTGGTGGGACTTGCCCAAAGCACCATCGATGTCAATGTGGGCATCGAGAACAACACCAGCGAGACGGGACAGACACGGACCGACTACAGTTTCTCCTTCGCCAAGCGCTTCTGGGGCAACCGCATCTCCGTCATCATCGGAGGCAAGATTACGTCGGGCAGCGACGCCGAGAATACAGGACAGAGCATCATCGACAACGTCTCGCTCGAATACCGTCTCGACAACAGCGCCACTCGCTACGTGAAGCTCTACTACGACCACAACTACGAGTCGCTGCTCGAAGGTGAGATTACGGAGATGGGCGCCGGAGTGGTCTTTCGCCGCAAGTCGGAGCGCCTGGGCGAGCTCTTCATCTTCCGCAAGACACCAGACATCCCAATGAATAATCGAAACGCGCTGGGAAATCGGAGTTATCCGAGCAATCCGATCAACCCGAATTCTCCGAGCAGTCCGAGTACTCCGAGCAATCCGAATTCTCCGAGTAGTCCGAGCAATCCAAGTAATCCACCCTCTTCCCCCAATGTCAAGGACTGAGACCATAATCCGATACGCCGCCGCTGCGATTGCCCTTGCGCTGACAGCCGCCTGCGACACCACGAGCAACCTGCCGCCCGAGGAGACGCTCTATGCCGGTATTGCCCGCCTGAGCTATGATGCAAAGCCGCGCGACTCGCAGGAGGTGACGGACTCGACGGGCGAAGGCGTCATCACCGCACTGGCCGATGCCTACACTACCGTCGAAGGACTGCTCACGGGCAATGCCGCTGCGCTGAAGCAATTCTCCACCGACGACAAGCAAATGGAGCGAGACTCGCTCAGACTGCGACAGAAGCTGGACGACAAAGCCTACGCCACCGCCCGCGAGGAGGTCGAAGCCGTCCTGGCCTATGCCCCCAACGGAGCCATCATGGGCAGCAGCCGAGTGCGCTGGCCCCATCCGCTGCGCCTCTGGGTGTATAATCGCTACCTCTATGCCCAAAAGGGCTTCGGGCGATGGATGTTCAACACCTTCGCCCAGAATCCGCGATACATCACTACGGCCAAGCCGGGAGTGCGCACGCAGGTGGCTCGCAATACGCTGGCCAACTACGGCTACTTCCACGGCCGGGTGAGCCACGACACCATCCCTCATCCCCGGCGGCCCGAGGCAAGGCTGGCCTACGACGTAAGCCCAGGTCCGCTCTTCCATCTCGACACCATCCGCTACATGGGATTTCCGTCCAAGGCCGACAGCATGATACAAGCCAGTGCGCGCAGGACACTCCTCCGCCAAGGCGAGCCCTTCAGCGTGCCCCACCTCGACGAGGAACGCAAACGCCTGAGCGACCTCTTCCGCAACAATGGCTACTACTATTTCCAGCCGGAACACATCGCCTACCGTGCCGACACGCTGCAACGTCCCCTGCATGTCCAGCTCCAGGTGCGCCCTGCGCCCTCCATGCCGCCGCAGGCCAATCGTCAATACTATATCGGCAACACCTTCATCACCCTGCTCAAGTACAACGACCGGCAGATGGTGGACACCATCGGGCCGCCTCAGATGCAACTGGCCTTCAGCGGCGGACGGCCGCGCAGGAGCCCGCTGCGCATGAGCGCCATTACGCGCAACCTCTTCTACAAGAAGGGCGACCTGTATCGGCAGGATGTGATGAAGTTCTCGTCGCAGAAACTCTCCGGCATGGGCATCTACTCGCGTCTGCGCATGAACCTTTTACCGCAGGACACCTGTGCCGACTGCGACACCCTTGCCGTCCATATCGAGGCAATGCTCGAACGGCCTTACGATGCCGAGTTCGAGGGGAAGGTGACAACGAAGAGCAACGGCCAAGTGGGGCCGGGAGCCACCTTCTCGATGTCCAAGCTGAATGCTTTCCGCGGTGCCGAGACGCTCTCGCTCAAGGCATGGGGCTCCTACGAATGGCAGACGGGAGCCAACATGCGGGGCAACAGTTCGCTTATCAATTCCTACGAATACGGCGTCAGCGCCAATCTGGCCTATCCGCGCCTCATGTTCTTCGGATGGGGGCGCACACTGGGTCGCCGCGCACTCTCCTCGACAAACTTCCTCATCGACTCGCGATGGCTGAACCGTGCTTCCTACTTTGGCCGCGTATCTTTCGGCGCGCGAGTCAGCTACGAATACCAGCGGCGACGCGGACTTCGCCACGAACTCACGCCCTTCCGCCTCTCCTACGAGGTCAAGCTCCATTCGACGGCACGCTTCGACTCCATCGTCAGCGCCAACCAAGCACTCTATGCCAGCATGCGCAACCAGTTCGTTCCCAGCATGGAATACGCGCTGTACTGGAAGAGCTACCACCATGCTCCGCGCACGCTCACCGTCACCCTCAAGGAGGCATCCGCAGCCACCTCGGCCATCTACGCCCTCTGCGGACAGCCCTTCAGCCGCCGGGGCAAGGAACTCTTCGGCGTACCCTTTGCCCAGTTCCTGAAGGCAACGGCACAGTACACCCACCTCTTCCGTCTCACGCCCCGCAGCGGCATCGCCACCCGCGTCTATGCGGGCGCAGTATATAGTTATGGCAACAGCACAATCGCGCCCTACAGCGACCTGTTCACCATCGGCGGAGCCAACAGCATCCGCGCCTTTGCCATCCGCAGCATCGGCCCCGGCAGCTACCAGCCCGAGCACAGCCAATATTCGTACATCGACGAACTGGGCAACCTGAAGTTCGAGGCCAATGCCGAATATCGCTTCCCCATCATCGCGCAGCTCTACGGCGCCATCTTCCTCGATGCCGGAAATGTATGGCTCACGAAGTCCAGCGACTCACAGCCGGGAGGCAGCATCAGCCTCGCCACACTCGGCCGCGAGATAGCCCTCGGCACGGGAGCCGGACTGCGATACGACCTCGACTTCCTCGTCCTGCGCCTCGACCTCGGCGTCGGCATCCATGCCCCCTACGACACAGGCCGCAGCGGCTACTACAATATGACCTCCTTCGGCAAGAGCCTCGGGCTCCATTTGGCCGTGGGCTATCCCTTCTGACGACGAACGATGAAAGATTAATTTAATATCAAGTTTAACCATTAAAACAAGAGAGAGATGAAACCTACATTGTTTCTGCTGGCTGCCGGAATGGGTAGCCGCTACGGGGGGCTGAAGCAGCTCGACCCGCTTGGACCTCAGGGCCAGAGTATCATGGACTACAGCATCTACGATGCCATTCAGGCTGGCTTCGGCAAGATTGTCTGGGTAATCCGCCACGACTTCGAGGAGCAGTTCCGCACGCAAATCCTCAGCAAGTATGAGGGCCACGTTCCCTGCGAACTGTGCTTCCAGAGCCTCGACGCACTGCCCGAAGGCTTCACCGTGCCCGAAGGTCGCCAAAAGCCCTGGGGCACGAACCATGCCGTACTGATGGGCAAGGATGTCATCAAGGAACCCTTTGCCGTGCTCAACTGCGACGACTTCTACGACCGCGACGCCTTCCGCGTGATGGCTCGCTTCCTCACTTCGCTGCCCGAGGGTAGCACCGGTTGCTATGCGATGGTGGGATTCCGTGTGGACAACACCCTGAGCGAGAGCGGCACCGTGAGCCGTGGCATCTGCGAGAACGACGAGGTGTCCCACCTGCTGACGGGCGTAGTGGAGCGCACCAAGATTGAGCGTCGCGACGGGCGCGTACAGTATCTGGCCGACGACGGCGAGACCTGGGTTGCCATCCCCGACACCACGCCTGTGAGCATGAACTTCTGGGGCTTCACCCCCGACTACTTCGCCCACAGCGAGGCCTACTTCCGCCAGTTCCTCGCCGACCCGAAGAATCAGGCAAATCTGAAGAGCGAATTCTTCATCCCGCTGATGGTGGACCACCTAATCAAGACCGGCAAGGCCACCTGCGAAGTGCTCGACACCACCAGCAAGTGGTTCGGCGTCACATATCCCGAAGACCGTCCCGAGGTGGTGGCCAAGCTCGCTGCACTGCATGCCGCAGGCCAGTATCCCGCCAAGATGTTCTAACGACAAGGATCGTTTCACCCTCCGCCCTCCTTCTCACAGGGAGGGGGGACCGGAGGTGAAAGCGTTCGCCTGCGCAAGCAGCGGCTAAAACTACAGCAAGTAATTCCAAGAACTACAGCAAGTAATTTCAAGAACTACAGCAAGTCTTCCGACAAGACAGGGGACAAGAGAACAGGGGGAGCAGCGAAAGTCTGTGCCCCCTTCCTTTTTCCTGAGGAGGACAATAACGAAGAGACATCACCTGCCACCAGACGAAACTTTAGCTTGCGAAAGTGGACTCTGTCATTGTTCTCTTGTTCTTGCATTGGGCGTTCCTGTTCGTTCTCCCCCTATATATAAAGGGGGAAGAACAAACGGACAAGAACAAGATCGCTCAGCCTCGAAACAAAAGAATCTAATACAAAGTGAGTTCGACGAAATGGAAAGGACATAGTATCATGTTCCACTTTGTTTTGTAATACGACAGCAAGCAGGAGACGTTACGACAGCAGGCAGGAAACGTTACGGCAGCAAGCAGGAGACGTTACGACAGCAAGTCGGGGACGTTACGACAGCAAGCAGGGGACGTTACGACAGCAAGCAGGAGACGTTACGACAGCAAGCAGATGGTTATCGGCTGCATCCATCCGATTTTTCCGCGGTTTTTGTATTTTTCACGAAACTCCCTTCGGTATATTACAAATAGATGTATTTAAGCACATTACATCAAGGGAATCTGCTTTGAGACTCCCTGGATACTCCCTGAAGACTCCCTTGAGACTCCCTGAATTCCCGATTTCCTCTATAAACAGCAGCTTTTTTCTGGCTGGTATAAATGAAATGCGGTTAAAGAAGAGACGACAGATTACAGTCGGTGGGGGCCTGGTAATAATGCAACAATAAACAAAGAAGGGACGACTGACCACAGCCGAGGAGGGAGTTTCAAGGGAATCTTCAGGGAGTTTCAAGGGAGTTTCAGAACAAACTCCATTACGCTAACGTAATCATTTATAGTATATTGGAGAGCATCAAGGGAATCTCTCATCTGATAAGGACCTTGCGCGTAGAGCCGTTGCCATAGCGAATGATGTTCACTCCACGGCGCAGACGGCTGATGGGAAGCCCGTCGGGAGTATAGTACCGAATTGTGCCATCGGTAGTGTGAGTTGAGGTTGGAGGCCGGACGGCATTGGGCTTGTAGCCGAACTTGTCGTCGAGGTATGGAATGCGCTCGGGAATCCAGGCACGAAGCCGTTCGAGCGAGTCGCGGTTGGCATTGCGCGAGAAAGGATATACTCCCTGCACCCGAGCCGTAGTCTTCCACAGGCGACCCTCGAGGCGGCAGATGTCGCCAGCCTGGAACAGAGCCGTAGCACTGTAGGCGGGCACGAGGGCATAGAGGTCCCACTCTTCGCAGGGCTGCCAAGGCGCATTGCACACCGCATCGCAATAGCAGGGGCTCTGGGGCCAGGCGGCGCGCTCCATCGCATAGAACGTCTCGCCCACCCGCTCACACCAGTCCTCGACCACTGGCACCAGCCTCTCAGCCGAGATCTGGCCACTGGCGCGCAGGTCGGCATAGCGCTTGCGGATTTCGGGCTGGAAGTAATCAATCAGCCACAGGAAAGGTCCTTCGGTGAGTTCCGAGACGGAGAACGTAGGCGGACGCACCACACCGTAGAGGTTGATGCCGAAAGTCTGGTCGAGGTCGTAGGGAGTCACCATCCACAGCCGCCCGTCGTAGGTGAACCACTGCCAGTTCTTGAGCGAGCCGTCGCCGTTGGCCGAGAGGTGATAGAAGAGATAGTAGTCAATCAGGCTGGCCACATCGAAGTGGTGGGAAAAGACGTCGCGAATTGCCGTTGCCGAGGCGTGGGATGACTGCATTGCGAAGAGTGTGGCATTGGTGGAAGCCAGCATCAGCACAGCCTGCTTCACCTGCGCCGAGCGTTCCTTGCCAAGGCGTGTTGCTTCATCGTCGTTGGCTTCGTGGTAGTATGGCGAGGATGCGTCCATCAGTTCGCTGGGCGAGTTGCCGTTGTATTCGTCTCCCGACTGGGTGAAGAGCTCCTTGGGATTGCGCACCTCGAACTGTTTCCAGTCCACCTTGCCGCCGAAGAGATACTTATTGTTGATGTTGCCGTCGATGTGAATGTGCATCGGCTCCGTCTTCTTCATTCCCATGTTCTTGCGATGCTTCTTCAGTTGCCAGGCATAGATGCCATAGAAGCGGCCGTTCATGTAGAGGGCACACGGAAATCCGTCGGGGAAGCAGCGGGCTCGGGCGGCCTGCACACCTGCTCGGGCGGGATAGCCGGGGCGGTCGGCAACGAGAATCGAGAACATCTTGTACCCCATCTCGCCCAAGCCGCGGCTGAAGTCGGTCCAGAAAGCCTTGAAGTGGAAGCCGTCCTGCCACACCCACTGACCGAAGCGCAGGTCGGTGGTCACCTCCTCCGTGTAGTCCTGTTCGCAGAAGGTGCACGAAAAGTTCTTCTTCGCGTAGCGGATGCTGTAGCCTCCTTGTCCGTGAATGCGAATGCGCTTGCGAAAGTAGTGTCCCTCGCCGTCATAGACCTCCATCCACCCCTCGCGGTACGTCTGCTTGCTGTTTGGCAGGGCACTGATGCCAGTGATGTTGGCATAGGCCATTCGCGGCTCATCGAGCTGGATGCGCACAGAGTCGGAGAGGTCCTCGACATTGCTGGTCAGACGCAGCGATGCGATGAGTCGGTCGAACGACGACCAATCGTCGCTCCACAAAGTCATGGGGACGGCAAGCATCCACAAGGCAAAAAAGAAACGCATCATCTTAAACATTGAACAGCCACACCATTGACCATCAAACATTGACGCTGGCAGACTCGCTATCCGCTCGCTCGGTTCTGCCGCTTCGCCTTTAGTGCGAAGAACTTTTGAACCTTTGAACTTTTGAACCTTTCACTCCTTCGCAGAGGCACTCTTTGTTCCCACCTTCACCATCGTCGCACCAAAACCATACTCTCGGAACGAGGCATCCTGGGCGGTGCAATGCTTGTAGCGCGATCGCAACTCCTGCAGAATGTTCTTGCGCAGCACACCCTCGCCCTTGCCGTGAATGAAGACGATGCGCGAGCCAGGTTCCCCGGCGTGCTGGTCCATCACCCGCCGAAACTCCTTCATCTGCACCATCAGCAAGTCGCCGGCAGAGAGGCCCGCAGTGGTGTCGAGCAGCTGCTCGATGTGCAGGTCCACCTCGACGAGCGTTGGCTTCTGGTTGGGCTTCGAGTGCGACGGATCGGGCCGCGAAGTGCGGGCAGGCTGCACTGAAGGCGCCTTCTCGCCTGGGCGGGAAAGGAGCGCTTCGCGAATGCCCTCAGCATCGGGGAAGATGCTGCGCACTGGCTTGTCGTCGCGAATGACGGGCACCGTCCAGTTCGGGTCGCGGAAGAATTCGTTGGGCTGAAAGATGTGCATCTTGTAGAACTTCGTGCAGTCGAGGCGCAACTCGGTGGAGACCGTCGCCTTGAGGGGAAATACACGATCGGGCTTCCAAGCCATCACCTGCACGGCCAGCCGCTCCAGTTCGCCCAGTCGCGAGCGGTCGAATTCCTCGACGAAGACCTTCGTGTTGGGTTCCAGCGTCGCACAGAAGCGGGCCCGCCAATTGGCTCCTTCGGCACTCAGATAGAGCACCTGCACGTAGAAGTCGCTGTCGTTCACGAAGTAGGCCTCGAAGGTCGTATCGGAAATGCGCTTCACATCGTCGGGCACAAAGGCCAGATAGAGGTTCAGCACCACACCCGTTCCCGTTCGAGGCATCCGCTCCTCCACTTCCTCTCTCGGCAGAGGCTTGGGCGTCGCTGCCTCGTGGGAGGCACTGCTACCCGTCCCCTTTCCCGCAGCGGGAGCCGGTTTGCTCGGGCTGGCATCGTCGAAGCTGATGTCCTTCTCGCCAATGACTACCACTTCACTCTTCAGCATCGGAATCTCGAAGCCGTCCTCGTCCTCGACGAGTACGATGTCCTTGCCCTGAAATCCTCTGACTACGCCGCCTCCCACCTCGGAGAGGAAGCGCACTTTGTCACCAATCTTCATCCTATTTCTGTTTTTTCTCCGCAAAATTACAAAGAAAAATCCATTTCGGGGCGTATAATTCATAAATTCTCCATACCTTTGTGCA
>JAILBW010000011.1 GCA_024680695.1 Bacteroidaceae bacterium
TCGAAGGCGCTGCTCGACAAGATTGAGCAGGTGATCCGCCTCATTCGTTCCAAGGGTGTGGGCATCTACTTCATCACACAGCTTCCCACCGATATCCCCGAGAATGTGCTGGGACAGCTTGGCAACCGCGTACAGCATGCCCTGCGTGCCTATACGCCGAAGGATCAGCGGGCTGTCCGTACGGCTGCCGACACCTTCCGTGCCAATCCGGCGTTCCGGACCGACGAGGCCATCATGAACCTCGAGACGGGCGAGGCCCTCGTGTCGTTCCTCGATGAGAAGGGTGCGCCCTCTGTTGTCGAGCGGGCAAAGATTCTCTTCCCCCTGAGCCAGATAGGCGCCATCACCGAGGGACAGCGTCTCGATGCCATTAAGCAGTCCGACATCTATGGCAAGTACGACACGCCCTTCGACCGCGAGAGTGCCTACGAGGTGCTGCAGGAACAGGCTGGCATCGAGGCCGCCGAGAAGGCACGGCAGGAGGCTGAGGCACAGGCTGAGATAGAGGCTGCCAAGGCCGAGAAGGAGTCGCAGAAGGGCAAGAAGCCAGGTGTGTTCTCGAAGATCGCGAAGGCTGTCGTGACGGCCGTCACCGCCACCGTGGCGTCGATGGTGGGCACGATGGTGTCGGATGCCGTGACGGGCAAGAAGACAAAGTCGCGTACCTCCGTGACGGGCAAGATTGCCAAGAATGCCACGACGGCCGCTACGCGCACCATCACTCGTGACATCCTCGGTAACCTGGTGAAATAATCAGGCTTCCCTGTGGCATTCCTAATCCTTTTATGATGCTTGAAATCTGTTGTGACAGTCAGGCGGCAGTAGATGCCGCTGTCGAGGGCGGCGCAGGGCGTGTGGAGCTTTGCGCCGACCTCCCGCTCGACGGACTTACGCCGCCCGACGCGCTCGTGCGCCATGCTGTGGCGACGGGCATCCGGGTGCATGTTCTCATTCGTCCGCGGGCGGGCGATTTCGTGTATGAGGCCGCCGAGGCCGACACGATGTTAGCGTCCATCGAGCGTATCCGTCGCCTTGGCGTCCACGGTGTTGTCATCGGTGCCCTCACGCCCGAGGGAGATATCGACGTTCCGCTCTGCCGTCGTCTTGTAGCGGCGGCCGAGGGGCTCAGCATCACCTTCCACCGTGCTTTCGATGTCTGCCGCGCGCCCTTGCAGGCGCTGGAGCAGATTATTGCGCTGGGCTGTCACCGTCTTCTCACGTCGGGCCAGGCGTCCACGGCCGAAGCAGGCATTCCCCTGCTTCGTGCCCTTGTGACGCAGGCCGCAGGGCGCATCATCATCATGCCTGGTGCGGGCGTGAACCCGGGCAATGTGGCTCGTATTGCGCAGACCACGGGAGCCGTCGAACTGCATGGCTCCTTCCGTGTCGATGGACACACCGATGCGGCCTCCGTGAGGGCGGCTGTCGAGGCGCTTGCCGCCTTGCAGCGTTAAAAAACATTAAACTTTGTATTTCTTTTCTCTTCGCGGCATTGTTCTACAAAGAAAGTTTGTATCTTTGCAGCGAAGATGTGAATGCATTGTATATAGTTCAAGCTTTATGAGTAGTGTAGATAGGATGCAGCAGGTGGTGCGATGGCTCATCTACTGCGGCGTGGCTGACACGCAGAAGGGGATAGCGCGGCGCGCTGGGTACAACGAGACGGTGTTCAGCGCCGTGTTGAACGGCTCGACGCCGTTGAGCTATCGCTTCGTGCAGCGTGTCTGTGCGCTCGACCATCGCTTGCTGCCCGATTGGGTGATGTCGGGCGACGGCGAGATGCTGCGTAAGCCGCGAGGTGCATCGCGCCTTGCTGCTGGTCGGCCCGAACGCAGCATCCCCTTCTACACAGAGTTGCCTGTGAGCGCCGGTGAGCAGGATGCCCCGCCCTACGACGACCAGGCCGACTATGTCTATATCCCTGGTGTACGAGCCGACGCCTTCTTCCCAGTTTCCGGTTGCAGTATGCAGCCCACGGTCTATCCCGGCGACTTGGTTGGCGTGGTGTCTTTGGATAGCTTCGACCGCATCGATCCCGAGGGTATTTATATGGTTATCACCCGCGATAACGAACGCATGCTTAAGCACATTTTGCCTACGACTCCTGACGACCCCGAGATCGTTCTTTCCTCCGACAATCCCAACTATCCCCCCTTCCGTCGTCTCAAGGAGGATATCCTCAAGGTCTTCCGAGTAGTCTATGTGGGTCGCATGATGTAGTTTTACCTCATCATTTTCCATAGCTCGAAGCCGGCGATCACTTGCGTCATGCAGGCCTTGCAGCCATTCTCTTGCCGGTGCATGGCAGCCACTAGGCGTGGCAGTTCGTCCTCCTCCAGCACGTGGTCGGGGTTCGGCATGCCGCTCCACAGGCATACGTGGTAGAGATAGACGTATGTCTTGTTCTCCTGTGGCGGTGCCCAGCGGAAGATGACCTGCCGCACTGTGCGGCAATGGTAGCGTACACGATAGGTCTCGAGCAGCACGAAGGCGGCGCGGTAGCCCATCTCGATACTCTCGAATTGCACGAAGCTGCTGTCAGTCTGCACTCCGCGCATTCCTCGCCACAGGCTCTTTCCGTGGCGGATATTCAGCGGGTTGTTGTTTCTTAATCCTCGGGTCATTCTGGTTGATTCATAATTTGTTATTCATAATTATTTCCTCCCCTCCTTCTCCCCTCCCTTTGGGGGAGGGGTCGGGGGAGAGGTTTCTAGATGCAACTGTTCAGCGTCAGGCTGCTCAGGATGCTACTGATTGCGGTCAGGATGGCGTTGATGATCACGCTCCACTTGTTCATTTTCGAATCTGTCATGTTTTTTCCTTTCTTTTTTATGATAGTGGCCATGGCGCCAATGGCCACTGTCTCTAACGTCTAATCTCTTTTCTCTTTTCTTCCTCCAAGTCCCCCTCCCTTATTGGGGAGGGGATAGGGGAGAGGCTGGGGAGAGGCTACAGGGCTTCTACTCTTTAGCCCAACTCGTTCTCGTCGTCGCTCTGGAGCGTCTCCTGGGCACGAGCCTCGGCTACGGCGAGAGCCTGTGCTTCACGGTTTGGGACGCACTGGAAGTCGGCTTTTTCGCGCAGGTCGCGGAAGTGCTTGCCGGGCGTCCAGATCACCTTCACGGCCTTGATGTTATCGGCGCTCAGCGTGCTGGCGCTTGCACTGCCCTCGCAGTTGTAGCTGCAACGGAAGGATCCCAGCTCGCCCAGGGTGACAATCTGTCCCTCGAGCAGTTTCTCACGCATACAATCGACGGCCTCGGCCAGGATGGCGTAGATGTCGCCGCGTTTGTACTTCGAGCCGTGCTCGGCGATGTGTCCGGCGAATTCATCCATGTCGATGGATCCCGAGGCTTGTGCCACGGCGTAGGCCTTCGTCTCGGTGATGTTGGCCTTCTTCAGGCCAGGCTTCGTGGAACGGATTGCAATACTGTAGTTCATCATAATTCTTTCTCCCCTCTCATTACCCGCGTGTTAAAATTTTTTTACGGGCGGCCATCAGGGGCATCGGGCCTGGGTTGATGATTGATTATATATCACTGCGCAGTGTCTCTTTTTCTTCCTTCTGGCGCGACGCGTCGCGTTGGCTGGTGCAACGTGTCGTGCCGACGGATGCGACGTGTCGTTTTCTTAAGCGCGTCGTGTTGTCTTCTCCGTTGCGCCCCGCTGGGCGGTTTCGACGGTGCAAAGGTACGGCGGTCGCGAAGGCACATTGTGAGATTCCGTGGCTTTGGATGAGGATGGATTAAATTCTTTTATAAAATTTATATTTTTACGAAGATAATTTGTATTTATCACATTCTTTCCATAATTTTGCAGCCGCAAAAGAAAACTATACAAACAATACGATTATGGAATACAAAAGCATGACCAAGAAACAGCTTGCGGTGGCCTATTCGCCCGAACTGTCGGTGGGCGGAGCCATCAATCGCCTGCGCCGCTGGCTCCACTACAACGAGGCGCTCATGGCGGAATTGCGCCTGACTCACTATCGCGAGACGCAACATCTCCTCACATCGCGCCAAGTAGAGGTCATCATCCGCCATTTGGGAGAGCCATAGAGGTGTTCTTTCGTTAAAAAAAGTTAATAAGGGGGGCAAAAGGTCAATTTCTTCTAACATGTGTTGGCTGTTTTTCGAAATAATAATAATTTTGCCCCGAATTAAGCGTACACACGCGCTACGCACGTTATTATTTATTGTGTAAAAGGAAAAAATCCGGTGGCGCTGCGGAGACGGAAAAGGAAGAAAGAAAGATGAAGGCAAAGGCATTGACAGTTAGGCTAAACACCATCTTACGGACGGTGGCGCTCATGGTGCTGCTTCTGATGGCTGCCCCCTCTGCATTCGGTGCAGCCTCGGCCAGCACTGCCGATGTGGACAGCACAGACGTTCGCCCGCGGACGCTGGTGTTCCGCACCAACCTTCTCTACTGGGCCACACTTTCGCCCAATGTGAGCCTCGACTGGCGCATGTCCGACCACTGGTCGCTCGGCCTGAATGTCGGTCGTAACTTCATCCCCCTTCGCAATACCGTAGAGCATCCCCATACGCGCCGCCTGCGTCACATCCTCGTTTCGCCCGAGGTGCGCTACTGGAAGCGCGGCACATTCGAGCCCCGCAGCTGGTTCTTCGGCGTGAACGCCATCTACAGCCACTACAACGTGAGCCGCCTCTTCGGCATCCTCTACCCGTCGCTTAAGGACCATCGCCGCCAGGGCCACATGGGTGCCCTCGGCCTCTTCGCCGGTTATACGTGGCGCGCCGGACGTCTCTTCCGCATGGAAGCCTTGGCCGGAGCCGCTGCCGGATACACCCGCTATAAGGACTATGACTGCACGCACTGCGGCGAATACTACGGCCCCAAGAACAGCGGCTTCGTGATGCCTCAGCTGGCACTCAACCTCGTCCTCGATCCTCAGCGCAAGCCCGCGACTCAGCCCGAGGCGCTGCCTGAGACCAAGCCCGAACCCAAGCCTGAGCCCAAGCCCGAGGTGCAGCCCAAACCCTTCGTGCCCGTCTTCGATCTCGTCGAGGACAACACCGGCAAGGCCGGCGAACTCCAGAAGAGCAATCCCATCCTGGCGCATATCAGCGAGTACCGTCCCTACGACGACACTCGCGTGTTGCGTAAGGAGTCGGGTGCCCTCTACGTGTTCTTCCCCCTCGACAGCACCGAACTGCGCCGCGAGTTCCGCGACAATGCAGCGACGCTCGACCGCATCGAGGACCTCACGCGCCAGATCATGAGCGACAGCATCTCCACGGTGAAGAAGATACAGATTATCGGACTCGCATCCATCGAGGGACGCCGGAAGCACAACTGCGAACTGGCCGAGAACCGTGCCGTCGCCCTGCGCACCTATCTGCAGAGGCGCCTCCGCATGCCGATGCTCGACAAACTCTTCGAGGTGAACTACGGCTGCGAGGCTTGGACCGAGTTCCGCGACCAGCTCACCGACATCGCCACCCTGAAGCGCGGCGGCAAGGTCGATGTGATGCCTGGCACGCCGACGGCTGACGTTCTGGCAACCCTCACGCCCGAGCTGCTCGCCGGCATCACCACCGAGGAAGTGGAGCAGATGATAAAGATCATCGACACCGAGGCCGACCCCGACACGCGTGAACGCAAGATAAAGGCCCTGAACGGCGGACGCACCTACAACTTCCTGCGCCAGAATGTGCTGAACGACCAGCGTAACGCGGGCTACCTGCGTATCTATTACGACTACGTGCCCGACAAGGCTGCCCGTGATATCAACGAGGGCGTACAACTCATGAAGCAGGGCCGCTATGCCGATGCCCTCCCGCTGCTCGAAACCTGGTTCGACGACTCCCGCGCATGGAACGCCCTCGGCGTAGCCCTCTATCAGACGGGCCGCAAGGACGACGCCCTCCGCTACTTCCAGAAAGCTGCAGCGGCAGGCAACAAGCAGGCCGAGGAAAACTTGAAGGGAATGAATAAGTAAAGATGAAGAGCAATATAGTCACATACGAGTCGGTGCAGGAGCAAGTCCTGCAGTTGAGGGGCGAAAACGTCCTCCTCGACTATGCTGTGGCCCAGCTCTACGGTGTAGAGACACGTGAGATCAATCAGGCTGTGCGTAACAATCCTGATAAGTTCCCTAAATGGTATGTGCTAACGTCTAATAATAAGGAACTTGCGGATTTGCGATCAAAATTTTTGATCACAAATGAACTCAGTCCAAAGACTCGTGCAGTGCCAAAAGCCTTCACCGAAAAGGGACTCTATATGTTGGCGACGATACTGAAGAGCAAGAAGGCTACGCAGACAACCATCGCCATCATCGAGGCATTTGCAAAGCTCCGCGAACTGGGGCGTACCATCGGCGAGATGGCAAAGGGGACCGACGAACAGCAACAGAAGACGCTGATGAAGAAGAGTGGCGAAATCGTGGAAGATCTGTTCGGCGAGGCCCTCAGCACCAGCGAGACGGAAACGGAAAT
>JAILBW010000030.1 GCA_024680695.1 Bacteroidaceae bacterium
TTTTCCTTGCATCACATTCAATGTTTTTGTAGATTTGTGCCGGAAAATGCGTGCATCGCCCATGCAGCACGCAAAAGAAACGACGACAGACACATGAAAAAAGACACGACAGAATGCCGTGAAGGCTACGCGCAGAGGGAATACCACGGCCCCGTGAAGCGATGGGTGCAGACAATGGACCTGCGCGACAACCCCCAACTCATCGCCGAATACCGCCGCCGCCACTCCGAGGGAGAGGTGTGGCCCGAGATACTGCAGGGCATCCGCGACTGCGGACTGCTCGAGATGGAAATCTACATTCTGGGCACGCGACTGGTGATGATCTGCGAAGCACCGCCCGACCTCGACTGGGACGAAGCTATGCGCCGTATGGCCTCAGGTCCGCGCCAAGCCGAATGGGAAGCCTTCATGGCTATCTTCCAGCAATGTGCCGAGGGGCAGCGGAGCGACGAGAAGTGGCAGATGATGGAGCGCATGTTCCGCGTGTACGACTGACATTATGAATTATGAATTATGAATTGTGCATTGTGAATTGTGCATTGTGAATTGTGCATTGTGAATTATGAATTGTAGATTATGAACAGACGAACAATGTTGAAGACTGCCTGCAACGCATCGGCAATTACAATCCTCGGCGGCATTCCGCTGAGCATGGCAGGAGAAAATGTGACACCAGTCCAGCAGAAGGACAGGAAGAAGATTCTGGTTGTCGGAGGCCACCCCGACGATCCCGAGACAGCTGCAGGAGGCACCATCTGCCTGCTCACAGATGCGGGACACGAGGTGGTGTGTGTCTATTTCACCCGTGGCGAGGCCGGAGTTCGAGGCAAGAGCCACGAGGAGGCTGCGGCCATACGGGTGGAGGAAGCAAAGGCCGCCTGCCGGGTGATGGGCAGCAGGCCGCTGTTTATGAATCAGATAGACGGAAGTTCCGAAATCAACCGCGACCGCTACAACGAGATGAAGGAAGTGCTCGAACGCGAGAAGCCCGACGTGGTAATCACCCACTTCCCCATCGACGGCCACCGCGACCATGCCCATTGCGGCCATCTGGTGCTCGATGCCTGGAAGCAACTGAACCGCTGTTTCGAGCTATACTACTTCGAGGTGATGACTGGCTGGCAAACGCAGATGTTCCACCCCACCGACTATGTGGACATCACCACGACGCTCGAACGCAAGTACAAAGCCTGCTATTGCCACGAGAGCCAGCATCTGGAGAAGGTGATGCAAGACTGGCACTCCCCCATGGAGCGTTTCCGCGGCATTGAGTGTCGCTGCAAGGTCGCCGAGGCCTTCCTCCACCACGTCGTGCCTGGCACGCTGGTATGACGGGGAGGCGGGCCTTCATGGCCGTCTTATAATCTATATAATCCCAATTTGCTGCAAAAGTAAGAAGAATAATTCAAAAACAAAGCACATCCCCCTGAAATCATTGATTTGTACACAAATTTCGAGGAAGAGCGGTCTCTTCATTCTAACAGGTCGAAGATAAAGGATAGATGAATTGAGAGGGCAAAGCACGATTTCTTTATGATAGGACAAATTTTTTGCTGGAAAACTTGGTCGGTAACTGATTAATAGTTACATTTGCAGGCGGAAAGCGAATCAGGACAAAATGGGAACAAAAGAAAAGCTACGCGAAAGGTTTCTGAAGATGCCTGCAGACTTCACCTTCGAAGAGATGCAGCGTCTGTTGGAGAGCTATGGCTACGAAAAGGGCAACAAAGGTAGGACATCCGGCTCGCGCGTCATCTTCAAGAATGGCAACAAGCGTCCCATCATGTTACACAAGCCACACCCAGGTAATATAGTGAAAACGTATGCCATGAAGCAAGTATTGGAGGATCTTCGCGAGGCGGGTTTAATTAAATAGAGACAGGAGGGTAAGGACATGAACACAATGACGTATAAGGGCTATTTAGGTTCTGTGAACTACAGCGAAAAAGACCAAGTATTCTTTGGAAAGATTGAGGGCATCAATGGTTTGGTGAACTTCGAGGGCGAGAGCGTCAAGGAACTGACTGAAGCCTTTCATGAGGCTGTGGACGACTATCTGGCCTATTGTGAAGACGAGGGCATTGTGCCTGATAAGAGCTATACAGGTGTTTTGAACGTCCGGCTCACACCCGCCATTCACCGCCAGATAGCCATGCTTGCCCTGCAGGAAGGTATTTCCATCAATGCCTACATAAAGGCTGCAGTTGAGAAGAAGGTAGAAGACGCCGCACTTGCTTGGTAAGTCACCAAAGACTTTTGCGAGAGAATAAAGGGCTATAACAAAAAGATGCAGAGCTATCACAGCCCTGCACCTATCTCTCTTCATAGTCGGGAATTATTCCGAAAAAATCATTTGCAATGCAATTTTGCAATTTTTGGCGCTACGACATCAACTTGCGATACTTGCCTTTGTCCTTTCCCCTGGTAATTTTCTGCGCCATGCCGTCGTCGCAGAGGCGTTTTATCTTGCTGGTGATGCTCCCCTTCTTGCCGCCGTATTCGAAACACTTGTCCACATCCTCCGACGTGAAGATATCTGGGAGCCGGCGATAGCCCACCATCGTCTTTGGCTGGTGACGATGACCCGAAATCTGCTCCGACTCCATGTCTTCGTAGTGTTTCTCGCCGATTTTCCTGAAGTATAGGTATTGGAACTCGAGCTGCGCCTTGGCTATAATCAATGCCAGCTGCACGTCGTGAGCGTCTGTCTCGAATGCCTCGCTGCACTTCCAGCGGCCGTCGGCATCCTCCTCCATCATGTCCCAATGTCGGCTTACGACGAAGGGCAGTGCATAATTCATTCCGTGCCAGCATGGGCGCTTTATCATGTCCTCCTCGGCGTAGTTCTTGTTCTCCTCGGCATCGGACATGCGGCGGGCAGTCCACTGGTGGAGAGCATCGCTTATGGGCTTTGCGGGTATCTCGCCCTTCGTGGAATCCAGCTTGAAAGCCCACTCCAGCAACTGGCGGTCGCGTTCGGCATCGGCTTCGTCGTAGTCGTGGCTTTTCATCATCTCGAAGTTGCTGTCGCCCATGGGGACGAAGGTAAAGCGCGACAGCAGGCCGTTCACGAAGTTGCTCTCCGTCGCGAGCTTCCGCAGTGCGTCGTCGGTGCCGGTGTACACCGCGTTGTAGTGGACGGGGTACTCGCCCACGTAGGCCGAGGATGTCTTCAGCAGGCTGCCGTGAGGCTCGTTGTGATAACATTTGAGCCACAGCGTGAAGAGTGCGTCCATGTAGGACTTTTTGAGCTGTCGGAGGGTGTTGTCCAGCTCCGAATCGAACTGGCTCACGTGCAGATAAGTGTCTTCGCCGTCAATCATCTCGTGGGCGTTGGTCTCGGCCTCGCGTGCTCCTGCTGCCGATGTCTCGGCTGGCAGTCGGCGGTAGATGCCATTCGGTCGCGGAGTCTTGTTTTTCGAGGCCCCGGAGTTCTGGTCGCGTTCCGTGTTCCATCGGTTCAAGGCATCCACTTGTGGCTGGTCGGCTAAGCGCACGGGTTCCATCAGGATTTTATACAAATCGACGGCAATGTGCTTCCCGCTTCCGAGTCGGCCAATCAGTGCCAGCAGACTGTTGAGCCTGCACCTACGGCCGGGAGCCGACCAGAAGCGATACCAGCACCTCGTCATCAGCGTCATCAGGAAGGCGCCGCCCGTGAGCAATGCGGCGATGTAGTGTTTGCGAGGCAGCCGGTGGCACAGTAAACGTATCAATGGGAAATAGGGAAAAAGCTTCTCGATTTCCTTGCCGAGGCGCTCAAGCAGAGTGATCACTTCGTCCCGAGCATCGGCGGGCGCGTCCCCGAGAAGCGCGTTATTCACTTCGTTCACCAGCACGCTGTACTTGCGCTTTGCCACCTCCTCGATGGCCTTTTGCATCTCGCGCGACGGGCGCAGTTCGCAGAAGCTCTCGCACTCGCGCTTCTTCAGCAACTTCCTGGCGCTGTCAATGATGTCGTCAATCTCCTTCTCGCCGCGCTCCGTGACGACATCCTGCACCCACGACTGCTTCAGCAGCACCAGCTTTACCAGACGCTCGTTGCCGTCGAACAGAATCATCAGGTCGCTGGCCAACTTCAGCGCGCTCTTGTGGCGAGTGTTCACGGGCGCACCATTGGGATACATGGCGTTAATGAAGTCCTGGATGGGGTGGCCGAACGCTGTTAGCAGGGCCTCCAGTTCCTCGTCCGTCGGTTCCTTGGGTTGCAAGGCCGACGACGCGGGGACCATCTGGCTGGCCAGCTCTTTGGCTGCTTCGTTAGTGGGGTTGGCGACTGTGCCTGCGGCGTCGTTGTCGCTGTCGAAGGCATTCTCGGGGTTCGTGGGCTGAGTGTTGCCCTGCTGATACTCGGCGAGGAACTTCTCGTCGAATTCAGAAGTTGAAGAGTTAATTTTCTCCATAAAATGTAAAAATTTAAATGTTAAACAAATGCTTTTCGTCAATGTAATAAATATCCGAACGTTGCGGAGCGTAGCTGATGCGTGTGGCATCGATGCACGAGTCGTCCACGACAGGCTTCCCCGTGCTACCCTTCACACCCAAGAGGCCGAGGTCGCGCGCCAGACATATTTGATTATCAGCGATGTTTCCGAGTTCCAAGCGCCACTCGCAGACGAGGCGTATGCCTTCTTCCGAGTTTGTCCTATAGGCCAGCCTCACCTGCCACGGGAAGCCCGGCACCAGCGTACGCTCGTAAATCTCGCGAGGGTCGCACGTCAGGTGGTCGCCGTCGAACATGAACAGCCCGCTGAGGTGCTTTATCTCTGCCTGGCGGCGGCGTGTGCCCTCGAAATCCCTCACTCCGAAGATGAAGCACGGCAGCGACTGCTTCAGCGCGTTCGTCCACCGCAGGAGCTTCACCTGTGGCGGCAGCTCTGCGAACTTCGCTTCCTGCTTGTCCTCCTGCTTCGCACAGAACTTCTTGAAGAGGGGGTCGCCCAGCCACTTCTCCCAAGTACTATCGCGTAGGGCGGCATCCACGGCGCGGCGTGTGTCAATCTTTCTGGCCACCTCCGTGCTGTCGACAATCTGGTTAAACACTTGGGGAGTGCATGGGCGCACCTCCCCGAAATACTGGTTCTCTTGAAAACAAAATCTGTAGTCCGTTTCCATAGCTACTTATTTTACTGGTTTAACAATTTCGTTGCGATAACGTCCGATGGTGCGCCCCATGTCGCCTTGCAGCTGTAGCAGCTGGCGCTCGATCTGTGGCGAACATTCCAGGCGCGCGAGGATGCACACCTCGTCGTGCGCCGTGTCGTGCCACACTTTCAGCGAACTGCCGTTGTCGAAGAGCATGCGGCCGCTGTATTCCGCGGGCATCTCTGGTTTCTGCTTGCGCTCCCCGGCAGTCAGCATCATAAACTGCTCGAACAACGAGGCCACGGGGTCTTCGCTCTTT
>JAILBW010000036.1 GCA_024680695.1 Bacteroidaceae bacterium
ACGGATTCACGCTTGACATCCGCACGATGACGGAGCCGACCGAGGGAATCGCCGTCAGCTATGCCGCCACCCAGAACAGCCATTCGCGTGACCAGCTCGACATGGTGGTGAGCCATGCCTTGCAGCACGAAGGATATGTAGGCGGTTGGCTGAATGGCGAGGATGGCCTTTACTATTTCGACAGTACAAAACTGTTCCCAGAGGATGACCTGAAGGGTGCGCTCCAGTTTGGAAAGGAGAACGGCCAGTACTCCGTTTTCATCCTGTCAACCTATACGGACGTTCCCCTCGACGGGAAGGTGGCGGAGATAGTAGGGCGTGGCACTATCTTCTTTGGCACCACGGGCGACTACCGTCCGTTATCATTCTGCGAAAGCGACGGCACCTACTGGGGCTTCGGCATCGACGTGGCTGGAGAGATTGCCAAGCGATTGGGCGTCGGCATCCAGTTCGTGCCTACGTCATGGCCGACGCTGACGGCCGACGTTCAGGCCGAGCCGCAGACCTTCGACCTCGCCATCGGCGGCATCACCATCACCGATGCCCGCCGCGAGACGATGCTGATGAGCGACGGCTATCTGGCCAACGGCAAGACCATCCTCTGCCGTGCCGCCGAGGCTGACCGCTACAAGTCATTGGCAGACATCGACAAGTCCGAGGTGCGCGTGATGGTGAACCCCGGCGGACTGAACGAGAAGTTTGCCAACGAGAACCTGACCCACGCCACCGTCATCGTCCACCCCAAGAACGAGGAAATACCGTCGCTCATTGCCGAGGGCGAGGCCGACGTGATGATAACCGAGATTATCGAGGCCCCCTACTACGTAAAAGCGGACTCCCGACTCGCAGCGCCTCTGCTGAACGAACCGTTCACTCACGGAGAGATCGGTGTGCTGATGCAGAAAGGGCAGGACGATTTGCTGCAGATGGTGAACAATACCATTCGGAGGATGAAGTCGGACGGTACCCTTCGCCGCCTGCACGAGAAGTACGGACTGATATATAGTGATTTATAAAAAAGGACAGATGAAAAAGATTGTTTTTGCTTTCGCATTGCTGCTATCGATGGCAGCCTGCACCCAGAACAAGCCCGCAGAGGCTACAGAGAACGAAACAGAGCCAGCAACCAAAGTTGAGACGGCTGACAGTATTGACCCACAAACAAAATCAGAGAACATGAAAGAAGTGCAAGCTTACCTGAAGGAGTGCGGCGCATTCTTCATTGCCACAGTCGACGGCGACCAGCCTCATGTCCGTCCCTTTGGCGTATCAGAGATCATCAACGGCCGTCTCTACATTATGACGGGCAAGGTCAAGGACGTTTACAAGCAGATGGCAGCTAACGGAAAGTTTGAGATCTGTGCCCTGAAACCCTCCGGCAGCGAGTGGATGCGCGTTACCGGCACCCTGGTCAGCGACGAGACGCTGGCCGTGAAAGAGGAGTTCCTGAATCGCAACGAAGGGCTGAAGTCGATGTACAAGGCCGACGATGACAACATGGCCATCCTCTACATCACCAATGGCACAGCCCGCTTCTGCTCGTTCTCAGCACCTGAGAGGAAAGTCAGCTTCTGAACATTGAACATTTGCGCTGGCGGAGGGAGCCTCCTCTAAATCTCCTCCTAAAGGAGGAGACTTCCCATCCCCTCAGCATCCTTGCCCCCTCTCCTTAAGGAGAGGGTTGGGGAGAGGCCAACTCACAAACTCATAAACTCAAAAACTCAACTGACCATTGACCATTACCACACCCGTCGGTTGCCAAACACCCGAATCGAGGTAGCCGATGCCTTGCGGGGTATCGCTGTTGCTGGCATCATATTGTTCCACTCCGTGGACCATTTTGATGTGTTCACTCAGGAGCCGATTGCCTTCACCCTGCCATGCGACCAAGTGGTGGGCAAGGTACTTGCCTGGCTGTTTAGCGGTAAGATGTACGGCATCTTCGCCATGCTCTTCGGACTGAGTTTCTTCATCATGAACGACAACCAGCAGCAGAAGGGCCGTTCTTTCTCTGGCCGTTTTGCCTGGCGAATGTGCCTGCTGTTCATGTTCGGCCTCGTCGATGTGGCATTCTACGACGGCGACATCCTGATGCTCTATGCCCTCTACGGCCTGCTGCTCATTCCTGTCAGCTATCTGCCATCCAGCGTGGTGTGGTGCATCATCGGCTTGCTGGCCATCCAGCCCTTGGAACTGTTCTGCCTGCTGACGAATACCACCATCGACCACACCCGTCTCTTCGACATTTACAATCAGACCGTCGCCCTGCATGCCCACGGCACGTTTTGGGAGAATGTCGTGAACAACCTAAGATACGGATTCGAGCTGAACTTTCGGTACAACGTATATAGTGGACGACTGACGCAGCTCTTCTGCCTTCTGGTTCTTGGCATGCAGCTGGGCAGGCAACGCCTCTTCTACGCCGAGGGCCGCAACCTGCGGATATGGCATCGCGCCCTTGCATTGTCTGCCGTCGCCGTCATCGCGCTCAGTTTCGTGGAGTTCCGCCAGCTGACACTCTGGCTCACTCCCATCTACAACCTCTGCATCCTATTGATGACTGTGGCAGCCGTGGTTTCGGCCTGGTATGCCTTCGGCGGAGTGCGCCGCGCGATGTTCGGCCTTTGCCTCTTTGGCCGCATGAGCCTCACCAACTACCTGCTCCAGTCCGTCATCGGCTGCCTCATCTTCTACGGCTACGGACTGGCCTGCTATCGGCTTCTCGGCACCACATTCTCCGTCCTCGTTGGCTTGGGCATGGTCATCGGCCAATACATCTTCTGCCGCTATTGGTCCTTCGGCGGACTCAAGACAAGCTCTTCCGACAAGACCGGAGGCCACCAACGAGGGCCACTCGAAGAACTGTGGCGAAAACTGACATGGATTTGATTTAATACTGACATGAAGAAAATCATAAACCCCTGGAGACACCATCCTGAATACAACTGCTTCGGTTGCTGCCCCGAGAATCCCATCGGGCTTCACATGGAATTCTACGAAGATGGCGACTACATCGTGAGCAAATGGCATCCCGAGAAGAACTATCAGGGATGGGTGAACACCATGCATGGCGGCATACTCAGCACCCTGATTGACGAGGTTTGCGGATGGGTAGTGACGCGAAAACTGCAGACAAGCGGCTATACGGTACAACTCAACGTGAAGTTCAAGATAGCCATCCCCACCACAGAACCCGAGCTGACCATCAGGGCGAAAGTAGCCAAACAGGTACGGAATCTGGCCTATATCGATGCGGAGATTACCAACTCAAAAGGCGAACTATGCAACGAAGGGGAGGCAATCTATTTCCTGATGAACCAAGAGAAGGCAAAGGAAATGGGCTTCCTGCATTGTGATGTGGAAGACAATGACGAGCACTAATATCCCGCTTTTGCCGCACATTGGTATGACAAAGACTACAGCAAGCAGGAAGCAATACTACAGCAAGCAGTCGAAAGTATTATTGCGGTTTTGTCGCTGTCAGGGCCTGAATGAGGGCATCCAGCTGCTGCTGGCTCATTCCGTGTGAAAGCAGATAGCTGGAGAATGCCTTTGCATAGTCAACATCGGGCAGTTGTGCTTCGTCGCTAACGCCTGCATAAAACATGAGGCAAGGGTTGAGCCTCAACGACACCAAGGTGGCGCAAAAAGCAGGATTGTTTACCTGGTTGACCCTGTAATAGTTATTGTAGGTGGCCAGATAGTCGGCTACGATCTCTTCATACGAGGCTCCGCATAATCCCTCGAGCAATGCACACACATATCCAGTGCGGTCCTTTCCCTCCAAGCAATGCACTAGATAGGGTGCTGGGCGCGACGGGAGTTCCTTCAAGGCTTCTATCAGCCGTTTGTTGTAGTCGTCTGCTGTGGGGTCAGCCTTCAGGGGGCGTGGTTAGGATCAGTGTAGAAGGTGATGGTGACAGACCACAGGCAATGGTTTCTCTATCCTGATTCCTGCTCATGCCTACGTCCAAGGATTGATACCTTATAATTCATTTTCTTCAATTTTTCTACAAACACAAAAAAAATAGCGATAGCGCTTCCTAGTTAATAATTGCAATTTTGACAAACAAACCAGGCTACTTGAGACCATAAAACACCAGCGAGACAAACAAATAAAATCTACTTATCTCGCTGGTATTTAGTTATTTAAGAGCAATCCTATCCTCTAATACTCATCCTCGTTGAAGAGGAAGTCTTCCTTGGTGGGATAGTCTGGCCAGAGGTCTTCGATATTTTCATAGATGTCGCCCTCGTCTTCTATCTCGTTCAGGTTCTCAATGACCTCGAGCGGAGCACCGCTCCGGACGGCGTAGTCGATGAGTTCTTCTTTTGTTGCGGGCCAGGGTGCGTCTTCGAGCTTCGAGGCCATTTCCAATGTCCAATACATATCGAGTTTCTTTATTATAATTTTACATTCTTAACTGCTCTCTTCGATTTTGGCGGGCAAAGATACACATTATTTTATATATGCGGTAGACTTTTTCTCTAAAAATGTGAAAAACATGCATAATTATCATATCTCCCCCGCCCGAACGTGTTTTCGAGGACCATGACGGGGCTCTGTTCTCAGAAATTGACGACGTAGTGCTGCGTATTGAGCCGATGGTTGAAGAAGGCGATCCCGACATCGTGGAGGTCGAAAGTGACAGTGGCCGGCAGGGTGGCGAACCATGCGGCATGGCGATGGAGGTTGTCCAGCACGAGGACGTCATTCTCGCCCATGGGGAAGAGCGCAGAGGGGGGCTCGTCCCACGGCGACAGCAGGTAGACGAGGGTGGGAGAGGCTTCGCGATCGGGGGTGGACAACGCTGTACGAGGGCATGCCGCCAGCATGTATCGCGTAGCAAGGGAGGGCGCCGGCGCGACAATCCGCACTGGTTGGACGTAGTTGGCTAAGCGGAAGAGGAGGTGCAGATGGCGACGCACCCGGAAGCGCTGCCACCAAGCCAGCTGTGCATCCAGCGACTCGAGAGCGTAGAAGGTGTTGCGCTCGTAGACCACCTGCATCAGGAACTGAAAGGCGAAAGGCGAGTGGACGCCGTATCCGCAACGATGGCGGATGCGTCTGAGCCATATCCAGGGATTCGAGAGTATCTGCATTTCGAGGCGCAAAGTTAAGGCTTTTTGTCGTTCCATGCAAGGATTCGATTCGGAAACATGTCGTTTTTTCTGAACCTAAATGTATGTCCATCTCAATTTTAATTCGTACTTTTGCACCATGATGCGAAGCGAATGGTGCCATTATATAAAGAAGATGAACGCGCGCGAGGGAGCGGGAAGGTGGGCGCGACGGCTGCTGCTGTGCCTGTCGTGCGGCCTGGCAATGCAGGCAGGGGCGCAGGAGAACTACTTCGTGGATGGCTTTCACGGCGGTGTTTACGGACACTATCCCCTGGCGTGGTACACGGACTTCATTGTGGACCAGCTGGAGGCGAATCCGCAATGGCGCATCAGTCTGGAACTGGAGCCGGAGACGTGGGACAGCGTGAGGTGTCGGACTCCGCAAGCCTACGAACGCTTTGGCAGGGTGGTAGGAGGAAGTCAAGTGGAGGTGGTCAATCCCACCTACGCACAGCCCTACCTTTATAATATAAGTGGCGAGAGCATCGTCCGACAGTTTCAGGCAGGCATAAGAAAGTGGCACGAACACTTCCCCGGCCTGCGCTTTCTCACCTACTCGTCCGAGGAACCCTGCTTCACCAGTTGTCTGCCCATGATCTTGAAGCAGTTGGGCATAAGGCAGCTCTCGCTGAAATGTCCCGATACATGCTGGGGCGGCTACATGGCTCCGATGGGTGGCCAGTTCATCAGTCTGACTGGTCCCGACGGAACGGCTCTGCCCTGCGTGCCGCGCTACGATCAGGAGGCGCTGCAGGACAGCAGCGTGTGGCAGACTACGGCCTGGCAGAACTCGGCCGAATACCTGCAGGCCTGCACCGAGGCTGGCATCCGGCAACCGGTGGGAATGTGCCTGCAGGATGCTGGATGGAAGGGCGGCCCATGGTTGAAGGGAGAAGCCGCCAAGCGGTCGGAATACACGCTCTGGCGCGACTATTTCGCGAACCACCTGAAAGACAATGTACCGACGGTACGCCAATTCAGTCAGGAGGACGTCAGGCCAGCCCTGATGTGGGGCACACAGATTCTGCAACGCATTGCCCAAGCGGTGAGAAAGGCTGAGGAGCATCTGATTCAGACCGAAAAGCTTTGCGCAATGGCTGCGATGGCTGGGCATCCAGTGCGTGACGACCGAATGGACGAAGCATGGCGCACCCTGATGCTGAGCCAGCACCACGACTCGTGGATAGTGCCCTACAACCGCCTGAAAGGACGGCGCACCTGGGCGCAGACCATCATCGGGGAATGGATACCAAGCAGTCTGCACATCTCGGACAGCCTCAGAAGCGAGGCAGTCCGCAGCATGGACCTCGGGAACGGACAGCGTGAAGGCGCGCTGGTTCGCATCTTCAATACGACGGGAACGGCGCGCGAAGAATGGGTCGTCGTCAGACGTCCACAGGGCGACAGCGTCCGGCTGTGGGTTCGCGTCCCGGCTTTCGGCTATGCCACCTACGACTTGAGGGGGATGAAAGCCACGGAGCCTTCGACGGAGAGTCCGAAGGAAGTGGCAGCCGACGAAGTCGCGATGGAGAACGACCGCCTGCGGCTGGTGATAGACCTGCGACAGGGCGGCACGCTGAAGAGTCTGTGCCTGAAAGACAAGGAGGGGGAGGTGGAGTTTGTCCGTCGGGATGCCAATTATCGGTTGGGAGAACTGCGCGGCTATTTCGGCGAGAGGGGCAGCTTTTGCTCCTCGACGGAGGAGAGAGCTACGGCCCGATGGATAGCGCAGGACGACGCAAGGCAGACATTGGCGGTGCAGGGCAGGATTGCGGGCGTGGACTTCGAGAAGATCATCACGCTGAAAGGCAAGGGGCCAGAAGCACCGAAGCCGGGTTCCGCGTCCGAAGCACAAGGGCCGACTCACATCATCGAGGACGGAGGGCTGATAGATGTCCGTCTGCGCATCGACTGGAGAGAGAACCTGCACATCGGTGAACCGACAAGGAAAGGATGGCCGATGCGGCGACGAGGATACTACGATACGCGCTACATGCTCGGCCTGCTCCTGCCTACCCGAATGCGCGAGCCTCAACTCTACAAGGATGCGCCCTTCGACGTCTGCCACAGCCAGCAACGCGAAACGTTCTTCAACCGATGGGACTCCATTCGGCACAACGTATTGCTGCACTGGCTGGACATTACGGACGGCAAGGGCAAATACGGACTTACGCTGCTCAGCGACCACACCACCTCCTATTCGATGGGAGATGACTTTCCGCTGTCGCTTACCTTGCAGTATTCCGGGCCGGGCCTATGGGATCGCGACTATCCCCTGCATGGCCCTACGGAGATCCACTATGCCCTGTATCCCCATCGCGAAACGTGGGAACTGGCCGACGTGCAGGGTGTGGCTCAGGCTTGGCAAGAGCCCTTGATCGTAGCGCCCTGCGAAAGAGGTCCCATAGAGGAGAAATGCTTCGTGGACCTCAAGGACAGCGGCTACCGGCTCAGCGCTGCCTGGGCACAAGGCGGAAAACTGGGTCTGCGGCTCTACAATGCCAGTGGCGACAGTACGAAGCGACGCATCACGCTGGGCTTCGATGCAAAGCGCATCAGCGAGGTGAACCTCCTGGACGAGCCGCTTCGGGATATTTCCGTTCACGAGGAAAAAGGGCAGCGCAGCTTCGACACGACGATTCCCCGCCACGGCATCGCCACACTCCTCTTTCAGGGCAACAGGCATTCAATTACGCAATAAACACCTCCTTTTCATGAACAAGAGAAACACTTTCGGAATACTGGCTTACGCGGCGCTTGGCCTGCTGACCGCCTCCTGCGGAAAAGAGCAGAAGAACCTGGCCGACTACGTGAATCCGTTCATCGGAGCCAGTACGAACGTAGATGCCGCCGGAGCCTACCACGGACTGGGCAAGACGTTCCCAGGTGCGGCCACCCCCTTCGGCATGGTCCAAGTGAGCCCCAACACCATTACGGGCGGCGACAACGGTTCGGGCTACAGCTACGAGCATCGGACAATAGAGGGCTTTGCCATGACGCAAATGAGCGGCGTGGGCTGGTATGGCGACTTGGGCAACTTCTTAGTGATGCCCACGGCCGGCGGAGAACTGCAGACGATTGCCGGACGCGAAGACGGTACTCTGAAAGGCTATCGCTCGGCCTACGACAAAGCGACCGAGACGGCCCAGGCAGGATACTATGCTGTGCGCCTCACCGACTACGACATTCAGGCCGAGTGTACGGCGACCCCGCACTGCGGACTGCTGCGCTTCACATTCCCCGAAAACGAGAGGGCGCGCATTCAGGTGGACCTGGCTCGCCGTGTGGGCGGAACGGCTTCGGAGGAATACGTCGAGGTGGTGGATTCCTGCACGATAAAGGGATGGATGCACTGTCTGCCGGAAGGAGGCGGCTGGGGCGACGGAGCGGGACAGGCACGCTACACCGTACACTTCTACGCCACATTCAGCAAGCCGCTGCACACCTTCGGTTTCTGGAGCGCAGAGATACCCGACAGCCTGGACCGTCATCGCGAAAGTGTCACCAGTACGGCCTATCAGCAGTTGGTCAGCCAGGCTTCGGTCATCACGGACGTCGATCGCATGCAGGGGCGACACATAGGCTTCTTCACGGAGTTTCCCACTGCTGCCGGCGAGACGGTCGAAATGAAGGTGGGCATCTCGTTTGTCGATATGGAGGGCGCACAGAGGAACTATCAGGCCGAGGCGGCGGATCTCACCTTCGACCAAGCTCGCCACAACGCAAAAAAGGAATGGGGACAGGAACTGAGCCGAGTGGCTGTCTCGGGCGGGACGGAGGACGAGAAAACCATCTTCTACTCAGCACTCTACCATACGATGATAGACCCACGTCTGTATGCCGATGTCGATGGGAGATACATAGGCGGCGACTATCAGGTGCACCAGGGCCAAGGTCGCTTCGACAAGCGCACCATATTCAGCGGATGGGACGTTTATCGCAGCCAGTTCCCCCTGCAGTGCCTGATTAATCCCCGCATGGTCAGCGACATGATAAATTCTCTGGTGACGTTGGCCGAGGAAAGCGGGAAGGGATACTACGAGCGTTGGGAGTTCCTGAATGCCTACAGCGGCTGCATGATTGGCAATCCGGCACTGCCCGTTATTGCCGACGCCTACATGAAGGGCATCCGTACATTCGATGCCGAAAAAGCCTACGACATTGCACAGAAGACCTCGGAACTGCAGGGCAACGGCGAACTTGGTTTCACCCCTGGCGGACAAGCCATCTCCCGAACGCTCGAGAATGCCTTTGCCGACTGGTGTGCCGGTCAGTTGGGCATGGCCATAGGCCGGCCAGACGCCCAGACGCTCATCGAGAAAGGGCAGGCATATCGCAACGTCTTCGATACGGAAGTGGGTTGGTTCCGCCCGCGCCAGTCGGACGGCGAATGGGAAGTGTGGCCCGAGAATGCCCGGACCAAGGAATGGTATGGCTGTATCGAGTGCAACCCCTATCAGCAGGGATGGTTCGTGCCACACGACATTGGGGGAATGGTGGAGTTGATGGGCGGACGGGAAAAGGTACTGGCCGACCTGAATGCCTTCTTCGACCATACGCCCGAGAACTTCCTGTGGAATCAGTATTACAATCATGCCAATGAGCCAGTCCATGCCTTGCCCTTCCTGTTCAATCGTCTGGGGCAACCCTGGAAAACGCAGGAGTGGACTCGCACCATCTGCCAGAAAGCCTATGCCAATCGTGTGGAGGGGCTGGTGGGCAACGAGGATGTGGGGCAGATGTCGGCATGGTATGTTCTGGCAGCGTCGGGGCTCCATCCTTATTGTCCAGGCGATACGCGCATTGAGATTACCAGTCCGCTATTCGACCGCATCGTTTTCCGTCTGGACAAGGACTATTACTCGGGCAAAACGTTTGTCATTGAGGCGCACGACAACAATCCGCAGAACAAATACATCCAACGGGCCAAGTTGAATGGCACGCCTTACAACCGCTGCTGGCTGGACTTTACCGACATCACGGCCGGAGGACTGTTGGAACTTTTCATGGGCAGTACGCCTAATGAGGAGTTCGGACTGGAGGAATAATTGACGGCAACCGACCCATGAAGCCTCACATTGTCCTGCAACCTGTGGAGTGATGTGCTGAGGATGCCTACATACATCGCATTCCTACTTCAGATACTTGCGCAAGTAACCGCCATTACTTGCTGTTGTATCGGCCTCTGCTTGCTGTTGTATCGGCCTCTGCTTGCTGTTGTATATTCCCTTGCTCCGCGCTCGTTTTTTCGTACCCTTGGCTTCGCCGAACTTCTTGAAATTCGGCAAGGCAAAATGAAAAAATAACTTTTTTCTTTTGCTCTGCGCTCGTTTTTTTGTACCTTTGCAGCGATTTTTGAAAAACTTGCTATGAGCAAACAGAAGAACAGGGCACAGCAGGCTTCTCATTCGGGCCCGACGGCTCCGAAAACAACGCAGAAAAGTCCGTGCCGACAGATAGCGAAGCCCATAATGATGGGAATTTTCTTCTTAGCCATATGGATTTGGGCTTCAATGTATTATGCACCAGTATGGCGCGTATGCCGAGAATATAGTTTTTGGGTAGCGAATCCCGAACAGATGAAATATGTGCTCGATGTCGACGGAGGCTGGCTCTGGTACTTCGGGCGCATGTTGCTGCAATTGTTCCGTCATCCGTGGCTGGGCGGACTGCTGCTGGCTGCCACACTTACGGCGGGGACATGGATGTTGGGATACTTGCTTCGCCTGAGTCCGCGATGGAGGTGGCTTCAGTATGTCCCCGCATTTCTCTATATGGGATGGGCAAGCTACGAAGGACTGGACCTTTTCTTCGAAGCCGAGACGGGGCGCATCCTCGGACCGCTGGTGCTTGTGGTGCTGGGCTTGCTCCTGTGCGGCGGAGTGGCATTCGCAGTGCGTACTGTGCAGAAACATCGCGTATTACTTGCCGAAGAGCCTCGTCCGACAAGCACCGGGGGGAGCGGATGGATCCTGACAAAGTCGTCGTGGATGGAGCTGGCCATATTGGTGGTGGGCTTTGCGGCCATCGTCGGCTTCGACTATTGGCGTCGCCCCTATGCGCGCGTCATCTCTGAAATGATGATAGCCCAATACGATCAGGACTGGGCGAGGGCAAAGGATATCGCACACAAGCATGCCGAGATGAGCAACCGCCCCTTTGCCGCCTACTATGCCATTTCGCTCGTACACACCGACCAGATCTGCGAACGTCTCTACGACATTCGACTCGAGTTCGACACCCTGCACATTCATGGCATGGACGGCGGACTGAACGCAGCCGTGAGCCTCTATCTCCCCGAGGGCAGCTACCACGGCGGATTCATGCTCACCTGCATCCACCAGTGTATGGAACAGATGGTGATGACGGGTCCCACCGTGCGCCTGTTGCACCTGCTCGTGAAGAGTTCCCTGATGCGCGGCGAATGGGACGTCTGCGAGAAATACCTGCGCATCCTGCGCGATGTGCCCTTCGAGTCGGACTTCTGTGCCAAGTATGCCCGCATGGTGCGCCAGCCCGACCTTGTCAATGCCGACCCCGAGATGGCCAAGATACGCCTTACCGAACCCATGCGCGACAGTTTCGAGAGTATGTATCAGCAGCCCACGTTCCTCGGATACAACCTGATGCTCACCGAGGGGCGCAGCCTGAATGCGCTGTACAACAGCCTGGCTGTGTGTCTGTACACAAAGTTGCTCCACGATTTCGTGGCGCGTCTGGAGGTGCTGCGGGGCAGTACGCCGCCCGAGAATATTGCCGACGGCATCCTGCTGGCCACTAACAACTATCCGGGGCTGGAACAGAATTTCCAGAACATGAACTTGCGCACATCGCGCATCCAGTCCTTCATGAACGTCATACAGCCCTATATGCAGTCGCGCGCCGAACATGCCGACGAGCTGTTCCCGCGCTACCACGGCTACTATCCTTATTATTATTTCTTCGGCAACCTGCGCGCCACCAGTTCCAAACAGACGGGATACGTCTCGTCCAGCTCGGGTGTGAACTAAAACAAAAGGAATCAAGACATGTCAAGAATGAGAACCCTACGGAGCACCGTCCTGGCCCTCACGGCCTTAATGGTTGTCGCATGCCAGCGGCATAAGGCTCAGGTGCCCACAGAATACGAGGAAGCCAATCGGCCGGCGATAATCTTTCCGGACTACACCAACGTGGTCGTCCCCCCCAACATTGCCCCACTCAACTTCATGCTGAAGGACACTGCCGTAACGGAGATCGTGGCACGCTTTCAGGGACAGGGCGACGCACTGGTGGCAGGGGGAGGCGACGATGCTAAGGTGGAAATCGACTCCACGCGCTGGCGCAAGTTGCTGCAGGAGAACCGCGGCCACGACATCACTGTCAGCCTATATGCCCGACAGGGAGAGCAATGGCTCCATTATCCCGACTACAAACTCACGGTGGCCGAAGAAGACATCGACAACTACCTGAGCTATCGCCTCATCGAACCCGGCTACGAGCTCTATCGCCAGCTGGGCCTCTATCAGCGCAACCTGACGAACTGGGATGTGCACACTATCTACGAGAACAATCGCAAATACAGCGACAAAGACAACCACTGCATCAACTGACACAACTACCGCAAATACGGGACGGACGACATGTTGTTCCACGTCCGTGCAAGCCATGGCGGCACGATTATCGTGCACAACGGCGAAGCGCGCAAGGTGATCATCAAGGACAGCACCATCATCACCAGCGGTGTCTATCCCTCGTGGCACCCGACAGAGCGCCTCGTGGCCTTCAGTACCAATAAGACGGGACAGACATTCCACCTCTTCCACTCCGAGAAGGTGGAGGTGCTCGACGAAACGAGCGACCTGCTCCTCTACGACGCCGAGAAAAACGAGGTGAGCCACATCCTGCGCACCCGCGATCAGCTCGAGACCTTCCCATGCTGGAGTCCCGACGGGCGAAAGCTCTTCTATGTCTGCGCCGACCTGCGGAGACGCATGGACACCAACGTCAGCGACAGCCTCCTGCTCATGCAGGTGGTCACGAAGCACGACAGCTTGTACTACGATCTTTTCAGCGTCGACTTCGACCCTGCTACACGAAAGTTCGGCACACCGAAAATGGAGGTGGACGCCTTTGCTCGCCGCAAGAGCCTCAGTGTGCCTCGCGTAAGTCCCGATGGCCGATACGTACTCTACACGCAGGGCAACTATGGCCAGTTCCACATCTGGCACATCAGCGCAGACCTCTGGGTGAAGGATCTCGAGAAGGATTCATGCTATGCCCTGAAGGCGGCCAACAGTCCCGACCCCGACAGCTTCCACTCATGGAGCAGCAACGGACGATGGATTGCCTTCAGCAGCCGTCGCATGGACAAGAACTACACCCGACCCTTCATTGCATACTTCGACCGCAACGGACAGGCACACAAAGCCTTTGCCCTGCCACAAAGGGATCCAGAGCACAACCTGCTCCTGCTCAAAAGCTACAATGTGCCGGAACTCACCCGAGAGGCTGTGAAGATTAGCGCGGAGAAGCTACAGGACTGCATCTACAATACCGACGGAGACCCTGCTCGATATGTGCCGGCGGCGGGTAATTAGATTAGATTAGAAAAGAAAACGATATCCAGAAAAGCTTAGTTAAAAAGATTGTTACCCAGGACCCCATCCCGAAGCAGGAAGGGGAAAAGTATGCACCTGAGAAACAGGAAAAACAACCAACGCCCAACAACCCTGATGGCGGCCTCCTCGCCGAGAGAAGGTAATGAGAGGGAAAACAGACAATGCGCGTAATTATTGAACCCAACTATGCAGAACTCAGCCGCTGGGCTGCCGAGTATGTTGCAGGAAGAATCAATGCAGCCAATCCCACGGCCGAGAAGCCTTTCGTGCTGGGATGCCCCACCGGCAGTTCGCCCCTGGGTCTCTACATGCATCTCATCGAGCTCTACAAGGCTGGCAAGGTGAGCTTCAAGAACGTGGTGACGTTCAACATGGACGAATACGTAGGCCTGCCCGAAGAGCATCCCGAAAGCTATCACAGCTTCATGTGGAACAACTTCTTTAACCACATCGACATCAAGAAGGAGAACGTTCACATCCTCAACGGCAATGCCCCCGACCTTGCAGCAGAGTGTGCAGCCTACGAGAAAGCCATTGAGGCAGTTGGCGGCATCGACCTCTTCATGGGTGGCATCGGCCCTGACGGCCACATTGCCTTCAACGAGCCCTTCTCGTCACTTGCAAGCCGCACCCGCGTAAAGAGCCTGACCACCGACACCATCATTGCAAACAGCCGTTTCTTCGAGAACGATGTCACGAAGGTGCCTCGCACTGCCATGACCGTGGGAGTAGGCACTGTGATGGCTGCCCGCGAGGTGCTCATCGTGTGCAACGGACACAACAAGGCCCGTGCCCTGCAGCATGCCATCGAGGGTGCTGTCAGCCAGGAGTGGACCATCAGCGCACTGCAGCTGCATCCCCATGCCATCATCGTATGCGACGAGGCTGCCACCGACGAACTGAAGCACGGCACCTACAAGTACTTCATCGACATCGAGAAGGAGAACCTGTAAGCCCCTGCCTATAGTCAAAATGCTTGGAGGGTATTCCTTTTTTCCGAGGAATGCCCTCCTATCTTTTACCCACCTTACAAGAGAAAAAAGGCGAGAAACATGATTGCCCGACGAATCGGCAGAGAAAGAAAAAGGCATCTCTGTTGCATTCGCTGCTCCATAATTTGTTTTTTCGCGCACTTATTCGTAATTTTGCAGGCTGAAATAGAAACCGATACTTTCCAAGTGCTGAAACGACTCTACATATTCTTCCTGCTGATGTGTCTGTGCATACTTCGCACAGCAGCTCAGATGGTCCAGGGTGAGGTGACAGATGCTGCCACAGGCGAGACGTTGCCTGCAGTGCATGTCTATTATATGGACGACAAGAGCACGTTGGTGCAGACCGACATCAACGGCCGCTACAAGATTGCCTTCCGCCGAGGCACACTGGTCTTTTCCATGATGGGCTTCGACACAAAGGCTATCGAGGTGAAGGCTGCACAGAAACTGAACGTGAAGCTGCAGGAGACAGCCTCGTCGCTCAAGGAGGTGGAGGTTGTGATCAAGCGTAAGAAGTACAGCCGCAAGAACAATCCTGCAGTCGACATGATGCGCAAGGTGATTGCTGCAAAGAAGAACACCGACCTGCGCTCCAACGACTATCTCTCCTACATGAAGTACGAGAAGATGACGTTTGCGCTCAATGAGTTTACAGAGAAGGTGTTCGAGGACGACCACTTCAAGCACCTGCCCTTCCTCAAAGAGCATGTCGAGACCTACCCCGAGACGGGCAAACTCATCCTGCCGCTCACGATGGAGGAGAAGGTGAGCCAAATCATCTACCGCAAGGACCCGAAGACAGAGAAGTCCATCATCGTGGGTGAACGGAACGAGGGTGTCACAAACCTCATCAATACGGGAGAGATCATGACGGGCATGCTTTCCGACTGCTTCACGGACATCGACATCTATCAGGACCAGGTACGTCTGCTCCAGTATCCTTTCACGAGTCCCATCAGCACGTCGAGTGCCATCAGCTTCTACCGCTATTTTATTGTCGACACACTGATGGTAGGCAAGCAAGAATGCTTCCAGGTCGATTTCACCCCCAACAATCCACAGGACTTCGGTTTCTCCGGCTCACTCTTCATCCTTGCCGACTCCACTTGGCGCGTAAAGCGGGCTGAGATTGGAATCCCCTCACGCAGTGACGTGAACTTCGTCGACGAGATGAAAATAGTGCAGGACTTCGAACCACTGCCCACAGGCGAACAGGTGGTGGTGAACAACAAGATGTGGGTGCAGATGGAACTGGCCTCGTGGATACAGAAAGTGCAGGTGGAGCGCATTGTGAAATACAGCGGATGGGACTTCACACCCATCCCCGACCGCACGTTCAAGTTCAAGGGCGACACCAAGCTCGAAGCCTCAGCCCAGATGCGCGACGAGAGTTTCTGGGAGGAACAGCGTCCCACACCGCTCACCAAGGGGGAAAGTTCGATGGACGTATTCATGGACCGCCTCTACAACATCAAGGGCTTCAAGGAAATCATCTGGGTGGGCAAGGCCTTCATCGAAAACTTCGTCGAGACAAGTGTCAATCCCGAACACCCAAGCAAGGTGGACATCGGCCCCATCAATGCCATGATAGGCAGCAACTTCGTCGAGGGATTCCGTCTTCGTGCCAGTGCACAGACGACAGCCAACCTCAACAAGCACTGGTTCTTCCGGGGCTATACAAAGTACGGCTTTGGTGACCAACGATGGAAGGGCATGGGCGAGGTCACCTATTCCTTCAACAAGAAAGACTATCTGCCCCGCGAATACCCTTGCCACAACCTCACATTCACCTACGAGAATGACATCTCGTCGCCCAGTGACAAGTTCATGCCCACCGACAAGGACAATGTCTTCGTCTCCCTGAAGTGGGCACCAGTGCGCCACATGAACTACTTCGAGCGCTACAACCTGAAGTTCGACTGGGAATGGGAGAATGGACTGCGACTCTATGCTCAGGGACGACGTGAATGGAATGAGGGTGCCGGTGATCTCTTCTATCGTACACTGTCACAGCCTGCACCAGGCACTGCAGCTTACGACCCCTCGCAGAACATCCACAAGATACACTTCACTGAGGCCACCCTCGGGTTTGAGTATCAGCCTGGTGCCACCTACATCAACACCAAGCAGCGCCGACTGACCACAAACTTCGACGCGCCCATCATGGGACTGAGTCACACTGCCGGCGTGAAGGGACTGCTCGGCGGAGAGTATGACTACAATTTCAGCGAAGCCACCCTCTACAAGCGTTTCTGGCTGCGCTCCTGGGGGAAGATGGACTTTATGATCAAGGGTGGCATTCAGTGGAACAAGGTCCCCTACCCCTTCCTCATCATGCCAGCTGCCAATACGAGCTACATCATGGAGGGCTACACCTTCAGCCTCGTCCGCAACATGGAGTTCCCCACCGACCGCTATGCCTCACTCATGATGTCGTGGGACATGAATGGAAAGATTTTCAACCGCATCCCACTCATCCGCGGCCTGAAGTGGCGCGAGTATATCGGTGTGAACTGCCTGTGGGGAAAACTCACGGACAAGAACAATCCCTTCCTGATTGAGAACCGCGACGATGCCACCCTCTTCTACTATCCTGGCTCATTCAGCAGCGACGGTTCCTTCACCTACGCTTCCCATGTGATGGACCCCAACACACCCTATGTAGAGCTCATCTTCGGCATCCACAACATATTCAAGATTTTCCACATCGAGTATGTGCGCCGCATGAACTACATCTACGACGACACCCACAAATGGGGCATCCGCGGCATCTTCCGCGTCACCTTCTGATCCTTGAGTTTTAAATCAGTGTAGTCAGAGGATTCAAAGGGGTTCAGAAGACTCAGACTTCTCAGAAGCGGAAGCCATAAGTGAGGCGAGTGCGCCACTTCTCATTCTCTATGCAAAGATCTTCCTTGCCTCCAATGTCGGTGAAGTAATATACAGCCGAGAGTGCAGCAAACTGGTTCTTCTTTATCTGATACACAATGGCTCCGCGACTGGTGATAATCACTTCGGGGAAATGGTAATGAAGTGGAATCCGCGCTCCGTCGTATGTCAGCGAGCTGTGGCTGTATCCAATGAATGTGGGCAGGGCCGAGAGATGCAGCAGCCAGCGCCGTGCCGGCACATAATTGTAGCCATAGCCTCCACCCAATCCGATGTTGGTGATCTGCAGTTCCATCCTTGGTGTGTCCTCCAACTCTCCATGCTGTCCTTGTCCCGAGACAGCCAGCATCACACTTCCAGCCGAGCGTCGCTGTATGTAGCCCTGAGTCATGGCTGCAGGATAGGAGAAGCGGCGATGATTGAAGATGTAGTATCCACTCACATTGAACGTCCTCATCTTGAACCGATTGGCTGGTAGTTCTACACGTGGGCCGCCATCTGGCATGTAGAAGCCCGTAAAGTTGCTGGCATCCTGGTAAATCATGTCGAAGCCATACTGCTTGCCGTAATATACCAGGCCAATCTCGTAGTCGCTGTATTTGCCCAGCAGCTTGGCAGGATTGAGAGACAGGGCCAACGATACACCCAGATAGTTCACGGCAAGGCTGAGCGTCGATTTGTTGTCAGCCTTCATTTCCGTGTAGAAATGTGTACCCTTGTCGAGGCCCTCTACCTTAAATACAGAGCCAGCCACATTGAAACGTGTGGAGACAGTGAATCGTGTCTGTGGTCTTGTGACGTATGCAGTGTCGATTTTTGCACTGTGGTAACGGATCTGCATGATGCTGTCTATGCGCAACACCTGCCGCACAAACTTCTTCTGTGCGAACGCCTGCCAACCAATGTTTGAGCCAAGGATGACAAGCAACAAAATAACGAACCGTCTGAGAAATGTCATTATTTTCCTTACTTGATTGCAAAGTTACGAATAAACAAGCGCAGAGCAAAAGAAAAAGTCATTTTTTCATTTTGCTATGCCGAGTGGAAGTAACTTCGACCGAAGGTCAGAGTTACGCGCTCGGCTCTGCCGCTTCGCCTTTAGTGCGAAGAATAAGTGAGCGAAAAGCCAAAATTATTTGAGCTTTTCCGAGCGAGAGGGCTCAGGTAGAAAAAACTTTTTGCAATATGCAATATGCAATATTGACATATATGTCACGCTTGTCCAAGAAGTTCGGCCACAGGAACAGAGTCTTGCACTCAGCCTTGCCACCTGGCTGGGGCTCGGAAGCCAAGAATGAGCAAATGAATGAAAAATGGGCTACATGCTTTGTCATTTCGAAGAAATGTTGTAGATTTGCTCTCGGAATGAATGAGCTAAGGCACGACGACCCTCGAAGGCTGCCGACCTTTAGCTGCAAACACAACTAAACTACGCATCAAAGATGAAACTATCAGGCTTCAGGTTCTGGCTTCCAATTCTGCTTGTCTTCATCGCCATTGGTGGGAATGCCCAGAACAAATCAAGTTACGCTTCAGTACTGGCCAACGCAGATTGGGGCTGGAAGCTCCAAGGCGGAGTATACTATGGCAAGGCCAGCTTCGACGACCTCTATGGCAACCCACAGAGAGTGTCCATTGCCAAATACTCCCAATCGGAGATGAGCACCAGTCTCTACGTCAAGGAGCACTCCTCGCAGGGCACCAACAGCCTTGCTGTGGAAGCTGGGGCCACGGCAGCCATCAACGGCAGTTATTTCAACATGAGCACTTTCACCTCGACGACTGCACTTTGGGTTGACGGCAAGGAGATAGCCACCACTGCACCCGAGGAGTTTGCCCGAGTCAATGGCATTGTAGGCTTCAAGGACGATACATTCTACATAGAGCCTTACAGCAGCTCCACCACTTCCAGCCAGTTGGCAGCATGGGGCAAGAAGTACGACAGCTTTGTGGCTTCCGGACCCATCATCCGACGTGGTGGAGTGAGCATGAATGCCAACATTGGCGGAGAGGGTTTCTATGGCCCACATCCACGCACACTGCTGGGAAAGTGTGCCGACGGCACTGTATATATGGTCATCATGGAAGGGCGTATGGAGGGGGCCTCTGGCTTCTCGCTGGAGAATGTGGTAGCCCTGGCCGAGGACCTCAACATGACGGATGCCATCAACCTCGACGGAGGTGGTTCTTCCACACTCTGGGTGACGGGTGCCGGGGTGGTCAACAAGCCCAGTGGAGGCGCTGTACGCAATGTGCCAAACATCATCATTGCCACTCCTGGCGGACATGAGCACAACTACGTCAATGGTTTCTGCACCTGCCTTGCAGCACCTTATGAGCCAGCCCGAAAGGACAGCAAGGGCTACTACGAGATTGACAATGGTGGCAAACTGTTCTGGCTGGCACAGCTGGTGAACAACGGGGAGGGAAATGCTGATGCACGGCTCACTGCAGACATCGACCTGGAGTATCGTCAGTGGACACCTATGGGCAATAATGCCAGCAAGCACAGTGGTGAGTTTGACGGGCAGGGCCACACCATCAAGAAGCTGAAGATAGTCACCGATGCATCAACCACATACTCTGCATTCATCGGCATCCACAATGGCACAAAGGACATCCACAACTTCAGGATTATAGGCTCAGTGTCTGCTTCCGGCACCACCGAACAGCACTATGCAGCAGGAGTGGTGGCCTACAGCAGCGGCAACCACAAGATACAGGACATCTGGTGCTCGGTGGACATCACCAATCCCAGCTCCGAGCAGGTGTCTCTGCGCATGGCTGGTATTGTCACCAAGGCCGAGACAAGCACCATCGACCGCTGTGTCTATGACGGCACTGTGAAGGGGGCAAACACCAATCTGCAGGTGGCTGGCATCCTGGGATGGCCCAATGCCAACAACACGACGGTCAGCAACTGTCTCTTTGCAGGCCAGCTCACCTCCACAGGTGTCAACTCCGGCAGTGCTTATCTGGGAGGCATCGTAGGCTACAGCAGCAGTGCACGAGGAGGACTCAGCTTCATCAACAACCTGAGCATCGGAAAGATAGACAGTCCAAAAAGTGCCACCCGCAGTGGTGCATTGGTGGGAAACAACACAGCAGCCGTCACCTCCTACTCGAACAACTACATCTTGGAGGGTCAGCCAGTGGCAGGCAGTGGAACAGCTTCCGGCAGGATTCCAGAGGTCACAGTGGTGACTGCCGCACAGCTCACTGATGGCTCACTGCCTGCAAAGCTGGATGTCAACAGTTGGGCACAGGGACCCGCCTTCCCCATCCCACAGAAGAACGGCGAACCTCCCACCGAGGACGACCTCACAGTGGATGGCATCAAGTATGTGGTCACTGGCGACAACACGGTCTCTGTGACCTATCCCAATGCCGAACAGCCATCGGCAAGCAACCCCTGCACCTACAGCGGCGAGGTGACAGTACCCCCCACAGTGATGATCAAGGGTCGCACCTACAGTGTGACAGCCATCGGAGACTATGCCTTCCACTATGCCGACATCACTTCACTCCACCTGCCCGAAGGCATCACCACACTGGGCTACAAGGCCATCTATCAGACTCAGCTCACGGAGATTGTGGTGCCAAATTCCGTCACACTGATGGACTACGAGGCTCTGGGCTACAACAAAGTGCTGGTGAAGATCACCTTCGGCGAGCACATTGCCGACAACACCTGGGGCGACAAGCTTTGCATCTATGGAGGCAAGAAGTACGAGGTGTACATGAACTGTGATGCAGTGCCAAAGCTTCGCTCCTACACCTTCGACTTCACTGGGGCCAACGTCCATGTACGCCCAGCCATGTATGCAGCCTTCATGGCAGATGCAGCCTGGAGCAGCTACGACATCATTGGCGACCTGTGGAAGGAATACACCTACGACGACCTGCAGAAGGTCATCAACGACTATGCCCCCCTGTTGCCCACTGGTGATGCAGTAGGCACCGACCCTGGCTGCTACACCACAAGCAGCACACAGGCATTGGCCGACGCACTGGCTCAGGCTCAGTCACTGGACCAGAATGCCACACTCGAGCAGCTCAACAAGGCCATCAACGGCATACTGGTGGCCCACGATGCTCTCTGCTGCAACCCACTCCACGAGGGCTACTACTACTTCGAGAGTGTGGGTTTCCCTGGCTATGCGCTCACGGGTGATGCTGCAAGTGCTGCCAAGGAGGGACTGAAGGCTGTGGCTCTCGAAGACGTTGAGACACCTCCCTACTTCAAGCTGGTGCGCAAGAACGGAGGCTGGCTGATGCAATGTGCTGACAATGGGATGTATGTAGGCACGACAGTCGGCACTGGCAGTGGCAGCCTGATATCCCTGACGGAAGAACCACTTCACGAACAGACAATCACATGGGCCAGTGGCGGGCAGTTCAAGATACAGGGCAGCTCGACCTATCCATACAGCTACACAGGCACCAAGGTGAGGGCTTACAACTATACCTCGGGTGGCAGTCTTGGCCTGCGACAGATGTGGCATCTGCATCCAGCCACTACGGGTATGTTCGACATGGACTACAATCTGGAGAATGGCAGGGTACGCGGCTTTCTGCATGACTTCGAATACACCCAGAGCGATGCCAGCAAGGTGTCCACCTACAATGTGAGTCCACCCGATCGCCGCGACTGGCCATTGCCTGTGGAGGTCCATTGGACTCGGGAGGCAGCCGTCGGCACACAGCAGATAATGTGGAGTGAGAGTCCCGACTTCACTGATGCCACCACCCTCAACATCCCCTCAGAATCAGCCTCCTACGAGATCCACAACCTCATCCCTGGCCGCACATACTACTGCAAGGTCATGGCCTCAGGGAAAGAATGTTCAACGGTCCGCTCGGCTTTGCCGCTTGGCTTGTCCAAGAATGAACAAAGCGGCATACTCTCCACCTCCTTCAACACGACTGGCCAGATGCGTCATCTCAGGGTGAAGGGTACAGCCAACGTGCGCGACCTGGGTGGATGGCCTACAGCAAGTGGAAGGACAATACGCTATGGCAAGTTGTTCAGGGGGGCAGAGCTGAATGGTGGCCACAGCCTGGAACCAGAAGGCATCGAGGCACTGCGTCAGGCTGGCATCAAGGCAGAACTGGACCTGCGCAGCGACAGTGAGGCAAAGAACATCACCAAGTCTGTGCTGGGCGACGACATCACCTACAGACGCACTGCATTGGCACAGACAGCAAGCCACGTCGAGGGACTCACCAACTCGAAGAGCATCTACAAGGCTGCACTTCAGTTTGTGTTCACCTGTGTGAAGAACGACAAGCCCACCTACTTCCATTGTGCCATCGGACGCGACCGCACTGGCACCCTGGCCTTCCTGCTCGAGGGACTGCTCGGAGTGAGCAAGAGTGACATCTACAAGGACTATGAGCTTACAAACTTCTCCTATTTCAACACCCCTTGCAGCAAGGGGCAGCTCGACGACATGTTCTCGAAAGTAGAAGCGCAGGAGGGAGAGACACTGGAGGAGAAGTTCCGCACCTACCTGACCACATACTTCGGCATCAGCAGCAAAGACATTGACGCCTTCCGCGAAAAGATGCTCACCACAGACAATGAAGACCCTGACGGCATCAGCACCACACGCGACCAGCAGGCAATGCTCCACGACAATGCATCCATCTACGACCTCAGGGGCCTGCAGCTGTCCGACAACAAACATCCTCGCGGCATCTGCATCCAACACGGCAGGAAGGTCCTGAAGAAGTGAACTAATCAACAAAATTCATACCTAAAAAACCCCCTCCCTATGAGGGGGGAGGGGGCAGGGAGAGAGGTGTCAGGAGAGGCTGTTATCCCAGACTGCCATCATCCTCATCTTCGGGCTGCATGGTCTCCTGTGCACGAGCCTCAGCCACAGCAAGAGCCTGAGCTTCACGACTGGGCACACACTCGAAGGTGGCATGGTCCTTGATCTGCTTGAACACCTTGCCTGCACGATACTTCACTGCCACAGCCTTGATGTTGTCGGCAGAGACGGTGGAGGCACTCTCTGAGCCAGTCACCTTCAGCGAGGGGCTTAGTGTGCCCAGGTCGCCCAGACGTACACTGACACCCTGCTCCAGATGCTCCACTACGCAGTCCACCACATCGTCGATGAACCCCTTGATTTCTCCGCGAGAGTGCTTCGAGCCGTGGTCCTTCATGTGGCGCGCAAGGTCGTCGATGGAGATCTGGCCTGTCTGTTGGAACACGGGGTAAGCCTTCGTGGATGTGATTTCCGCCTTTTTAGTGCCTGGCACATCGCTGCGGATCGCGATACTGTACTTGATTGTCTGCATGAGTTTTTAAGTTTTTAAGTTTTTGAGTTTTTGAGTTGGCCTCTCCCCAACCCTCTCCTTAAGGAGAGGGGGCAAGGATGCTGAGGGGATGGGAAGTCTCCTCCTTTAGGAGGAGATTTAGAGGAGGCTCTCTTGCGCAAGTTTTGGCCAGGACTTGCGGTAGTTTTTGAAAAGACTTGTGCAAGTTTTCGGTGCGATTCCCTCCCTTGGCCTTCGTTTGGTCACGTCCCGGGGCTTGTCATCATCTTGTTCTCAACTACAATGCAAAGTTACTAATTTTCTGCGACATATGCAAATTTTTCAAGCATTTTTTCAGCAAAAAAACTGGACTTTCAGTGCGCCGTTGAATGGGGTAGGCGTAGAGCTGGGTGGAGGTCACGACAGGCTATATTGCAATATTGCATATTGCATAAAGTTTTCTACATGAGCCAAACTTGAAGAAAACGCAAACGTACAGATGCTTACATCCGTACTATTATTTATTTATATATTATATATTATTATATATCAATAATATATATAGTATATACAACATAATACATGTATAATATTTTCACAAGTTCTTCACTCCACCTCGTTTCCCGCAGATGAGGCAAAACAAAATGCAATATGCAATATGCAATATTGAGTGCACAGCTGACACACAGCATTATCTCGCGAAAAGTCTTTGCAGTGTCGAAAGATATGTGCAACCTCATAAACCACCGATTGCCTATGGGTTAAAGAGATAGACTACAGACATATAGGATGAACATCCACTTTTGATTCTGGTATTCCGATAATTGGGGAATTTAAAGAATATTGCAGGAACTGAAGTAGATAGTTCACGCCGTTGGGCGTGGACTTTTACTCGTTTAGGCAATATAGGTTATCCCCAATACCTCCGAAACGTAGACGAAGTAAATTGTCCACGTTTTTTATATCCACAAGAGACTACATCAAAATAAAAAATAATAACGAATATGAAGAACTTTAAGATTTTGAGCATAGCAATGCTCTCTCTTGCAGCCTTCTGCTTTGCATCGTGTGGCGACGATGATGTGGAAGAACAGAAGCCTAAAGATGGTACAGAAAAACCAGAAAAACCAGAAGATCCAAAAGAACCAGAAGAACCAGAAGAAACAGAAGAAACATCCACGACAGCCAATCTGCTGACAGAGAACGGCTATTACGATGGATTGATGTACTACAAAATCACATCCAACTCGCCCTTGGAAGTATGTGTGGCGAAAGCAGACGAGGTTGCTGTCACCATCGAAATTCCTATGGTTGTAATGATTGATGAAAAGAAATACAGCTGTACATCCATTGGTGAAAAGGCGTTCTCTGAATGCAAAAAACTGACCTCTGTCACGATTCCAAATAGTGTGACGAATATTGGAGGGTATTCTTTCTCTGAATGCACAAGCCTGACCTCCATCACGATTCCCAACAGCGTAACAAGCATCGGAGAGTATGCATTCTGGGGTTGCACAAGCCTGGCCTCCATCACGATTCCCAACAGTGTAACAAGCATCGAAAAAGGTGCATTCTATGGTTGCACAAGCCTGGCCTCCGTCACGATTCCCAACAGCGTAACAAGCATCGGAGCGGGTGCATTCTGGGGTTGCACAACCCTGGCCTCCATCACGATTCCCAACAGCGTAACAAGCATCGGAGAGCGTGCATTCTCTGGCTGCACAAGTCTGGCCTCCGTCACTATTCCAAATAGTGTAACAAGCATCGGAGGCGAAGCATTCTCTGGCTGCACGGGTAATTTGATAATCAATTGTGATATTCCAGATGGGGGGTCGTCTTCTTATTATGCTTTGAAAGGTTCGAAGTTCACGTCAGTTACAGTAAATGGTAAGTATATTGGATACTTGGCATTTTATAACTGTTCAACTATCAAATCAATAGAAATAAGTGAGAATGTA
>JAILBW010000144.1 GCA_024680695.1 Bacteroidaceae bacterium
GGGCTAACCTGACTCTTGATGCTCACTTAACCAGCACCTTTTTGCCGTTGATGATGTAGATGCCTTGCTGAGCCTTATCTACCCTCACACCATTGAGACGGAAGATGCCGAAGGGAGCGGCGGGCACAGCATCCTGCGACAGGGCGCCGATGCCATCATCCGGAATGATGCCCCACAGGAGCGTCCACAGGAGCGCTACTTCCTCGGCTGTGAGGGGCTTGTCGTAGGCGCGGGCAATGGCCACATCGCCGGGCCACGAAGCGTGGGCACCAGTGGCACTGGCGGGGTCGCCGCCGATGGCGAACCAGTTGCAGCCTGCGCTTGCAAACTTGAACTCACCGGGGGACGAGAGCGTATTCTTGAGCTCACCATTTACATAGATGTAGGACTCTGCCTTGATGGGATCCCAAACGCCGACTACATGATAGAACTTCTTGGCCTCGGGCACTATACCGCTGGTCGTCCACTGCCAAGTGCTGCTACCGGTGGTGGTGACGTTGGGCAGGAAGGTGAAGACGTTCTGGCCATTGCTGCCGGATGCATTCGTCTTGCAGATGAGGAAACCTGTGCCGCCACCCTGCATAGCGCTGAAAGGTTTGGCCTCGGCATCGGGAATGTCGCCCTCATAGTCGAGCATGCAGAGCACCTCGAGTGTGTGGCCGTTGGCCAATGCCGCACGGAAGGCTTCGTTGTTCTCGAAGTCCACCTTGTAGAAGCCGCTGCAAGTGCTGCCGTAGGGGTTCTCGAAGCGAGCTACGTAGCGCTGGTAGGTCTCGTTGAAGTAGGTCGAAGCCGTGGTGCCGCCGATCTCGACCGTATTGTGCATCGGCGATACATCCTCGGCAGTACCGTCCTCATTGAAGACGATATCGAGCAGGTCGGCCGTAGGAATTGTGGGTGCGACTGTGGGTTCCGTGTTGGTGTAGGTGCCGTCCTCCTTCTGGTAAACGATGCCGTGGGCCCAGTCGAGTACGGGGTGCTGATCCTCGCCCAGCGTCTGGTAGAAGATGGTGCCGTTGGCTGCACTATTGATAAAATAGGTGAAAGCACCGCTCGTCAGCCATTCGTCGGCATAGCCTTCGGGACGACCATACTGGGGAGCGAGATCGACGTTGGCCAGGTCGTAGGTGTTGGAGATATTGACCGTCGTCGTCTCGGCATTCCGGATGATCGGTGCTGCCTCGCCGGTGGTGGTGAAAGTGCCGCTGTTCCAAGCGTTCTGTATCTTGGCGTTGGAGCCGCTGATGTAGGCCACGAGGACACCGCCCAGCTCGTTCGTCTGGATTTCTCCGGTGTTGTAGTTGGCGTTGGCAGTCAGTTTGCTGACGCGGGAAGCGAAGGCGGCTGCGCGGGCACCGGTCACCTTGCCGGCATTGTAGCTGCGGGTGAGCGTCAGTTCGGAACCTGCATCGCCGACGCTGATACCCATCAGGCCGCCGACATAGCTGCTGCCGTCCACCTCGCCGACGTTCCAGCATTCCACGATTTCGTCGTAGTAGATCCAAGAAGTGCTGTAGTTGTGGCCGCCGAGGAGTCCGCCGACGTATTCGTTGCCTTTGATGCTGCCTGCGTTGTAGCAGCGCTCGAAGTGCTCCATACCGCGGATGGCATTGCCGACGAGTCCGCCGACGAAGCCCTGAGTGCTGTACCAAGAAGTACTGGACTCGGTGCCCTCGCAGGTAACGTTGCCGGTATTGTAGGAGTCGAAATAGTGGGCGCGGCCCCAAGTGGTGCCCATCAGTCCGCCGGCCTTCGTGTTCTTGGCCGTCACATTACCCTTGTTGGCGCAGTCCTGATAGGTGACGCAGAGGTTGGCGGTATAGTTGCCCTGAGTGCCGACGAAGCCGCCGACGTTGGCTTTACCCGTAATGTTGCCCTCGTTCACGCAGTTGATGAATTTGGCGTTGAGGGTGCCGTTGGCGGCATTGTTGGCATGGAGTCGGCCTACGAGTCCACCGACGGACTCACAGTTCTCGGCAATGACGTCGGTGCGGTTCACGCAGTTCTCCATCGTGAAGTTCGTACCCTGATGGTCTGCCACGATGGCTCCGATGCGAGCCTCGGCTTCGGTCGTGAAGCTACCGGCAACGATGAGGTTCTTGATGGTGGTGGCATCCTGCGTCAGGGCAAAGAGAGGTGCGCCGAGGTTCGAGATGGTGTGACCTTGGCCGTCGAAGGTGCCCCTGTAGTTCTGGATGCCCACCCATTCCTGTCCGGTCATGTCAATGTCCTGCGTCAGACAGGCATCGACGGCCACTCCCAGTCCGGCCGTTGCAGCCAGCCACATCAGGTCTTTGGGTGACTTCAGCTGGTAGAAGCCGTCCACCAGGTCGGGGAGATTCTCGTTGAGGAAGGCCTGAATGCTGAGTGCATGAAGTTCGTCCATTGCCAATGCCTCTTCGGTGGAGTATTCGCCGTCCTCCCACTTAGCGATAATGACGTTATTGACGATGTCGTTCATCTCGACTGCAAGGTCCTGAATCTCGGGATAGAGGTCGAGGAGGCTGTACACTCGGTCGTAGAGTTTCTCTATCTCGTCCATGTAGACCACATAGGCCTTCTTGCAGGCGTAGATTTCGTTGAACGTCTTGGTGAATCGGGCTACGAGCTGCAGCTTCTCCTCGCCGGTTGCGGCGGCAGGGATGGCATCGATCTCGGCCTGCAGTTCGGCACGGAGCGCCTTGCTGAACTGCGGCATGGCCTTGTAGTCGGAGCCCGAGTCGCCCATGTAGTCGATCTGCGTCTGAGCGCGGGCGGCCATTCCCTCGAGTGTGCGCTGCAGGGCGCCGAGGGCATTCTCGTCGTTCAGTTCGCCCTGATAGAAGAGGCGGAAGTTGCCGAAGCCCAGCCAGTCCTCCGCACATCCGGTACCGGGCAGGCGCAGGCCCACGGTGAGGGTGCCGTCGGTGACATTGGCCACGATGATGTTCTCGTATCGGCCGGCGTTGAAGGCGAAGGAGCAGCTAACCGGGCCATAGGGCACATAGCCGGAGGTTCCGTTCACATCGTCGAAGTATTCGTAGTCGGTGTTGCTGGCTCCCTCGGTGATATAGCAGTTCACGCTGTCCTGAGCCTCATCGAAGCTGACGACATCCTCGCTCTCGGTGGCGACGTAGGTCTCGTTTTCGTTGGCATAGGCAAAGGCAGCCACGTTGGTGCTGTTGATGTTGTGTGCCGGACGGAATGCGGCATTGACGCGCAACTCATAGATACCGTTGGCCAGGCCGGTGAGCGTCTGCTTCATGTCGAAGGTGGCATTCCAAGCCTCAGCTGTGGGCATTACGCTCTTTACGCCGCCCGTAGTGAAGGTGGAGCCACTCTTCTCGTACTCCCATCCGGTGAAGTTCGGCGTTTCGGCAAGGTTGGCGTTGACCATCAGGTTGGTAATCTCGTCGCCCGACTTGTAGCCGTTGCGGATAGCCTTGTCGAGCAGTTCGTTTGCGAACGCGATTTCGGCCGTCACCTCCTCGTTGGTGAGCTTCTTGCTCTCTATTATATAATAGTAGGAACCGTTGGGGTACGTCTCGCACTCCTCGGAGTCGCCCTCCAGGTATTCATACAAGATGTCCATGTCCGTGCCCGAGACGTTGCTCTCGTCGGCAGTCGAATGTACGAGCGCTACGGCGTCGATGTACTTTTGGTAGGCCTTCTCGCTTTCCTGCACTTCGGCCAGCTTGCCCGAATAATAGGCCTGGATGAATTCATTGCGATCGGTAATCGCATCCAGTTCGGAAATGCTCGCAAGCATCTCGTCGATGGCGCCTTGATAGGCAACCACCTCCTCGGCATACTCCCTCAATGCGTTGAACAAGGCGGCTTTCAGTTCCGTAATGTCGTCGAATGCCGAACCGTAGCTGTCGTCGCCCTTTTGGAAGACCAGTCCGTGCGTCTTGTCGAGCACAGGATGTTCGTCCTGTCCGAGTGTCTGGTACCAGACGGCATCCTTCACCGTATTGCCGTTCAGGAAATAGGCAAAGTGTCCGTTGCTGAGCCAGTCGCTGTCGTAGCCCTCGGGGCGTCCGTGAGTGGGTTCCATGTCGATGTTGGCCAAGTCGTAGCAGTTGGTGATGTTTACCGTACCGCTGCTCTCGATAAGCGTCTCGCCCGAGAGGCTGCCGTCGGTGAGCATTATCTCGCCCGCATTCCAGCAGTTCTTCAGGGTGGCACCCGTACCGCCGCAGACAAGTGCGCGGCCTTCGCCATCGGTATTGATGAGTCCCAGGTTGTAGCAGTTCGTATAATCGCCACGACGCGATTCGCCGGCGATGGCGGCAGAATGAGCACCCGAGATGGTGCCCTTGTTGCAGTCGTTGGTGTATTCGAAATAGTTGGAGCTGGCTCTTGCCCGGCCTACCATACCTCCGGCAAACATTACGCGAGCCGTAATCTCACCCTCGTTGGTGCAATTCTTCACATAGAAGTAGAGAGTCACGCTGGTATTGTAGTTGGAGCCGACGATTCCGCCCACGGCGCTGTTGCCCGTAATATTGCCTGTGTTGCGGAAATTGGAAACACTCTTGAGATAGCGTGTTGCTGCGCCGAAGAAGCCTCCTGCATCGTCGCCGTCCTCGGCCGAGATGTTGCCGGAGTTGAAGCCGCCGCTGGCCTCCAGACGGCCATAAGCGTTACCAACGATGCCTCCTACTGCGCCAGTCAGAGAGGTCACATTGCCGGAATTGGAGCAGTCTTTCACGAAGAGAGCGTTGCCCGAGTTGTTGTAATAGAAGTAGCCGATAAGTCCGCCGACAGTTTTCAAACCGATGATTTCGGCCTCGTTCTTGCACTCCGTGATATTGGATACCGCACCAGGAGCCAGATAGCCGACGAGGCCGCCCACATTCGTGGCTGCCGCAGCAACTACCTTCGTGCGGTTCGTCAGGTTTGTGGCGGTGAAGGCGCCGGTGCTGTGGGTCGCGATGAATGCGCCGAAGGCATCCTCTCCTGCCGAGGTAAGACTGCCGGCAAGCGTCAGGTTCTGGAGGGTCACCCCGTCGCTCGTCGTCAGGAAGAGCGGTCCTGCGAGATTCGAGATGGCATGCCCCTGACCGTCGAAGGTTCCTTTGTAGCCGGAGATTCCCGTCCACTCCTGTCCGGTCATGTCGATGTCGGCCGTGACGAGTGCGGGCGCATCTGCCGTCCCTTCATTCACCAGTGACGCGAAGGCCACTACGTCGTCTGCCGTACCCAGAAGGTAGTTCCCTTCCGCGTCAGTCGTGATTCCAGCTTGTGCCGCGACGACTCCAAGCATCGTCAGCACGAAAAGAGCTATCCTGTGTTTCATAATCTAAGGAATTTTGTTATAAAATGATGCAAATTATGACTTTTTCGTTACAAAGATATTAAACAGGATGCAATTAGGCGCCCCTCGCTTTCTTAATTTTTGTTAAAAGAACGCACATTGGGCTCAGATTGGCCGAGAACGAGGGACAAATGACACACAAAGGCGACCATTTGGCCGCCTCTGTGCTATGAATCAATCTGATTTGTCGGGAGATTAGTCCTCTTCGCCACGTTCGGGACGGGGACGACGCTCGGGACGCTCTCCACGTTCGGGACGTTCGGGACGCGGACGGCGCTCACCACGCTCGGGACGCGGACGGCGCTCACGCTCCTGATAGCCTTCGGGCTTCTCGAGCAGGACGCGGCGCGAGAGTTTGAACTTACCGGTCTTCTCGTCGATGTCGAGCAGCTTCACCTGCAACTTGTCGCCCTCCTTGATGCCAGCTTCCTCGACGGTCTCGAGGCGCTTCCAGTCGATTTCGCTGATGTGCAGCAGTCCGTCGCGGCCAGGCATGAACTCAACAAATGCGCCGTAGGGCATCACGCTGCGCACAACGCCTTCGTACACCTCGCCCACTTCGGGCACGGCAACGATGGCCTTGATCTTGGACATGGCTGCGTCGATGGCCTCCTTGTTGGGGCCCGACACCTGCACCTTGCCAACGCCGTCTTCTTCGTCGATGGTGATGACTGCACCAGTCTCTTCCTGCATGCCCTGGATAATCTTTCCGCCCGGGCCGATAACGGCGCCGATGAACTCCTTCGGAATGATGAGCTGTTCGATGCGGGGAACGTGGGGCTTCAGTTCGGGACGCGGAGCCGAAAGCGTCTTCATCATCTCGCCCAGGATGTGCTCGCGGCCAGCCTTGGCCTGCATGAGTGCCTTCTCGAGAATCTCGTACGAAAGGCCGTCGCATTTGATGTCCATCTGCGTAGCGGTGAGACCCTTCGGCGTACCGGTAGTCTTGAAGTCCATGTCGCCCAGGTGGTCCTCGTCGCCAAGGATGTCGCTGAGTACAGCGTACTTATCCTCGCCGGGGTTCTTGATGAGTCCCATTGCGATGCCGCTCACGGGAGCCTTGATGGGCACACCTGCATCCATCAGGGCCAAACAGCCGGCACAGGTGGTGGCCATCGAACTGGAACCATTGCTCTCGAGTACGTCGCTCACCACACGAACTACGTAGGGATAGTCGTCGGGCAGCTGACCCTTCAGTCCGCGCCAAGCCAGATGGCCATGACCAATCTCGCGACGGCCTACGCCACGCTGAGCCTTGGCCTCGCCAGTAGAGAAGGGCGGGAAATTGTAGTGGAGCAGGAAACGCTGATATTCGCGCACAAGGACATCGTCAACCAGCTTCTCGTCGAGTTTGGTACCAAGCGTGCAAGTGGCCAGCGCCTGAGTCTCGCCGCGGGTAAAGAGTGCACTTCCGTGAGGACCGGGCAGAGGCTCAGCCTCGCACCAGATGGGACGTATTTCCGTCGTCTTTCGTCCGTCGAGACGGATGCCCTCGTCGAGGATGCAGCGGCGCATAGCATCGCGCTCCACGTCGTGATAGTAACGATCAACAAGTGCGTTCTTCTCCTCGAGTTCCTCGGGAGTCATATCGGGATGAGCCTCAGCATAGCGGGCCTTGAAATCCTCGCGAATCTTCTCGAAGGCCTCGGCGCGCTGCTGCTTCTCGAGTGCCTGCTTGGTGACGTCGTAGGCGGGCTGGTAGCATTCCTTGTTCACCTGCTCGCGCAATTCCTCGTCGTTCACCTCGTGGCAATACTCGCGCTTTACGTCCTTGCCCAGTTCCTTGCTGAGCTTCTTCTGCAGACGGCACATAGGCTTGATGGCCTCGTGGGCGGCCTTGAGGGCTTCCAGCAGGTCCTGCTCGGAGACTTCCTTCATCTCACCCTCCACCATCATGATATTCTCCTCGGTAGCGCCCACCATGAGGTCCATGTCGGCCTCAGCCAGTTGCTGGAAGGTGGGGTTGATAACATACTGTCCGCCAATGCGAGCCACGCGGCACTCGCTGATGGGACCCTCGAAGGGGATGTCGCTGACAGCCAATGCGGCAGAGGCGGCGAAGCCGGCCAATGCATCGGGCATATCCTTGCCGTCGGCAGAGAATAGGATTACATTCACATAGACCTCAGCGTGATAGTTGCTGGGAAAGAGTGGACGCAACGCGCGGTCCACAAGACGACAGGTGAGAATCTCGTCGTCGTTCGCCTTACCCTCGCGCTTCGTGAATCCACCGGGGAAACGTCCAGCGGCGGCATACTTTTCTCTGTACTCTACCTGCAAGGGCATGAAATCTGTTCCGGGAACTGCATCTTTGGCGGCGCAGACAGTGGCCAGGAGCATCGTGTTGTTCATACGAAGCATCACGGCTCCATCGGCTTGTTTGGCCAATTTCCCGGTCTCGATGCTGATGGTTCTTCCATCAGGCAGCTCGACTGTCTTTGTAATTACGTTCATCTAAGTTTTGTGTATCAAAAAGTGTATAAACATGCGGCTTTCCGCATTTTCGGGCGCAAAGTTATAAATAAGTACGGGATTACACAAATTTATCGCAGGAAATCCGCACAACCAAGAAAAAAAGTCGGGGGAGGACTACTGCATGTAGCTACCCACGAAGGCTTTCGGGGTTTGTAATTGCGATATAGATGAAGCCCACGAAGACAAATATCAGAGCAATTATCAAATAGTACAGGAAGAGCCACATCCCGACCTTGAGGAAACGCCAAATGGCAGGCAAGAGGTGACGTTCGCCATAGAGCTGGAAGAAATCGTAGAGCGTAACAAGGATGACAATCCAGCTGGCCACGAAGTACGGAAAAAGTCCGCTTTCCATGTAGCGCCACGTAACCAGCAATTGTACAATGGCTATGACCATAAACTGACAGCAGATATACATCTGCGCGACGAACGTCTCGGTCCACGAATAAGACGAGTGGCGGCGATAGACTTTATACATGGCAGTAACCACCAATATGTTCTGCAGGATGATGCTGTAGGCGATATTGCTGTCAATCCATTGAAAACCAGCCTTCAGCATCCTAAAGAATGGCTGAAGGGATGATCTCAGCACATCTTCTTCCATCTTATCATTAATACGCTCCACCAGATTCGCCTCATCATCGGGTGCAAGGCCCATAATGTGCAAGAGTAGCGTAAAGATGACCGTAAGGAGCAACAGCAGTTTGAACGGCTGGAAATAGGCTGGCGAGTGTCCATTCAGATAGTCGCGAATCATGTAGCCCGGCCGCCACAGCAGGTCGCGCAGAGTGCGCACAACGCTACGGTTGCCCGACTCGTCGAAGCCTAGCGAATCGGCAGCCTTACCGATAACGGCCTGCATGGTGAAGCGCTCGAGTCGCATGTCCATCCTGCACTTCGGACAGTAGCGGCCCACGAAAGCCGTTCCGCAATGTACACAGACATGCGGCTCGCCTGCCACCTGCATGGGGAAGC
>JAILBW010000209.1 GCA_024680695.1 Bacteroidaceae bacterium
AATAATCTCATCGATAGGCGTGAAAAACGTCCGTTTAGCCTTGTCGTAGGCTTCATTTTTCGGCAAAAATGCCTAAAAATCGGGCAAAATCGAGGAAAAAAAGCGTTTTTTCGACAGAAAACAAGCGTTTCTACAACAGCAAGCGGTGGCCATTGCAACAGCAAGCAGGAGACTTTGCGACAGCAAGCAGACGACTCTGCGACAGCAAGCAGGAGCCATTGCGACAGCAAGATTTTGCATTTTGCATTTGACTATCGTCGAGCCTGCTCACACTCGGCATAGCTCAAATGTGATTTGGCTCTGCTCTCGCTTATTCGCAGCCTTTGCAAATAGAATTTTGTGCATTGTTTATCTCTGTCGCACCTTCGGCGCTGTTTCTCGTTGTGTGCTGGTAGCAGGGGGCTGCCCCTGCCTGTGGTCTGCCGTCCCTTCGGGACTTAACCTGCAAGACATGCCTCTCGCTTACTCGCAGCCTTTGTAGACAGAAAACTTCTGCAAAGGGCTAAGGCTCAGAAGTCGAACTCCAGCTGAGCGTCGTTGCCCAAAAGGTTGAAGGTCATGCGATGGTAGGGTGTGGGGCCGTATTGTCGAATGGCCTCACGGTGGGCGGGAGCAGGATAGCCCTTGTTGTGTGCCCAATGGTATTGCGGAAATTCCTCGTGCAGGCGCAGCATGCAGTCGTCACGATAGGTCTTGGCCAGAATGCTGGCAGCGGCGATGCTCATATACTTGCCGTCGCCCTTCACCACCGTAGTGTAGGGCAGGTCGCGATAGGGCATGAAACGGTTGCCATCGACAATCACCTCCTCGGGGCGCATGGAGAGGCCGTCAAGCGCTCGGTGCATGGCCAAGATGCTGGCTCGCAGGATGTTTATCTCGTCTATCTCGTGATTATCGACGATCCCCACGGCCCAAGCCAAGGCATCGCGTTCGACAATTTCACGCAACTGGTAGCGCCGCCGCTCGCTGAGCTGCTTCGAGTCGTTCAGCAGTTCGTTGTGGTAGTCGGGTGGCAGGATGACAGCTGCTGCATACACTGGCCCGGCCAGACAGCCACGTCCAGCCTCGTCGCAGCCAGCCTCGATGACACCATTATGAAGATATGGAAGTAACATTGCTGTTCATTGAACTCAAAACATTCTCATCACTCTTCGGATGCCGTCGCAGAGTGTGTCCACCTCATCGCGAGTGTTGTAGAAGCTGAAGGAGGCTCGCACGGTGCCCTCGATGCCCAGGCGGTGCATGAGCGGCTCGGCGCAGTGGTGGCCTGTGCGGACGGCAATGCCCAGTCGGTCGAGCAGGGTGCCCATGTCGAGGTGGTGGATGTTGCCCACGAGGAAACTGACCACAGCTTCGCGTTCCTCCGTCGGACCAAAGATACGCATGCCTTCGATAGTGCTCAGCTGCTGGATGGCGTAGGTGGTCAGGGCATGCTCGTAGTCGCTGATGCGGCTCATCCCCAGTGCAGCGACATAGTCCAGTGCGGTGGCCAGCCCGGTGGCGGCCACGTAGTCGGGGGTGCCAGCCTCGAACTTGTAAGGCAGGTCGTTGAAGGTGGTGCGGTCGAAGGAGACGGTCTTTATCATCTCACCTCCGCCCATGTAGGGGGGCATCTGCTCCAGCCAGCGCTCCTTGCCGTAGAGCACTCCGATGCCGGTAGGGCCGTAGATCTTGTGTCCGCTGAAGGCGAAGAAGTCGCAGTCCATCGCCTGCACGTCGATGGGCATGTGGGGGGTGCTCTGTGCTCCGTCGATGAGTACCGGCACGCCGTGGTCGTGGGCGATGCGGATGATGTCGCAGACGGGATTGATGGTGCCCAGCACGTTGCTGACATGCGTAAGGGCGACGATTCGGGTGCGCTCGTTGAAGAGTTGTTCGTAGGCCGACATCTGCAGATGGCCGTCGTCGGTGATGGGAATTACACGCAGACGGATGCCCAGCCGCTCGCGCAGGAGTTGCCACGAGACGATGTTCGAATGGTGCTCCATCTCACTGATGATGACCTCGTCACCTTCGTGCATGAATGCCTGTCCGAACGACGAGGCGACGAGGTTGATGCTCTCGGTGGTGCCGCGAGTGAAGATAATTTCGCTGGCAGAGTGTGCATTGAGGAAGCGCCGCACCGTTTCGCGGGCACCCTCTTGGAGGTCGGTGGCCTGCTGCGAGAGGAAATGCACACCACGATGGACGTTGGCGTTGGCGTTGTAGTACTCCTCCATCATGGCCTCGACCACCTGGCGCGGCTTCTGCGTCGTGGCAGCATTGTCCAGATACACCAGCGGGTACTTATTATATAATGTACGCGCGAGGATGGGAAAATCAGATCTCAGTTCACTGTTCATAGTTCGAAGACTCTCAATGTTCAAGGGTTCAAGGGTTCAAGAACTCGTCGATAGCGAAATGTTCCGCTCGGCTCTGCCGCTTCTGCTCGCAAAGAAAATGTTCTTGGACAAGCCAAGCGCCGCAAGCGTCGAGCGGAAGAATGGTCAATGCTCAATGGTCAATGCTCAATGAAATAATTTCAACGTTCTCCACACTTCACATTCTCACCGCAGCCGGCACAGCGACCCAGTTCGCCACGGAAACGTTTCTCGACGAGATAGTGCAAACGGTCGCGCAGAGCGTCGAGCCGAATGCCGTCGATGACCTCGCCTACGAAGGCAAACTTGAGCAGCAGTCGAGCTTCGTCCTCGGGCACACCACGCTGCCGCATGTAGAAGAGTGCAGCATCGTTCAGTTGGCCCACGGTGCTACCGTGACTGCATTTGACGTCGTCGGCGTATATCTCAAGCATCGGCTGAGTGTACATCCGGGCAGTGGGGGCGGCACAGAGGTTGGCGTTTGTCTCGCGTGACGAGGTCTTCTGTGCACCTTCTCTCACCAGTACCCGACCGGCAAAGGCACCCACGGCACTATCGTCGAGCACATACTTGTAGAGCTCGTTGCTCCTGCAGTTGGGTACGCGATGGTCGATCAGTGTGTTGTTGTCGGCATGCTGATTGCCGTCGGCCACCACTGCCCCGATGAGGTTCACCTCGCTGTCCTCACCGCTCAGTGTGACATCGGTACGGTTGCGAGTCAGTCCGCAGCTCAGGGTGATGCAGCCCAGCGTGGCCACGCTGTGGGCGGAGAGGTCGGCGTAGGTGTTGCTGAAACGGTGGTTCGTCGGATGGGTCTCTTCGAGCTCGTGGAATTCCAGATGGGCATCCTCGCCCACGAAGGCCTCGACAACCTGCGTGGCGAGGAAGTCATGGTCGTCCATCGTGTGGTCACACACCAACAGTTGCAACTGGGCACCCTCTTCGAGTACGATGAGCATACGGCGATTGGCCATCAACGGCACGTCGGCACGCAGGATGTTCACCACCTGTATCGGTCGTGGCACCACGGTATGGCGCGGGACGTAGATGAAGACGCCGTCCTGAGCAAGCATCGTGTTCAGCGCATTGATGGCATCCTTGCTGCTCCGCGCCAGACGGCCGTAGTAGGGCGCCACCAGCTCCGGACGCTCAAGGGCCACTCGAGCCAGCGAGTCGATAATCACACCTTCGGGCAGTGCGGGTCGCTTCTTGATTGACGTCTCGCCTCCCCGAGGCATGGTGTCGTAGAAGCGGTCGTTTGCAACGAAGTAGAGCGATGTACTCAGGTTAGGGACATCGCAGCGGAATGCCTCGTAAGGGTTCACCGGAATGGACAGTCCGCGCAGATTCACACCATAGTCTGGCGCAAAGGCCGCTGCGACGTCCGTATATCGATAGCGCTCCACCTTCCTCGAAGGGAAGCCCTGACGGCGGAAGTCCTCGAAGGCCTGTGTGCGCAACGCATTCAGCGCAGGAGCCGAGTGGGTGTCGAGCATGGAGCGGTTTTCCGCAAAGAGGTCGATATATTGTTGTTCGCTGTTCATTGGAGGGGGGAATGGAGAAGTGAGGAAATGGATGGGATGGGAGAGAGAGTCCCCTATTATGAATCGGGCTTTAGCCAGTCGAATCCCCGCTGCTCGATTTCCATCGCCAGTTCGGGACCGCCCGTGCGGACGATGCGTCCATCAATAAGTACATGCACCACATCGGGCCGAATGTAGTCAAGCAGTCGCTGGTAGTGCGTAATTACGATGGCGCTTGTCTGAGGTGTGCGCAGCTTGTTGAAACCTTCGCCCACTACGCGCAAGGCATCGACATCAAGACCCGAGTCGGTCTCGTCGAGGATGCTCAATGTGGGTTCCAGCATCGCCATCTGGAATATCTCGTTACGCTTGCGTTCGCCGCCGCTGAACCCCTCGTTCACGCTGCGGTTGGTCAGTTTGTTGTCCAGCTCGACAATCTTCCGCTTCTCGCGCATCAGTTTCAGAAAATCGCCAGCGGCCAGTGGCTCCAGCCCCAGGTACTTGCGCTTGGCGTTCAACGCTGCACGCATGAAGTTCACCATGCTGACGCCTGGAATCTCCACAGGTTGCTGGAAACTCAGGAAGATGCCTTCGTGGGCTCGTTCTTCGGGCTTCATGGCCAGCAGGTCGTGTCCGTTGAACGTAATACTGCCCTGCGTCACCTCGTAGGCCGGATGTCCCACAATGACATTGCTTAGCGTGCTCTTTCCGGCACCGTTGTGGCCCATGAGGGCATGAACTTCACCCTCCTTCACGACAAGGTCGATGCCTTTCAGTATCTCCTTGCCGCCAATGCTTACATGTAAGTCTCGTATCTCAAGCATAATCGTTCGACTTTTCTTCGATTCAGTCCGTCCTCTTGTTACTGACTGCAAAGGTAATACTTTTTTGTCGAACAACGATGCGCTTTCGAAGAATATCCACCAATTGACCGTCCGCAGGGCATAGCAAACTACCGAACTGCAAGCGACGGCACTCCCGATCGGCCAGCCTCAGCGTACAAAGACCCTGCGGCTGCAGCCGTTTGCCTTCACCACATAGAAGCCCGACTTTATGGGCAGGACATCGCTGGTGTGACCCACAAGTTCACCGCCCAATGTGTACACACTGGCCTCGCCGCCTTCAACACAGATGCGACCGTCACCAGCATAGATGTGAGGGCATCGTACGGAGGGCTGAACCACATGGTCGCCCTCGTCAAGTAACTGATAGACAAACATATTGCCAGGATCGATGACACGGGATTCGAGTTTCACCGCTTCGGTCTCACCCGTCTCCAGCACTTTCAGCACCCGTCCTTCGTGTGCAGAAAGAGTGACACGCTTCGTAGTCGAAAGGGAGTGGTTCACCACGACGAGGAAGCGTTTGTCGCCGTTCTCCAGTTCGGAGACGAGAAGGCCCTGATCGCATCGCAGCCGCACCACCTCCGGGGGAAACTTCGTGTATGAATAACAACCCTGCGGCACATTGGCCGTGAAGCCCACGTTCTTGACATGAGCGCCCAAGAAAACCCACGAAAGGTTCTGCACTACACCGTTCACCCGCTGGATGAGGTCATAGACGCCGGTACGATTGCCATTTTCGTCAATCGGCGCATTGTGGAAATCCCATTGTGTGCCGAGCGGCGTCCAGTAGGTGAAGTACTGGATGCCCTGTGCGCCGAATGCCAGGTCGCTGTAGATCTGCAGGCGCAGATGTGCGAGGGTTGGTATGGGATAGGAACCGTGGGCAGTGGCCAGCGCGAACGCCCAAAAGGGCCACCCTACTCGGTCAGCCTCTTCGTGGACAATTTGCAGGTTCTCGAAGAAGCCGTCGCGAATGACGTCCGTCCCGCCCTTCTTCACGATGGGATAGTTGTCGAAGGAGAGCAGGCCCGTATTTACCTTCTCGATGTACTTCTGCACATAGTCACGATAGCTTTCGGCGCCTACATCAGCCATCTTGGCATAGTTGGGAAGCAGGTTGCCATAGACGATTTTCTGCTGGTCGTGCCGCCGGATGTTGGCGCAAGCCTGACCGTAGGCCGTCATCCCCGCCACGTTGGGTTCGTCGCCGATGAAATAGCCCACCACCAGTTTGTGCCGACGCAGGTAGGAAAGTGTATTCTGCGGGTCGGACTGTATCTCGCCGCAAGTGGCCAGCAGGCGGATGCCTGTTCCGTCCATAGCTGTGAGTGCGCGGCGCACCTGAGTCAGCGTCGAGAAATGCGGGAACGTGATGTTGAAGCCAGCCTCGGCCATTTCTCGGTATCGTTCGGGAGTCTGCTCCTCGTCGGGCAGGATGCTGAACCATCCCAGAATGGGAAATTCGTCGGCAGTGGGATTCGAGTATACATAGGCCTTAACGGGCTGTACCGCAGTGATAAAGAGGATAGCGGCCAGCAAGCAGCGAGCAATGTGTAGGGTTTTCATAGTATGTCGTTTGTTCATTGTTTTTCAATATTCTTTGAGCCACTCAATGCCACAGCAATTATTCCAACTGATAACCGTAGGACTTCATCGCACGCTCGCTCTGGCGCCAGTCTTTATCGACCTTGACAAAGGTTTCCAGATAGATGCGCTTGCCGAAGAACTGTTCGAGGCTCTTGCGTGCCTCGGTGCTCACCTTCTTCAGCGCCACCCCTTGGTGGCCGATGATGATACCCTTCTGGCTCTCGCGCTCGACGTAGATGACGGCATTGATGCGAATGAGTTTGTCGGTCTCCTTGAACTGTTCGACGACGACCTCGACGCTGTAGGGCACCTCCTTGTCGTAGTAGAGCAGAATCTTCTCGCGGATTATTTCTGTCACGAAGAAGCGGGCGGGCTTATCGGTCCACTGGTCCTTGTCGAAATAGGCAGGGCTCTCGGGCAGGAGTGCTTCGATACGGCGCAGGACGACATCGACGTTGAACCGATGCAGCGCACTGATAGGAATTATCTCGGCCTGCGGCAGCACTGCGTGCCACTCCTCGACCTTCTGTGTCAGTTCCTGCTGGTTGCTCAGGTCTATCTTGTTGATAAGCACTAGCACTGGCACCTTCATGTGCTGCACCTTCTCAAGGAATTCGCTATTCTTGTCGGCCTTCTCCACCATGTCGGTGACGTAGAGCAGGACGTCGGCATCCTGCAGGGCACTTTCGCTGAACTGTAGCATCTGTTCCTGCAGGCGGTAGTTTGGCTTCAGCACACCGGGGGTGTCGCTGAAGCATATCTGCATCTCGGGCGTATTCAGGATGCCCATGATGCGGTGGCGAGTGGTCTGTGCCTTGAAAGTTGCAATCGAGATGCGCTCGCCCACGAGAAGGTTCATGAGCGTCGACTTGCCGACATTGGGGTTGCCGACGATGTTCACAAAGCCCGCTTTATGCATCTTGACTGCGCATCTTGTACCACTCCTCGCGGGAGATGGTTCCTTCCTTGTAGAACTGGGCCGGACTCTTGGCTGCCTCGGCAGCTCCGTCGTAGCCCCAGACCATGTAGCTTGCACCCCAAGTGAATCCAGCACCGAATGCTGTGAAGATGAGTTTGTCGCCCTTCTTCAGCTGGGGTTCGTACTCCCAGAGGCACAGGGGCAGTGTACCGCCCGAGGTGTTGGCCATGTGGTCGATGTTGATCATCACCTGGTCCTCGCTGACTCCCAGCCGGCGTGCCACGGCACTCTCGATGCGCACATTGGCCTGATGGGGAATTACCCAGGCAATGTCGTCGTGCGTCAGCCCGTTGCGCTTGGCGATGGTCTCCACTGCGTCGGACATCTTGGTGACAGCATGCTTGAAAACAGGTCTTCCATCCTGATAGACAAAGTGTTCGCGTGCATCGACACTCTCGTGGCTGGGCATCTTGGCCGAGCCGCCTGCCGCCATGTGCAGATACTCATAGCCCTGGCCATCGACGCGCAGGTATGAGTCCATGAGCCCGAAGTGCTCCGTTGTGGCTTCCATCATCACGCAGGCCGCTCCGTCGCCGAAGATGGGACAAGTGTTACGGTCCTGGTAGTTCGTCATGCTGGACATGTGGTCGCCGCCACAGACGATGATGCGCTTGTAACGACCCGAGCGCAGGAATCCTGCACCTGTCTCCATCGCATAGAGAAATCCCGCACAGGCGGCTTCCATGTCGAAGCCGAAGGCATTGCGCAGGCCGAGACGGCCGATGACGAGCGATGCGGTGGAGGGGAAGTGATAGTCGGGGGTAGTGGTGGCGCAGATGACAGCCTCGATGGAGTCGGGGTCGGCCTGAGTCTTCTGCAGCAGTTGCTCGACGGCGCGCGTCATCAGGTACGAAGTGCCGCTGCCCTGGGCAGGCTTCAGGATGTGGCGTGTCTTCACGCCGATGCGTTCCATTATCCACTCGTCACTGGTGTCCACGATGTGCGACAGTTCCTCGTTGTCGAGGATGTAATCGGGCACGTATCCGCCCACGCCAGTGACTACGGCATTGAGTTTTTCCATGTTCTGCAATCAAAAGACAAAGCCGCAGAGGGCCAATGGTCCCATGCGGCTGTTATCGTATCCGTAAATCGATTATGCTTCCTTCTCGATTGCAAGCTTCCCACGATAGTAGCCGCAGGCAGGGCAAACCGTGTGGTAGATATGGAACTCGCCGCAGTTGGGGCATACAGCCAGTGCGGGTGCCTTGGCCTTGTCGTGTGTACGTCTCTTCAGGGTCCTTGTCTTGGACTGTCTTCTTTTAGGATGTGCCATTTCTCTTACGTTTTATTTATTTGTTATTTATTAGTTTCTTCAGTGCGTCCCAGCGGCTGTCGGTCGGTGCGTCGTCCTCGTCGTCGCTGCCGTCCTCGTCGGGGAGCGGGGCTTTGCACAGCTCCTGCGGATGAACGTGACGCAAGGGAATCTCGAGGGCTATCAGCTCGTAGAGGTTCCATGCGACATTGAGCGTCGGTTCCGTCCGGGCAACGGTAATCATCTCGCCGTCGTCGTCGGGCTCGTCGCCCAGCCTTACCCGCAGTGAGCGGCTGGCGGCGATGGGCTGGTCCATCGGTTCGAGGCAGCGGTCGCAGGGTATCCGCACCGTGCCTTCGAAACTGAAATCCAAGGCGTATCCGCCCGACGTCTCTCTCACCCGTAACGTGACGTCCAGCGAACCCTCCTGAATCTCTGTCCCACCGACAGCGGAGAAGAAGTCGTCGCCGACGTGCCACTGATATGACACATTATCGCCGGAAGCGTCGGGCAGAGGGACTATATAGCTGTCAAGTGTTCCCATCGGGCTGCAAAATTACAAAAAAAAGAGATACGCACGACACAAAACGGCGAGAAAAATTCATTTTTAGTGTTTTCTGAGCTCGATTCGGAACGTTGTGCCCCGTCCCAGCTCGGAATTTTTCACGAAAATGCGTCCATTGTGGTATTCCTCGACGATGCGCTTTGCCAACGAAAGGCCGAGACCCCATCCGCGCGCCTTTGTCGTGAATCCAGGCATGAAGACGGTGCTGAATTTGTTCTTCGGGATGCCCTTGCCGGTGTCCGACACCTCGATGGAGAAGCATGATGCTTCCTCCTCGGCGCGGATGGTGATGCTGCCTCGCCCCTCCATTGCGTCGATGGCGTTCTTGCAGAGGTTTTCGATCACCCATTCGAAGAGCGGTGCGCACATCTGCACGACGAGCGGATGCTGAGGCAGGTCGCTGTGCATGTCGATGCGGTTGCTTGTGCGGCGGTTGATGTACTGCACCACCTGCGCCACCACATCGTTCAGGTTCTCGGGCTTCAGTTCGGGCTGGGAGCCGATCTTGCTGAAGCGTTCGGCAATGCGCTGCAACCGCTGTACATCCTTGCCCATCTCGGGCAGGAGGGGGTCGTCGGGATACGTCTCGCGCAGCACCTCCTGCCAGGCCATCAGGCTGCTGATGGGGGTGCCCAGCTGGTGGGCAGT
>JAILBW010000014.1 GCA_024680695.1 Bacteroidaceae bacterium
CTGTAGGATAGTTTTTCAAGGAAAGGTATATGTCTTTCCCAGCTCAATAGACAACCAAATCAGTAAAAGCGTCAACTAAATCAGGAAAACTTATAATAGTGACAACCAATACAGGAAAAGATTCCTGTCAGCGATTAAAAAAGGAAAAGAATTACGACAACCGAAATCAGGAAAAGACAGATAGATATGATAGATGTGATAGATGTTTTCAACATTCTTGAGTTTTTTATCGAAAGACGTCAGAAGCTTAAGTCTCGCCTGTCAAGGAGACATAGGAAGAAGTTGCCGAGGGGCCTAGGCGGGGCCTTTACTTCCCCAACACACCTTTTACCATTCGCTATGAACAAGCCCTTGGAGAAACTTCCTCCCCAGCTGCTGTTCGGCATCCCTCATGCCATAAAGCTCAAGGGTGAGCCGTTCATAAAATAGGCCTGCCGGTTGCGGCAGGCCTATATATATAATAAGGTATAGGGGGATGCTATCCTTACTTCACGCGGTAGCGTACTTCCTTCGTGCGATACTTCTTGACGGTGTACTGATCCTTGACGTCCTTCAGACCGGTGGCGGTGATGATGGTCACGCGGTTCTTGTCGTTCTCGGCGAACGGCTGTACGGTGTCACCGAAGTATTCGGCTGTGATGATGGAGGGATCTACGCCTGCATCGGTCAGTGCCTTCACAGCCTTCTCGCTGCGCTGCTGGGAGTAGCCCATGTTGATCTTGGGGTTACCCGTCTGCACGTCGGCATACGACTTCATGCTCACCTTGCACTCGCGGTGATCCTTCAGGAAGGCACCGATGGCAGCGAGCTGAGCTGTTGCAGGATCGTTCAGGTCGGGATCGCCGAACTCGCTCTCGCGAATCTTGTAGAATACGTTCCAAGTGATGGATCCGTCCTCAACGCGCGGAGTGTAGGCAATGTCGTCGTACCAGATGGTATCGACGCGGGTTTCCCAAACTTCCTCCTGTACGGGTTTCTTCTTGTAGCCGAACTTGAAGGCGATACCGGCCTGTGCTGTCAGCTGCCAATCGTCCTTGTTGTTGGTCTTGCTGTTGTAGCGATCGCTCAGGCTATTGGCATCCACCTCGAGGTTGAGGCTGATGTGCTTGGAGACGTTCCAGTCGAGTTGGGCACCGATGCGTCCGTTGTGGCTGAAGCGATCCTTCTTGTATGCCATCGGCATGACGGTCTTCATAGCAAATGCATCGTCGTTGTCCCAGGCATAGTTGAGGCCGAGACCACCGATCAGGTAAACGTTCAGAGGATAGTAGTTCTTCTTTCCGAAGAGGGTAACCAGATTGATCATCAGGTCGAGGTCGGAGGTGAGGTACTTGTAGTCGTACTTCTCGTCCATCGTGGCATTCTCGAATGCACCCTTGTTCCACATACCGTTGAAATGGAGGCGAGCTCCAACTACGGGCGTGAAGAAGCTACCGAAGCTGAGACTGGCAGTCGGCGTAATCAACTTCAGGTTGTTGTAGTTGGTAAACGTGGTTTGGGCTCCACCCTGAACGCCCACAAACATGTGGGGATAAGGCTTGTAGTCCAGGCCATCCTCGGTGGCATCCTGCGCATAGGCGGTTGCACTGGCACTGAGCAGAACTGCTACGGCCAACAGATTTCTAAACTTCATCATTGCGTTTGTTGTATTTTTTAGTGTGGTTTAATTACTTGACGAGTTCGCGTACTTCGCGTGTGCGGAACTTCTTTACTGTGTACTGGTCCTTCACATCCTTCAGGCCGGTAGCCTTGATGATGGAGACGCGATTCTTGTCGTTTTCGGCGAAGGGCTGTACGGTGTCACCGAAGTATTCGGCTGTGATGATGGAGGGGTCAACGCCTGCCTCGGTCAGTGCCTTCACGGCCTTCTCGCTACGCTGCTGGGAGTAGCCCATGTTGATCTTGGGATTGCCAGTCTGTACGTCGGCATACGACTTGATGCTTACCGTGCACTCGCGGTGGTCCTTCAGGAAGGCACCGATGGCGGCCAGCTGAGCCGTTGCGGGGTCGTTCAGGTCGGGATCGCCGAACTCGCTCTCGCGAATCTTGTAGAATACGTTCCAAGTGATGGAGCCGTCCTCAACGCGCGGAGTGTAGGCGATGTCGTCGTACCAGATGGTGTCGATACGGGTCTCCCATACTTCCTCGGGAGCGGGCTTCTTCTTGAATCCGAACTTGTAGGCAAGGCCGGCCTGCACGGTCAGCTGCAGGAGGTCGGTGTTGAACTTATGGCTGCTTCCGGGTACGATATGATTGAGGTCGCCCTCGACGTTCACGCTGAGGTTCTTGCAGACGGGGATATCCAGTCCGAGACCGACGCGTCCGTTGAATGCCCAGCGACGGTCGTTGTCGGAATATCTCATGTTGGCCATGTATTCAGCGGCCTTTGCCTCGGCATTGCCCTTGCCTTCCCATGCGTAGTTGGCACCAAGACCCATCACATAGTAGAGGTTTACGGGATAAGAGTCTTTCTTGCCGAAGATGGTAAACAGATTCAGCAGCAGGTCGGCGCTACTCGTCAGGTAGTTGTACTTGTAGGAGCCATCCTCCGAGTTGTCCAGATAGTCCACTCCCGACTTGTTCCAGATGCCGTTGAAGTGGAGGCGCGCTCCCACCTGCGGAGTGAACCATGAGCCGAAGCTGAGGCTGGCGGTGGGGGTGAAGGTCTTCCAGTTGTTGAATTCCTTGTTGAATGTGTCCTGAACACCACCCTGCAGCCCGACGAAGAGATGCGGATAGGGCTCATACTCCTTCTCGTTGCCCTGTGCATTGGCAACCGCTGAAACGCTCAGCATGATACATGCCAGAGCGAAGAATTTGGTAAACTTAGTCATAAATCTTTTTATTAAAACCTTTTTGTTCGTGCATATTCTGTGCAAAAGTAACACTTTTTAATGTTTCGAGCAAGGGTTTTCCCATTTTTTAAGCGTTCGATGCGAAAAAACAAACTTTTTCTCACCTTTTTCCCCACAAGTCTCACCTTTTTTCCGTATCTTTGTCACCTAAAAGCAACATAACACATCATTAATAATGTCGGAACTTATCGTTTCTCCTGTCAAAGGACGCAAAGAGCTGAAGGCGTTCGTACGCTTCAACTACGAATTGTATAAAGACTGCGAATATGCAGTACCTGATTTCCTGGAGGGCACAATGGACACCTTCAATCCGAAGAAGAATCCCGCCTTCCGTTTCTGCGAGGCCGAGTTCTTCCTGGCGCGGCGCGAGGGGAAGATTGTGGGCCGAGTGGCCGGAATCATCAACCATCGGGCCAACGAGACGTGGCACGAAAAGCATGTCCGCTTCGGATGGATTGACTTCATCAACGACCTCGAGGTGAGCGCCGCCCTCCTACGCGCGGTGGAAGAATGGGGGCGCGAACGTGGCATGACCCACATCGTAGGGCCGCTCGGATTCACCGACATGGACCTCGAAGGCATGCTCACCGACGGGTACGACCAACTCAGCACGATGAACAGCATCTACAACTATCCTTATTATCCCGAGCACATGGCAAAGCTGGGCTACCAGAAGGAAGTGGGATGGGTAGAGCGCAAGGTCATCATCCCGCGCGAGGGCCACGAGGCCAACCAGGAGAAGTACTTCAAGGTGGCAGAGCTCGTGAAGCGCCGCTATGGTTTCCGTATCCGCAAGTTCAAGAGTAAGAAGGAAATCCGCCGCGAGGGCTACATCCCCAAGGTGCTGGGTGTCGTAAACCGCGCCTATGCCAACCTCTACGGCTACAGCGAAATGGACGAGGCCCAAATGGAAGTCTATGCCAAGGAGTACCTCATGTTCCTCGACAAGCGCTACCTGAGCGTGGTCGAGACGGCCGAGGGCGAGGTCATCGGCATGGGCATCTGCATCACCAGCCTGAGCCGCGCCCTGCAAAAAGCAAAGTGCAAGCTTTTCCCCTTCGGTTGGTTCCATCTGGCCAAGGCGCTGTGGTTCAACCGCCACCCCGAGGTGCTGGACATGCTGCTCGTCGGCATCCTGCCCGAGTATCAGGACAAGGGAGCCAACGCACTCATCTTTGCCGACCTCATACCCGAAGGCACGAAGGACGGCTACATCTGGGCAGAGTCGCACCATCAGCTCGAAGACAACACTCCGAGCCAGGCCCAATGGAAGAATCTCGAATGTACAATCCACAAACGCCGCGCGGCTTTTGGCAAGGACATATAAATACAAACATGACGGAAGAACAGATCTTGCCGCCCGGAACGGCGACATACGATGAAGAGAACATTCGCCATCTCTCTGACATGGAGCACATTCGCACGCGCCCCGGTATGTATATCGGACGCCTCAGCGACGGCTCTCAGGCCGAGGACGGCATCTATGTGCTCCTGAAGGAAGTCATCGACAACAGCATCGACGAATTCAAGATGGGCGCCGGCAAGCGCATCGAGGTGGACATCGAGGACAACCTGCGCGTCAGCATCCGCGACTACGGCCGCGGCATTCCCCTTGGCAAGCTCGTCGAGGCAGTCTCCATGCTCAATACCGGCGGCAAGTACGACAGCAAGGCGTTCCAGAAGAGTGTCGGGCTGAACGGCGTGGGCCTCAAGGCGGTCAATGCACTTAGTGCGCGCTTCGAGGTACAGAGTTTCCGCGACGGACAGACAAGGCGGGCCGTCTTCAGCAGGGGCATTCTCGAGAGCGACACCACCGAGGCTACGCAGGACGAGAACGGCACAGCCGTCTTCTTCGAGCCCGACCCCTCGTTGTTCAAGCACTACGCCTTCCGCGGAGAGTTCGTCGAGACGATGCTTCGCAACTACACCTACCTCAATACGGGCCTCGCCATCATGTTCAACGGCCGACGCATCATCTCCCGCGACGGACTGAGCGACCTGCTCTCCGACCGCATGGACTACGAACCGCTCTACCCTATCATCCACCTCCGAGGCGAGGACATCGAGATTGCCTTCACCCACACCAAGCAGAACGGCGAGGAATACTATTCCTTCGTCAACGGACAGAACACCACTCTGGGTGGCACACATCAGGCGGCCTTCAAGAAATACGTCGCAGAGGTCATCAAGGACTATAGCGGCAAGAACTACGAATACACCGACATCCGAAACGGTATCGTGGCAGCCATCAGCATCAACATCCAGGAGCCCCTCTTCGAGAGCCAGACCAAGGTGAAGCTGGGCAGCACCACGACGGAACCGAACGGCGGCATCAGCATCGACAAGTTTATCGGCGACTTCGTGAAGGAGCAGGTCGACAACTACCTGCACAAGAATACCGACGTGGCCGACATCATCCTGCAGAAGGTGGCCGAGAGCGAGAAACTCCGCAAGGAGATGGCGGGCGTGGCAAAGAAGGCGCGAGAGATGTCGAAGAAGGCCAGCCTGCACAACCGCAAGCTGCGCGACTGTCGCGTCCATCTCACCGACCCAAAGGGTGAGTTGCAGGAGGAGAGCAGCATCTTCATCACCGAGGGCGACTCGGCCAGCGGCAGCATCACCAAGAGCCGCGACGTAAACACCCAAGCCGTATTCTCGTTGCGCGGAAAGCCTCTCAACTGTCAGAAACTCACCAAGAAAGTAGTCTATGAGAACGAGGAGTTCAACCTGCTGCAGGCTGCCCTCAATATCGAGGACGGACTGGACGGACTGCGCTACAACAAGGTCATCGTGGCCACCGATGCCGACGACGACGGCATGCACATCCGACTGCTCATGCTCACCTTCTTCCTGAAGTTCTTCCCCGAACTGGTCAAGAAAGGCCACGTCTTCATCCTGCAGACGCCACTATTCCGAGTGCGTGGACGCAAGACGAAGATGGGCAAGGCCCGCGTCAGTGCCATCGAGGCGGAGCTCGCCGCCCGCAACAATGCCGACGACGAGGCGTTCAGCGACGGCAAGCGCCCCCGACACCTCAGCATCTCGGGTGACTTTGTCACGCAATACTGCTACACCGACAAGGAGCGCCAGCAGGCTATCGAGGACCTCGGTCCCGAGCCCGAGATAACGCGCTTCAAGGGTCTGGGCGAGATTAGTCCCGAGGAGTTCCGTCACTTCATCGGTCCCGACATCCGCCTCGACCAGGTCACCCTCCAAAAGTCCGACCAAGTCGCCGAGCTCCTGAACTTCTACATGGGCGACAACTCCATGGAACGTCAGAACTTCATCATCGACAACCTCGTCATCGAAGAGGATCTGGCCGAGGAAGAGTGAGCCCCCTCCCCGGCCCTTTGCCCTCCGTCGGCAAGCCTCCCCAACCGCTTGAACGCATAACGCGCGATTGCCCAAGGGGGAGGGAGTAGTTAGAAACGACTGAGGCGTGAAGGATGATAGGAAAAGATGGTACGGACACCTTTTAGATATGAGACGGCATCACCAGACCGGTATGAATTGCTGAAGCAATTTGCTACGGAGAACAGGAAGAACCAAACGCAGGCCGAACGTTTTCTTTGGGAGTCTCTGCGTGGGGAGGCCTTAGGCTATGATATACGCCGTCAGCATATTATCGGTGACTACATTGCCGACTTTGTCTGTCTGGACGCATCCCTCATAATAGAGGTAGATGGTGGATATCATGCTGAACGTGAGCAACAGGAGAATGACGCCATTCGCACCAAGGCCTTAAGTCGCTTGGGCTTTCGCATCATTCGCTTCACCAACGAAGAAATCCTGTTTGACATCGACAAAGTGCTGGAACAAATAAGGCAAGAACTACAAGAACTAACAGAAACTGAATAAGCATGAATCATAAGGAAATCAAGCAGTCAGGACATTATACTCCCTCCCCCTTGGGGGAGGGTAAGGGGAGGGGGCTCTTCCCCGGCTCCTTCGATCCCTTTACGCTGGGCCACGCCGACCTCGTAGAGCGCGGCTTGCGAATCTTCGGCGAACTGATTATCGCCGTGGGGTACAACGAGCGAAAGGCTGGATGGATACCGGTGGAGGAGCGCGTCCGAGCGCTGACGGAATACTATCGCGACGAACCCAGAGTGAGGGTGGTCAGCTATTCAGGGCTTACCGTCGAACTTGCCGCGCAACTTGGGGCAACTGCCATCCTGCGGGGAGTGCGCAACAGCCAGGACTTCCTCTTCGAGCAGACACAGGCCGACATGAACAGTCGCCTTTCCGGCATCGACACCATCCTCTTGCCCACTCGCCACGACCTCGCCTGCATCAGCAGCAGCAGCGTGCGAGAGCTCGCCCACTTTGGCCACGAAATCAGCGAGTTCCTGCCCGAAGGACTCCACTACGACTTACCCTCCGCAACAGTTGACGCTCGGGAACAATAGGAACAGCACTTTGCCCCGGAAAAAGCCCCTGATCACATTCACCTCCAAACACTTTGCAAAGTCTATTCCAATACGAGGGACAAGGTTTTCCCAAGCGTGGGACAAGCATTTCCCATGCGTGGGAAAAGCATTTACAACGTGTGACAAAGAGACATACAACACGTGGGAAAAGCTCCTGCTTGCCTTAGTCTTTTCCGATGTACAGCCAGCCATCTCACCCCACTTCCTTTGGTTGCAGGCAGACGGAAGTGTCGCATTATGTTGGAGAGACAAAAGAATACACTTATTTCTCAACATGCATCCAAACCCACATTTCCTCAAAAATAGGTCACTCCGATTTTTCACCATCTTATTAAAAAGCAAGTTAACAATTTAACATCAAGCAACTTAATTGCAATTTTCAGCAATCACGAAGGGTGTATAGAGGTGCCAAGAAAATCGACCTCTATTCACTCGACAATCATCAAGAGGACAACTCATTACGGCCATGAGTGAAGAGGTGAATAGAGAAATTGAAAATTTCTTTTGAAGAAATGTTGCACAGCTCAATATCTCTGATTAAATACTGACATCCGATACTTATTACACCAAAGTTCTTCAGCCGTAAAGATTGCCGAGGAACTTCGTTTCATGACTGGCCTTGTGGAGGAAGACCAAGAGTTGACAGGTCGTGCGTTCCAGTTCCAATTGTTCCCGTTGAAAAACGAAGGGTGGTTCTTTTTCTCTAATTCGGGACAACCTATTTCAGTATAAGATGGTTTCGCATTCCCAAAGACTCCGAGTGCCCCCGAAATGAGCGACAAGTGAGGCCATCGATGAGGGATAAGCCTTTGGAGGAACGGCGAATAAAGCTATCGCAGGACAAGAACAGCCTGCGTTCTCGAGGACCGATCCATTCCCTCCCTCGAATGCGGAATGAAGAAAAACTACCCTCGGCAAGGAAAGAAAAATGCGTCGGACGAATGTAATGCCAAAAAAAATCGCTAATTTTGCAAAGGAAACAACCATTTTATATGAAAAAAGCCATTATTTCCCTCTGCTTCCTGTGTGCCGGGCTGGGTGCCACGGCCCAGGGAATACACTTCACCAACACTCCGCGCCGCGATCCGCTGCGCGAGGAGGTGGGCAAACTGGCCAACGCTGTCGTGGCCATCTCGAACCTGTATGTGGACTCGGTGGACAACAAGAAACTCGTCGAGGATGCTATCAACGGCATGCTGTCGAAGCTCGACCCCCACTCGGCCTACACGAACGCTACGGAGACGAAGCGGCTGACCGAACCGCTGGCAGGCAGCTTCGAAGGCATCGGCGTACAGTTCAACATGCTGGAGGACACGCTGGTGGTCATCCAGCCCGTACCGAAGGGACCCAGCGAGCGAGTGGGCATCCAAGCAGGAGACCGCATCGTGAGCGTAGCCGATACTGCCATCGCAGGCGTGAAGATGAGCAAGGAGGAGATTATGCGCCGACTGCGCGGCCCCAAGGGCACCATTGCCCATCTGAAGGTGGTGCGGCTGGGCATCCGAGACACACTGACCTTCGACGTGACGCGCGACAAAATCCCCGTGAACTCGGTGGATGCGGCCTACATGGTGACACCCACCATCGGCCTGATACGCTTCAACAACTTTGCCGAGACCACCCACAAGGAGATTCTCCAGGCGCTGGAGAAACTGAAGTCGCAGGGCATGACCGACCTGATCATCGACCTGCAGCAGAACGGCGGCGGATATCTGCAGGCTGCGGCCGACATTGCCAGCGAGTTTCTGGAGAAGGGCGACATGATTGTCTATACCCGCGGTCGCAGCGTGCCCGATCAAGAGTTCCGCAGCAAGGGCGACGGTGCCTTCACCACGGGCAAAGTGGCTGTCTTGGTGGACGAATATAGTGCCTCGGCATCGGAGATCCTCTCCGGAGCCATCCAGGATCAGGACCGTGGCATCGTGGTCGGCCGCAGGACATTCGGCAAGGGACTTGTGCAACGCCCCCTGCAGATGGAGGACGGCAGCATGATTCGCCTTACGGTGGCCAAGTACTACACGCCCAGCGGACGCTGCATACAGAAACCTTACGAGAAGGGCGACCGACAGAGCTATGCCAAGGATGTCATCAACCGCTACAACAAGGGCGAGCTGACCAACGCCGACAGCATACACTTCCCCGACTCGCTGCGCTTCAAGACCCTGCGCCGCGGACGTACCGTCTATGGCGGTGGTGGCATCATGCCCGACTATTTCGTGCCCCTCGACACGACGAAGTACAGCAAGTGCTACCGTGAACTCTCGGCCAAGAGCCTCATCATCAACGCCAGCCTGCGATACACCGACAAGAACCGCAAGAAAATCAACGCAAACTACCCCACCTTTGCGAAGTTCAAGACGGACTTCGAGGTGCCCGACAAGGTGGTGGAGGACATCTTCAAGGAGGGTGCCAAACAGAAAATCGAGCCCAAGGACGAGGAAGAGCGTAAAAGCACCACGACGGCCATTCGTCGCATGCTGAAGGCACTGGTGGCTCGCGATGTGTGGGACATGAACGAATACTTCGACATCGTCTACGCCGACGACGAGGTGGTGAAGAAGGCGGTCGAACTGTTGTCAGCCAAGTAGTCCCATGGTGCGCTATAACGTCGAAGGGGTCGCAATGCCGGCAATGGCGACAAGGCAGACCGAGGAATGGATAGAGCAGGTGGCAGCCTTCTACGGCAAACGCCTGGGCGAGGTGAACTACATCTTCACGGACGATGCCGGCATACTGGACATCAACCGGAAGTTCCTCGGGCACGACTACTATACAGACATCATCACCTTCGACTACACGGCAGCAGACATCCTGAGCGGCGACCTGTACATCAGCCTGGACACCGTGACGACGAACGCCATACAGGTGGGAGCCACCTACGAGGATGAGCTGTACCGAGTAATCATTCACGGCATACTGCACCTGTGCGGCATCAACGACAAGGGCCCCGGCGAGCGCGAGATAATGGAGGCGGCCGAGGACAAAGCATTGGCATTGCTCAAAACGTATCTTAAATAAAAGAAATATAGTATCAATGGAAGGTTTCGACATACGCGAAGAGGGACGACTGAAGGAAAAAGACTTCGAGAATGCCCTGCGTCCCTTGCGCTTCGAGGACTTCAGCGGACAGCAGAAGGTGGTGGACAACCTGCGCATCTTCGTCGAGGCTGCCCGTTATCGTGGCGAGCCACTCGACCACACGCTGCTTCACGGCCCCCCAGGACTGGGAAAGACCACCCTGAGCAACATCATCGCCAACGAGCTGGGCGTGGGATTCAAGCTCACCAGCGGCCCCGTGCTGGACAAGCCTGGCGACCTGGCCGGCATACTGACCAGCCTGGAGCCGAACGACGTACTCTTCATTGACGAGATACACCGTCTATCGCCCGTCGTCGAGGAGTATCTGTACAGCGCTATGGAGGACTACCGCATCGACATCATGATAGACAAGGGCCCCTCGGCGCGCAGCATACAGATCGACCTGAACCCCTTCACCCTCGTCGGTGCCACCACCCGCAGCGGACTGCTCACAGCTCCGCTTCGTGCACGCTTTGGCATCAACCTCCACCTCGAATACTACGATGCCTCGACACTCCAGAAGATCATCACCCGCAGCGCCGGCATCCTGGGACTGCCCATCGACGCACAGGCCGCAGGCGAGATAGCCAGCAGGAGCCGCGGCACGCCAAGAATCGCCAACGCCCTGCTGCGGCGAGTGAGGGACTTTGCGCAAGTGAAGGGCGACGGACGCATCGACCTGCACATTGCCCGAGTAGCCCTCGAGGCACTGAACATCGACCGCTACGGACTCGACGAGATAGACAACAAGATACTGCTCACCATCATCGACAAGTTTCGCGGCGGCCCCGTGGGCATCAACACCATTGCCACAGCCATCGGCGAGGACGGCGGCACGGTGGAAGAGGTCTATGAGCCATTCCTCATCAAGGAAGGCTTCATCAAGCGCACTCCCCGCGGACGAGAAGTGACGGAACTGGCCTACACCCACCTGGGACGAAGCCTTGCCTCGCGCAGCGGCAATCCCCTCCAGGGCGACCTGTTCAGTCCCTGACCCCCATCTACCCCACAAATTCCCATTCATTCCATCTATCCCATAAATTCCCATTCATTCCCATCAACTCCCATTCATTCCCATAAAAGCCCATTCTCCCCTATGGTACTGAACTACATTTGGATAACCTTCTTCTTCGTCGCCTTCCTCATCGCGTTGGTGCAGCTGATAATGGGCAACACCGACATCTTCCCCGCCATCATGTCGAGCACCTTCGACTCGGCCAAGACAGCATTCGAAATATCCATCGGGCTCACGGGTGTGCTCAGCCTATGGATGGGAGTAATGAAGATAGGTGAACGCAGCGGACTGGTGGACCGCATGGCCCGGTGGCTCTCCCCGCTGATGGTGCGCCTCTTCCCCGAGATTCCCGCCGGCCACCCCGTCTTCGGCCACATCTTCATGAACTTCAGCGCCAACATGCTTGGCTTGGACAATGCCGCTACCCCACTCGGCCTGAAGGCTATGGAGGGGTTGCAGGAACTGAACCAGAAGAAGGATACGGCCACGAACGCCATGATCATGTTCCTCGTGCTGAACACCAGCGGCCTGACGCTCATCCCCGTGGGCGTACTGGTTTATCGCGCCCAGCTGGGTGCGGCACAGCCCACCGATGTCTTCATCCCCATCCTCATCGCCACCACGATTGCCACCCTCTCGGGCATCATCATCACCAGCCTCTATCAGCGCATCAACCTGATGAACCGTGCCATACTCTGCACGATGCTCGGCTTGTGCCTCCTGGTGAGTGGCATTATATGGATGGGTACGCAGGTGGACCGCGAAACGATGAACACTTGGAGCACCGTGGTGGCCAACGTCATCCTCTTCAGCATCATCGTGGCCTTCATCCTCAGCGGTGTCCGGCGCCACATCAATGTCTACGACGCCTTCATCGAGGGTGCCAAGGGAGGCTTTGACACGGCAGTCCGCATCATTCCCTACCTGGTAGCCATACTGGTTGCCATCGGCGTATTCCGTGCCAGCGGTGCAATGACCTTCATCGTGGACGGACTGGGACGAATAGTCGAGTGGTGCGGCGGCAATGCCGACTATGTAGCGGCAATGCCCACGGCGCTGATGAAACCCCTGAGCGGCAGTGGCGCCAGAGGCATGATGGTGGATGCCATGCAGACGTATGGTGCCGACTCGTTCATCGGACGCCTCTCCTGCATCTTTCAGGGAGCCACCGACACCACCTTCTACATACTGGCAGTCTATTTCGGTTCCGTAGGTGTGCGTCATACACGCCATGCCGTCACGGCCGGACTGCTCACCGACCTTTGTGGCATTATTGCCGCCATGGTAATCGCATACATATTCTTCGCATGATATGGCAAATCTGAAGGGACTTGTAAAGGATACGGCCATCTACGGCTTGAGCAGTATAGTAGGACGCTTTCTCAACTACTGGCTGGTGCCGCTCTATACGCGCTACATGCCGAAGGAGTCGGGCGATTATGGTATCTCCACCAATCTGTATGCCTATACGGCACTCTTTCTGGTGCTGCTCACCTTCGGCATGGAAACCACACTCTTCCGCTATGCCAACGACAAGAACGAACGGCCCGACACCGTGTTCTCTACAGGCTTTGCCCTGATAGGGTCGCTCACGGCCCTGTTCCTCCTGATTGTCTTTGGTTTCATCACGCCGATATCTGGTGCCCTCGGCTATAGTGAGCATCCCGACTATCTGCTGATGATGGCCGCTGTGGTGGCCATGGATGCCCTGCAGGCCTTGCCTTTCTCGTATCTGCGTTTCCAGAAGCGGCCTTTCCGCTTTGCCACGCTGAAGCTGCTCTTCATTTTCCTGAACATTGGGCTGAACGTACTCTACTTCGTGGTGTTGCACAAGACGTCCGTGTTCTACGTATTCTTTATCAACCTCCTCTGTACAGGCTTCATCTCCCTGCTCTTCGTCCCCGAGCTGTACCACATCCGCTGGCACTTTGACGGTCGTCTGCTGCGTCGGATGGTCTCCTATTCGTGGCCCATCCTCGTCCTGGGCATTGCCGGAAACCTGAACCAGGTGGCCGACAAGATTATCTTCCCGCTGGTATATCCCGTGAAGGCCGATGCCAACATACTTCTGGGCATCTATGGTGCCTGTGTGAAGATAGCCATGATTATGTCCATGATCACCCAGGCGTTCCGCTATGCCTACGAACCTATCGTCTTTGCCATCAGCCGCGACGGCGACCAAAAGGAGTACTACGCCCAGGCCATGAAGTATTTCCTCATCTTCACCTTCCTGGCCTTCCTGGCTGTCGAGGGCTACATGCCGCTCCTGCAGCGCATCATCGGCGAGGATTACCGAGAGGGACTGCGCGTGGTGCCGATTGTCATGGCAGCCGAGATCATGATGGGCGTCTATTTCAACCTCTCCTTCTGGTACAAGCTGATTGACAAGACCATCTACGGCGCATTGTTCTCCTTGGCCGGATGTGCCGTACTCTTTGCCGTGAATGTCCTGTTCATCCCACGCTATGGCTATATGGCCTGTGCATGGGGCGGCTTTGCAGGCTATGCTACGGCAATGGTGCTCAGCTACGTGGTGGGACAGCGGAAGAACCCCATCCGCTATCCCATGAAGGACATTGCCGTCTACATAGTGCTGACACTCGTCCTCTTCGGCCTTATGGAGATGGTGCCTGCGACATGGAATGAATGGGCACGGATGGCCCTCAACACCCTGCTCATCCTGGCCTTCACGGTCTATGCAATACATTATGATATACCCCTGAAGAACCTGCCCTTCGTGGGGAGATTCTTCGTCAAACATTAACTAATAAACACTTTAACCTATGGAAAAGAAAGTAAAAAACACTTCGGTTTCCGAAAAAGGAATGTCGCGTCGCGACTTTCTTACGACTGCCGCAACAGGCATCGCAGGTTTCATGATTCTGCCGAGCTTTACGGTAGATGGAGTGCGTATTGCCCCGAGCGACCGTGTGGTGATGGGCTTCATCGGGCTTGGCCAGCAGGGCTGCAGCGACTTCCGCAGCTTCACTGGCTGTCCGGGCGTACAGGTGGTTGCCGGCTGTGATGTGGACAGCATCAAGCGCGAGCGTTTCCGTCGCTACGTCACTAAGTGGCAGAAAGACAAGAGCATGCCGCAGCGCTGCGATGTCTATGAAGAGTATGAGCGCCTGCTGGAGCGCAAGGACATCGATGCCGTATCGATTGCCACGCCCGACCACTGGCATGCACTCGTGGCCATCCACTCCCTGCAGGCAGGCAAGGACGTCTATCTGCAGAAGCCTCTGGCCTACACCATCACCGAGGGTCTGGCCGTACAGCGTGCCGTGCGTGCCAACGGACGCATCCTGCAGATGGGTAGCCAGCAGCGCAGCAGCCAGGAGTTCCAGACGGCCATCGCACTCGTGCAGAGCGGCGCACTGGGCAACATCAAGGAGATATGGTGCCGAGTAGGCGATCCTCCAAAGCCCTTCGACCTGCCCGAGATGCCTGTGCCCGAGAACCTGAACTTCAACCTCTGGCTGGGCCCGCTCAACAACCCGAAGATTCACTACCATCCCGACATCTGCCCCGTCGTGACACTCGACCCCGACCAGAACGAGAAGCTCTGGGGTGCATGGCGCTGGTACGAAGAGACCGGCAACGGCTATCCCGCCGACTGGGGAGCCCACATGTACGACATTGCACAGGCCGCCATCGGCATGGACGGACTGGGCCCCGTGGAGTTCATCCCGAAGGGATACAACGGTGCAGAATGGCTCACCATGAAGTATGCCAACGGCATCATCATGCAGGAGCGTCCCTACCGTGAGGACAACGGCTCGCAGGGCATCAAGTTCATCGGCGACAAGGGCTGGCTCAAGGTGGCCCGCGGCTACATCGAGTGCTCGGACAGCAAGCTGCTGAAGAAGCAGCAGGAGACCATCGCAGCCGGCCAGTACGAAGTAAGCTCGCCCCACATGCAGCACTTCATCGACGGCATCCGCGAGCATAAGGACCCCAACGCTCCCGTCGAGTATGGTTGCAGCACCAACACCCTCTGCTGCATCACCAACATCGCCCGTGAGCTGAAGCGCCCCGTGAAGTGGAATCCTGCCACACTCAGCTTCGGCGACGACAAGGAAGCCTTCGCTCACCGTCTCTACTACTACGACTATCGTCGTCCCTACAAGCTCCCATATCTGGAGCGTCGTGGATAGTCGCCTACCTTATTTATTCTCACGTGCACGCGCGCGATCCGGCGTGCGTGCACTTGCTTTCAAAATCACACTAATACACCAGCCACACATACAAAATGAAAAAGACACTTTTCCTCCTGCTATCCCTCTTGGTTGCCGGACAGATATGGGCCGAGACCCGCGCCGAAAAGCTGCGTGACAACCTGCTGCATAATCCCAAGTACGTCACCGTCGTGGCCCATCGCGGCGACTGGCGCGGAGCTCCCGAGAACTCCCTGCAGGCCTTCCAGAACTGCATCGACATGGGCGTCGATATGGTAGAGCTCGACCTGAAGCGCACCAGCGACGGCGTACTCATCATCATGCACGACAAGACACTCGACCGCTGCTCGACCGGCAAGGGCAAGGTGAGCGACCACACCTATGCCGAAATTCAGGAGATGTTCCTCAAGCCGCAGCATGCTGCCTCCGTTACCCGTCACAAGATACCGACCCTCGAGGAGGCTCTCCGTCTGTGCAAGGACAAGATTCTCATCAACATCGACCAGGGCTACGACTTCTTCCAGGAGGCCTATGCCATCATGCAGAAGACCGGCACGACGGAGCAGGTGATCATCAAGTCGGGCAAGAAGCCCGAGCAGGTGCTCGCCGAGAATGCCGATGTCGTGAAGAACACCATCTACATGCCCATCGTACAGGTCGATGCAGCAAACGCCAAGGAGGTTATCGAGGCCAATCTGGCCCTGCATCCCGTGGCCATCGAGTGCTGCTTCAAGACCTATAATGCCGACGTAGAGGCACGCTTCCAGCAGATTCGCGATGCAGGAGTGGAGGTGTGGATCAACAGCATCTGGGGCTCGCTCTGTGCCTACCACGACGACGACCGCGCCGTGGAGATGAAGGAGCCCGACGAGGCTTGGGGATGGATTCTCGACCGAGGTGCCACGCTCATCCAGACCGACCGCCCCGCGCCGCTGATTCAATACCTGAAGAAGCACAAGAAACACAAACTGAAATAAGGCGTGTATCAGACCTACAGACATCCCTCCGGCCTGCGCATCATCTGTGCCCGTAACGAGAGTGAGGTGGCCTACTGCGGTATCGCTGTGGATGCTGGCACGCGCGACGAACTGCCCGGCGAGGACGGTATGGCGCATTTCGTGGAGCACCTCAGTTTCAAAGGCACTTCGCGCCGTACCTCGCGCCAGATAGCCACCCGCATGGAATCGGTGGGCGGCGACCTGAATGCGTTCACAGGCAAGGAGGAGACCGTCTATTACTGCACCACCCTACGGCAACATCTTGCCCGGGCCATCGAGCTACTGCTCGACATCACGCTCAACAGCATCTTTCCCCCTCACGAAATAGAGCGCGAGGTGGAGGTGGTCATCGACGAGATAGAGAGCTACAACGACCAGCCCAGCGAACTCATCTACGACGACTTCGAGTCGCTCCTCTTTCCCGACCATTCCCTGGGGCGCAACATCCTGGGCTCCCCCGAACGCCTGCGCCAGTTCCGCTCCGCGGATATGCAAGGCTTTGTCCGCCGGCTCTATCATCCCGAGCGCATGGTGCTCTTCGTGTATGGGCGTGTCAAGATGGACGAGGTGGTGCGGATGGTGGAGCGCATCTCCCTCCCCGCCTCCGCCAGCCAGCCATTCGCTCTGGGGAGCAGGAAGGGCACTTTGCCCTCTCCCCAGGAATTTGGGCGACGGCTCACCGTCTCCCATTCCACGCACCAGGCCCACGTCATGATGGGCTGCCGCACCTTCAAGGCCACCGATCCGCGCCACTATGCCCTCTATCTGCTCAACAACCTCTTGGGCGGCCCCGCCATGAGCAGCCGGCTCAACACATCGCTTCGCGAACGCTACGGACTCGTCTATTCGGTGGAGAGCAGCATGGTGAGCTACACCGACGCCGGCCTCTGGTGCGTCTATTTCGGCTGCGACCATCACGACGTGAAGCACTGTGAGCGGCTGGTGATGCACGAGCTGAAGCGTCTCTGTGATGCACCACTCAGCCAGCGCACTCTCGATGCCATGCGGCGGCAGATGAAAGGCCAGATAGGCATCGCCTACGACAACTCGGAGAGTGTGGCCATCGGCATGGCCAAACGCTATCTGCATTACGGCACCACGCAGACGATGCAGCAGCAGTTCGCACGCCTGGATGCACTGACCCCCGACCTCCTGTGGCAGACGGCCAAGGAGCTGTTTGCGCCCGAGCGGCTGTTCACGCTGGCGTTCACCGACCCCGTCTGAGCCACCAGTCAGCGGACAGTGAGCGGATAGGCGTAAGACAATTGAGACAAAGGACAAAGAATTTGCAAGCAATTGTTTTTGCTTGCCTTGACAAAACGAAAAGCTTGCGCAAGTAATCCCTCCTGCTTGCGCAAGCTTTTGATGAAATCTGAGGTGTATATTTTCTCTATTCCGCCGCACTGAACGCCGCAAACTCGCTGAGGCAGACGGGGGCGCGGCTGTCGAGGATGGTGAGGCGCAGGCGACGGGTGCGGACTGCGGGGAAACGCAGGATGCGCTTGTAGCCGATGGTGGTGGTGGGCTCAGGGGTGGGCACAGGCTGCCATTGCTTGCCGTCGTGATATTCGACGCGGAACTGCTTTACGCGCTGCCCCTGGGGGATATATTCCTGAAGGAGCAGGCGGTTTATGGCTGTGGTGCGCGAGAGTTTCAGCTCCAGGGGTTTGTTGTTCTGCACGATGGTGTATGTGTCGAAGTTGCCGTCGGTCTCGGTGCCGCCTCGATTCAGCAGCAGGTTGTGGCTCAGCTCCTTCTGTATGCGCTTATGGAAGGCTACTGCATTCGCCGAGTCAGTGGGGTGGATAAGTCCGTCCTTATCGACGGGGAAGTTCAGGAGCATCGTCCCGTTGTGTCCCACGGAGCGATAGTAGATTTCCACCAGATCGTCCACCGTCTTCACCTTCTCGTCCTCTGCCGCATGATAGAACCATCCGGGCCGTATGCTGACGTCGCACTCGGAGGCCACCCAGGCGTCGCCGTCGGGGTGACCAGTGGTGAGCTCCTTCGCCTTATCGTAGCCCGGATAGACCTCGGCAATGCGCAGGAAAGCCCAGTTCGTCTCGTCGGCATAGCCCTTCTCGTTGCCCACCCAGCGGCAGCCAGGCCCGCCGTCGGAGAAGATGATGGCGCGGGGCTGCAACTTGTTGATGAGCGCGTGGATGCGCGGGAATTCATAGTATGTGCGGCGGTCGATGCGGCGCGTCTCGCGTGCCCCGCCGTACCATCCGTCGCCGCCGTTGGCCCCATCGAGCCATACTTCGAAGATGTCGCCGTAGTTCGAAAGCAGTTCCTCCATCTGCGCGAGATAGTATTCACGATAGAGGGGCAGCCCGTAGAAGGCTTGATGGCGGTCCCAGGGCGAGAGGTACAGACCCATCTTCAGGCCATACTTGCGGCAGGCCTCGGCCAGCTGTCCCACGATGTCGCCTTTCCCGTCGCGATAGGGTGTGTTGCGGACGCTGTAGTCGGTGTATTTCGTAGGCCAGAGGCAGAAGCCGTCGTGATG
>JAILBW010000028.1 GCA_024680695.1 Bacteroidaceae bacterium
AGAGGAATGGCTTTCGCCCCCAGAAGGCCAAAAAAAGCCCCCCAAGACATGTACCAAAAGGGGCTTTTTTGCGTCAAAAACAAAAAAAGTTGCAACGAAAAAGCCTTTTTATGTTCGTTGGTGGCACAAAATCCACGACTGCGAATTTTAGGCTTTATTTCCCAAAACGGCATTTTCCCCCTCGAAAATGGGCGAAATATCCCATTTTCCGACACGAAAAACGCAAAATCGATTCACTAAACCCCAAAAATGAAAAGGAACCCTCAGGTATTGTTCCGGGCGAAAAAATGTCCAGAAAATGGCGGCGTGTAAAGAATTTATCACCGCTTCCGTGGCGACCTCTCCCCGAACAGCAGTTATTCGACGAGACACCGCTTTCTGCGGGCTGTCGCACCCTCCCCCGCGGGCCGCCGCATCGCCTCCCGCGGGCCGCCGCATCGCCTCCTGCTTGCTGACACACCGGCTCCTGCTTGCTGACGCACCGGCTCCTGCTTGCTGACGCACTTTCGGCGCTTTTTTCCCGGACATGAACGATTATTTATGGTCATTCGTGGGCATTCATGGACATTCGTGTAAAGCCAATGAGTGACAGAAACGGTTTTTTATGGTTTTTGCTGTAAACAAAAGAATGGTCAATGGTCAATGAATAATGAAAAAAAGGCTGCGGAAGAAAAAAAATGTGTTCTTTTTTCAATTCTTTGCTATTTTTCTTGTGATTCTTGCCGATTATTCTTACCTTTGCTCTCAACTGCAAACATTAACCCCTAAAGCAACGTAACATGAAAGAACTGAAAATGTACATCAACGGCCGCTTTGTGACGAGCCGTAGTGGAAAGTGGATCGACGTATTGAACCCCTCCACCGAAGAGGTTATCAGCCGCCAGCCGGAAGGTACCATCGAAGACGTGAACGAGGCTCTGGATGCCGCTCGCGCCGCCCAGAAGGCATGGGCCAAGACGCCCGCCATCGAGCGTGCAGGCTATCTGCTGAAGATTGCTGCCGGCATCAAGGCCCGCGAGAATGAGTTCACCGAGATTATCATGCGCGAGCAGGGCAAGACCCGCAGCTGGGCATCCATCGAGGTGGGCGCTACCATCGCCTACTTTGAATATATGGCCACGTTTGCGCGCCACATCGAGGGTGAAATCATTCCCTCGGACCGCCCCAACGAGACCATTCTGCTCACGAAGAAGCCCATCGGCGTGGTGGCAGGCATCCTGCCCTGGAACTTCCCCTTCTTCCTGATCGCCCGCAAGGCTGGTGCCGCGCTGATTGCCGGCTGTACCATCGTCATCAAGCCCAGCCAGCTGACACCCGAGAACTGCACCGAGTTTGCGAAGGTGGTGGACGAGACGGGTCTGCCCGCAGGCGTCATCAACATCGTGACGGGCAAGGGCAGCGTGATCGGCAACGAGATGGCCAGCTCGCCCAAGATTGACATCGTAAGCGTGACGGGCAGTGTGGCTGCCGGCGAGAGCATCATGGCTGCCGCATCGAAGAACATCACCAAGGTGAGCCTCGAGCTTGGCGGCAAAGCACCGGCCATCGTGATGAAGGATGCCGACCTGGAGAAGGCTGCCCAGTGGATCGTGGACAGCCGCATCGGCAACAACGGCCAGATCTGCAACAACGCCGAGCGCGTCTATGTGCAGAAGGAAGTGAAGGCCGAGTTCACGAAGATACTCGTGGAGAAGATGAAGGCCGTGAAGGTGGGAGACCCCTGCGCCGACGAGAGCGTCGATATGGGACCGCTCGTGGAGCAGCGTGCGCTGGAGAGCGTGACGGAGAAGGTGGAGCGCGCCATCAAGCAGGGTGCGAAACTGCTCTGCGGCGGCAAGCGCGTTGGCACGAAGGGCTACTTCTACGCAGCTACCGTGCTCGACGACTGCCGTCAGGACATGGACATCATCCATGAGGAGACCTTCGGCCCCGTAATACCTCTGATAGAGTTCGACACCATCGACCAGGCAATTGCCTACGCCAACGACTGCGAATACGGACTGGCCAGCAGCATCTTCACCAACGACCTGAACACGGCCGTGAAGGCTTGCCGCGAACTGGAGTTCGGCGAGACATACATCAACCGCGAACACTTCGAGGCTATCCAGGGCTTCCACGCCGGCGTGAAGAAGAGTGGTATCGGCGGTGCCGACGGCAAGCATGGCGTCGAGGAGTACCTGGTAACCCATGTAACCTATCTGGATACTTGGGAGTAGAATGAAAATCGGATTATTCATCCCATGTTACGTCGATGCGCTCTACCCAGAGGTAGGCGTATCGACGTTTAAATTGTTGCGCTCGCTGGGCCTCACGGTCGAGTACCCCGAGTCCCAGACCTGCTGCGGACAGCCCATGGGCAACGCCGGCTTCGAGCGCTTGGCCGAGCCGCTGGCTGAGAAGTTCGACACCATTTTTGCCGGTTACGACTATGTGGTGGCTCCCTCGGTCAGCTGTGCCGCCTATGTGAGAAACTTCCATCCCGACATACTCGGACGCAAGGGACATCAATGTCAGGCGGCAGGCAAGACAATGGATCTCGTTGAGTTTCTGCACGATGTAGTGCGCGTGGAAAGTCTGCCCTCCAGATTCCCCCATCGGGTGAGCGTCCACAATTCGTGTCACGGAGTGCGCGAACTGGGCCTCTCGTCGCCCAGCGAACGGAATGTGCCCCGCTTCAGCAAAATCATCGACCTGCTGCGGCTTGTCGATGGCATCGAGGTGGTGGAACCCGAGCGCCCCGACGAGTGCTGCGGCTTCGGCGGCATGTTTTCCGTCGAGGAGACTGCCGTCTCGGCACGCATGGGCCTCGACAAGGTGAAGCGCCACATGGCCACCGGTGCCGAATATGTGACGGGACCCGACTCGGCGTGCCTGATGCACCTGCAGGGCGTGGCCTCCAAGCACCAGTTGCCGATAAAATTCATCCACTTGGCACAAATCTTAGCATCCGGCCTATGAGTACGATACATGCAAAGCGTGCAGAGGAATACCTGCACGACGAGGCCGTGGCCCTGCGCCACGATGCCACCTTCTTCGGTGTGCGGCAGAAACGCGACCGAATGGCTCAAGCCTTGCCCGAATGGGAACAGCTGCGCGACGCAGCCAGCCAGATAAAGAAGCATACCGTAACGCACCTGGCCGACTATCTCGAGCAGTTTGCCGCCAACGCCGAAGGGCATGGCGTTCATGTCCACTGGGCGCAGGATGCCGACGAATACAACGCCATCGTCTATGACATCCTCTCGTCACACAATGTGAAAAAGGTGGTCAAGAGCAAGAGTATGCTCACCGAGGAATGCCACCTCAACGAGCATCTCGAGGCCAAGGGCATCGACGTGGTAGAGACCGACCTCGGCGAGCGCATCCTGCAGCTGATGAAGCTGGCACCCAGCCATATCGTGATGCCTGCCCTGCATGTCCATCGCGAAGAGATCGGCGACTGCTTCCGCGAAAAGGGTCTCATGGAGAACCTGAAGAGTCAGGACAACCCGACTCAAGTTCCCAGCGACCCCAACGACCCCACCTTCCTTACCTTTGTGGCCCGCCTGCACCTGCGCGAGCAGTTTGCCCAGGCCGATGCCGGCATGACGGGCGCCAACTTCGGTGTGGCCGAAACGGGCGATGTAGTGGTGTGCACCAACGAAGGAAACGCCGATATGAGCACCTCCATCCCCCGCCTGCACATTGTCTCGATGGGCATCGAGAAGCTCATCCCGGACCTTCGCTCGCTGGCCGTCTTCCAGCGCCTGCTGGCCCGTTGCGGCACCGGCCAGGAGACCACCGTCTATACCAGCCACTTCCGCGGACCACGGCCGGGAGGGGAGATGCACATCGTGCTTGTCGACAACGGGCGCAGCAGCATCCTTGCCGACCCCGAGCATTGGCAGACACTAAAGTGTATGCGCTGCGGCGCCTGTATGAACACCTGCCCCGTCTATCGCCGTTCGGCTGGCTACAGCTACACCTACTTCATCCCCGGACCCATCGGCATCAATCTGGGCATGCTGCGCGATGCAAAGCGCTATGCCGACAACGTCTCGGCCTGCTCGCTCTGCATGTCGTGCGACAATGTGTGCCCCGTTCAGGTGGACCTCTCGACGCAAATCTATCGCTGGCGACAGCGCCTCGACGGCCTCGGACGCGCCAATGCCATGAAGAAGCTGATGTCCCGCGGCATGACTATCCTCTTCAATCATCCGGCCCTCTACACCACCACGCTCCGCTTCTCACCCGCTGCCAACTGGCTCCCGTCGGCGCTCATGAACTCGGCGCTCAATCCGTGGGCGCGCGGACACTTGATGATGAAGTTCCCCAAGAAATCGTTCCACCAGTTATGGAAAGAGTTGGAAAAGGAATCGCGCAATCAATAAAGAAGAAACCATGAACAGCAAGGAGAAGATACTCTCGGCACTGCGCCGAAATACGCGAGAGACATACGAAATGCCCGACCTGGGTGCGTTGCAGGGCATCACCTTCGACGACCCGGTGGCGCAGTTCGTCCAGAAGACTACGACAACGGCCGGTGCCCGCCTTGTCGAAGTGCACGATGGCGACGACCTGAATGCACTCATCCGTCAGGCCTACCCAGAAGCACACATCTTCGCAAGCAACATTCCTGGCATTCAGGCCGATATGAATCCCGACACGGTCGGCGATGTGCGCGAACTGATGCGGGTTGATGTGGGTATCATCGAGGGACGCATCGGTGTGGCCGAGAATGCCTGCATCTGGATTCCGCAGGCGATGCGCGAGAAAGCCATCTGCTTCGCCTCCGAGTGCCTCGTCATCCTGCTCCGCCGCAGCCAAATCGTCAGCAATATGCATGAGGCTTACGCACTCATTCAGCAGTCCGACGAATACTTCCGCCAGTATCCCTTCGGCACCTTCATCAGCGGACCCAGCAAGACGGCCGACATCGAGTCGGCACTTGTCTATGGTGCGCAGGCTGCCCGAGGCGTCACGGTGTGCCTCATCGACTGACGGAAACAGAAAGAACCGCCTAACACACCTTTACCACAATGAAGATCTACACAAAGACCGGCGACCAAGGCCAGACATCGCTCGTCGGCGGGCAGCGCGTCAGCAAGACATGCCAGCGGCTCGAGAGCTACGGCACCATCGACGAACTCTGTTCCCACATCGGCATCCTGATCACCTATTGCGAACAACCGGCCGACCGCACTTTCCTGCTCTCGATCCAGAGCGCCCTCTTCGTCGTGGGCGGCTATCTGGCCACCGACAACTCGCAACGCGAAGTGCGCCCCGGCAATATTGTCACCGACGAGATGGTCACTGCCATCGAACAGGAGATCGATGCCCTGCAGGCAGTGGTGCCGCCGCTGCGTCTCTTCATCCTGCCCGGCGGTTCGCGCGCCTCGGCGCTGGCCCATGTCTGCCGCACCGTCTGCCGCCGCGCCGAGCGTGAGATTTTGCGGCTGGCCGAGTCGGGAGCCGAGGTCGATAGCCGAGTAACGTCTTATGTGAACCGCCTGAGCGACTATTTCTTCGTGCTGGCCCGCAAGCTCAATGCCGATGCAGGCATCGAAGATGTCGTCTGGACGAGGAAATAAGCAGAAGACCGATGAAACGATTGTTACTCACTCTGAGTATTTTGGCGGTGTGCGCTTTAGCCATGCAAGCCGACGAGGCACCACTCAGGCTGGCGGTGGCGGGAATCACTCACGGACACCTGGGCGAGGTGGTGCGCCGCATCAACCGGGGCGACTTCCAGATTGTGGGTGTGGCCGAGCCGCGCGATGAATATCGGGCCAAGAACGACCTGACGGGACGCTTGCCCCAAAACCTGTTCTATGCCGACCTGGGGCAGATGCTCGACGAGACAAAGCCTGAAGTAGTGGTGGCCTACGGAAGCATCTACGACCATCTGGCCGTGGTGGAGGCCTGTGCGCCGCGGGGCGTTCATGTCATGGTGGAGAAACCATTGGCAGTGAACGTCAAGGCGGCAAAGCGCATCGAACAGCTGGCCAAGAAATACGGCATCAAGGTGCTCACGAACTACGAAACCACTTGGTACAGCACCAACCAACATGCCCGCCGGCTCATCGACGATGGACGGATTGGCGACATTCGGCGTATCAACATCTATGACGGACACGAAGGACCGAAGGAGATTGGCTGCGGCCCGATGTTCACCGAGTGGCTGACAGACCCAGTGCTCAACGGCGGCGGTGCGGTGGTGGACTTCGGCTGCTACGGAGCCAATCTGGCTACATGGCTCCTGCACGGAAAGCAGCCGACGAGCGTCTATGCAGTGCTGAAACAGCATAAGCCGGAAGTGTATCCGAGGGTGGACGACGATGCTACCATCATCGTGGAATACCCCGGCTGCACGGTGCAGATTATGGCTTCGTGGTGCTGGCCAAAGGGGCGCAAGGATATGTATATATATGGTTCGCGCGGGAGCATCTTCCAGCTGACACCTTCACGCATGGAGACCCGAATGGACGGACAGGACAGCGGACAGTTCGATGCCCCTCGCCTCGATGCGCCCTACGACGATTCGTTCCGCTTCCTGCGGGCGGTGGTGCGCAATGAGATTTCACTGCCGCCCTACGACCTCAGTTCGCTGGAGAACAACATGATGGTAGTGCGCATCCTGGATGCAGCCCGCCGCAGTGCAAAGACTGGAAAGGCCGTAAGATTTTAGGTGTACACTCCCCCACCCGCAGTCCTCTTCTCAGAGCATCAGCTGGCGGAACTCGTCGATTTCCTGCTGGGTGGCACCCTCCTCAAGGAAGAGATTGGTGATCTTCTCCTGCAATGTCTGGCCGGGAAAGGCTTTCAGCAGCGGCAGACCGTGACTCATATCGTGACCGTCGCGATGGCGATGTCCGTAGACGGAGAAGGTGGTCAGCTCATAGTCCTTCAGCAGTTCACTCTCGGGAACGCCCAGCAGGCCCTCCAACAGAAGGCACATCATGCCTGTGCGGTCGGCACCGGCCACACAATGGACATAGACTGCATCGCCGCGGCGCAGGTACTGGAGTATGGTCTTGAGCACCTTGCCGTGAAGCTTGTCCTTCTCGAAGTCCCCGCCGTGGTGTGTCTGGATGTTGTAGTAATCGACATCCTTGCCCAACGGAGAAAAGTTGATGTCGTTGCCGTCCAGATCGTCGTTGTAGCCCAGTTCGTGGTCGAAACGGAAGTCAACCTCGGCACGAATGCCCAGATCGTCGTGCATCAGACGGATGTCCTCCTCGCTCACCTGATTGACGACAGTGTTCCTGTTCTCGTCTTTGTCGCCCTTGAAGGTGAGCTGTCCGCCACGATATATCTTGCCGTACTGCAGTGTGCGCCCATCGGTAGTCACCAGTCCCCCAAAGTCGCGGACATTGTGGACGCTGGGTGCGTAAATCATCCTTCGGCGGCCTGTGGTTTGGAACTTGCCCTTTGCCAAGGTCTGGTCGCCGTTGGTCACAGTGTAGGTATAGGTGCGGCCAGGCGTGAGGTTCCATGCGAGGAAGCTTGATGTGTGGCCGTCAATGGACTTGTCGATCACGGTTTTCTGTCCGGGCCTCACTTCGCGGACAGTGACTTGCAGCTTGTCGGTCACCTGGCCGGACTCCCAGCTGAGCACAACGGGCCAAGGCTGGTCGAGCCGATAGGGCATACTCTGGCTGTATTTCTTGACAAGCGAGTAGGAGTAGTCGTCGTCGGGATAGCTCACTTGGTCGCAGAATGCTTTCACCTGCGGGTTCTCGAGGTTGTACTTACGGACTTTTGCCTGTGCCGGCGCTGCTCTCAGGAAGGCGGCAAAGGCCATTGTGTACAATAGGTCTCTTTTCATCGTTCTCTTTTATTTAAGTGTTGTTTTATGTTTAGGTGTGTTCTGCATCCAATTGCCCTCCCAAAAGGGGAAGATTCAGAGGAGGCTCCTCAACGGTCGTAGGCAAAAACTTCGTGGATTTCGTGGTCGTAGCCGGGATAGAAGCCCGATGGCATGCCGAGGATGATTCTTGCTCCCCGGTTGTAAAGTACAAGCATCTGGTTCCGGCTCTCGTCGAAGGTCAGGCCCTCAATCTCGCCCTGGCGGGTCACATCGTCGAGCGCTTTTTCCTCGGTCACGTCGAATGCGGTCCGCTCCTTGTTCCACACAGCCTTATAGACATGGTCGCATTCGTCGAGGTCGGCATCGCCGTCGTCGGCCGTCAGATAGTAGGCTCCCTCGCGGCAGGCGATTCCCTGAATCCACTTCGGGGAGGGGGAAAGCGCTGCCTTGCCGATGTAGGCACCTGTAGTCAGGTCGTATTGGTAAAGATAATGCCCAGTGTCCTCGTCGGGCCATGCGCACATCCAGACCCGGCCCTCCTCACCGTTGACGGCAATGCCGGAGCACTCCGTCTGTCCGCTCTTCGGCTCGAAGTTGAAGGTTCGCTTCAGCTTCAGCGTCTCGCAGTCATAGACGGCAATCTGGATATTCGACGCCACTCCGTCGAGAAACAGTTCCACCCCACAGTACAGCTCATTCCGATATACGTCGATATCGCCGATATGGTTCACCTCGAGCGCATAGCCTTCGGCGAAGGGCTGCGCATTCGTGGCCACGACATTCCAGTCCTTATCATATTTCGTGAGGGTTGTCGAGCCGCTCACATAGTAGTAATCGCCTTCGCAGGCCACACCCTGCCTGCCATCCACCTCATGGCAATCCGCCAATGTATAGGAGGCCCTCGATTCCGCCGCGACGCCCGAGTTATCGGAATGGGTGCATGCCGCCGTTGCAAGGAGCAGCAGAGAGGGTACAGTGAAGAATGTAAGTCTAAGTATTTTCATATTATGAGGTTGTAAGTTGTTCCGTCAACTCCAATGTCTCTCCCTGGCTGATGACCTTGACTTTGGCCTTCGACGGAGACTGTCCACGGCCGGCCTTCAGTATGTGAGTCTTTTCGCCGATGGTGAGCGCATGGAGGGCGAGGGAGCCATGGAGTACGCTGAGTCGTGCAGAGCCGTCTGCCCGTATCTGGCAAGTGCCCCAAGCGTAACCGTTGCTCCAGAACCAGTTGCCTGGCTTGGCAGCAAATCTCATCTCCTGCTTGACGCCGGAATAGTGAAATCCGCTGAGAGCGAGCACTGCAGCCCAGCTGGCCATAGAGCGCGCATAGTGGTGGCCACACTCGGGCTCACTAAACGGGTTTCGCTTAGAACCATCGAAGCGGTCGCGTATTGCACGGATGCACCTGAGCCCGTCGTCTGTCATGCCTTCGTAGAGCATACCCACGGCGGCACAGTACTCAAAGCCAGTCATCGACTCGTTGAAATAAGGGAAGGGAACCTTAAGACGCCCCTTGGGCCATGAGGCCATCAGCAAGCCGGCTTCGTGTCCCATCACGTATGACCGCATGTTGTTGAAGTGGCGGCTGAAGTCGGGCAAGAAGTTGTATTTCATTATGCTGCCCAGTGTAGTGCGGATATGGTCAGGATTGGCCAGATAGCCCAATCCGCAAATATGCGCCATATATTGGCCGACAAGTTGGTCGACCAGACATCCGCGCCCCAACTGGAAGTCGGGAATGTGCGTCGAGGGGTCGTCCGTGTCGAGGAACTGGAATGTCTCGGGGTCGGTGATGCGATGCTCGTAGTATTCGCCATTGAAGAGATGTGCATCCGTCCATTTACTCCCCTGTTCGAAGAGACTACGACACTGGCGGGCAAACTTCTTGTCGTTCATCGCAAGAGCCATATCTTCTGCTGCACGCAGAGCCCCCAAGTACCAGAATTGCATCTGGGGGTTAGGGCCGAAATAGTTTACGTCCATCGTATTGTGTTGCGACCCTTCCATTACGCCGTCCTGATTGCCGTCCCATCCTTTCTCGACCCAGGCATAGGAAAGGGCCTTCTTGACGTGTAACCAATTGTCGGCGAGGAACTGTCCGTCGCCTGAGAGTTGCCATTCGCGGTAGAACTTCATGATGCAACCCATCTGTCCGTCGGCTGCCGCAGAGCTTCCCTTGGCCGCCTCGCTAAGAGGCAGCGCAGCGCGGAAGTTCATCAGTCCGTTGTCCTCGCGAAGGGCATAGTTGAACTCCACATCGCGCATGGTGCGGGCCAAGTTACCGAAGAGGAAGGGCGTGGCCACCTCATAATTCCATACATGGGTACAGCTGCCATGACAGGAGCCCACACGGTCGCGCACTCCCTCCCAGCCCATCAGATGGCCACTGGGCAGGCGAAATACGGTTTGCGAACGTAAGACACTGAGGTTGAAGAGTGCCGCTTCTTTCACTGCGTCGGGATAGGAGCTGGACAGCAAGGCCTCGACGAAAGCGAGCGTTTCTCGCTCCAATTGCGGGATGCGCGGTACAATCTTCCGTGCTGCATCCCAGGCATCCTCATAATGCTGGCTATACCAATTGCCCTCCACTTGTTGGGACCAGGCCTTGCGGTTCGGGAAGTTCCAGGTAAGAAAGAATGTGTAGGTTTCCGTCTGCTGCGGGGCAATGCGTTTCTTGATCGCGAGGGAGGCCAAGGGATCGTTCTCCAACGGCCAGTCGCGTTGGGTGAGAAGTCCGTCGGCACTGAAGTCATCCCAGAAGTCGAGCAACGCATTTTCCCAGTGATTGGGTTTGGAACAAGTGCGCCAAGTGACCTCACTGCCCTCGGCATCGGTGGTCAGAGCCATAGTGCCCCATGCCTGGTCAGCCTGATCCACTCCGTCGGAATAATAATAGATGCCTCGCAGTCCGTCGGCCTCGCGAAACTGATTCTTGTTTTGCTTGGCTCCATAGGGCCAGAAGTCGCGGCCGTTCGTATTGAAACGGCTACCATCCTGACCGATAAAGTTGCGAAGGCTAAAGCAAACGGCCACATCCGCTGCGACGTCCGATGTGTTCGTCACCTCATAGCAGAGCGCAGCAACGGGCAGACTGCTGTCGTCCTCGTTGGCGGGGATGAGGGGGTTGAATCCTTTGATACACACCCTGACGGGAATCCCCTTGTCGGCCAGACGGACTTGCCCGAATGGGTAGGCCGCCTCGAACGAAGACTCATCGAAGCGCGGCAGGCCGAAGTTGTTTGCCGGTCGTCCTTCACAGTCGAGATACTCGTCGTCATAGAGCGGACCGGCCACCATACTCGTGACCGAAGGCCGTCCCTCGGGCTTTGCATAGAGCGTAACGAAGGGGGTGTTGTTGCTCTGCATCACAGTGCTGAATCCTTTGGCCGGCACATTCATAATCTCCCAATCGCGAAGTTCGCCGCGACCGCCCAACGATACAGTGCCGGTACCGATACCACCTAACGGAAGTGCAATCTCATGGAGGTGACGACTGTCATAGTGCTTCAATACCGGCCATTTCGCCGGCTTCCATTCGGCGGCAGTCATGAATGTCACGATGAAGGCTGCGGCCAGTGCGCTCAATGCTTTTCTGCTTTTCATATACTAATGTAGCATAATGTCGTAGGTGCCACTTGTGACAGACTTCCCCTGCAGGACGGCTGTGGTGCCGTTGGGTATCTCGATATGCGCCTTCGTTCCTTCGGCAGTTTGCTGCCAGTGGACGAGAACTGTGCCATAGGGTGTCTCGCGTGAAACGCGTACCCACCGGAGTCCCGCAGGCACTTGCGGGTCTATCTGCATGGTCTTGTAGCCAGGTTCGATGGGAATTATGCCGCCAAGGGCCTGCACGAACCAGCTGTCGATGCCGTTGAAGCAGTTGTGGAGCGAACTGCGAGGATTGTCCCAATCCTCCCATGTGGCGGTGGCCCCATTGCGCAGCATATAGAGATATCCGGGATAGTCCTCCTGCTTGAGCATCGTGTACATGAAGTCAACGGCGCGACTGCGGGTGAGCCATTCCGCGAGCACCGGCACGCCGACGAGGCCCACTCCGAGGTGGTCTCTGGCGTGGAGGAGTACCTGTTGCACTGCTTCCTGGTGTGCGGTAGGCACCACGCCGGTCAGAAGCGGGTAGGACATATCAAGCTGTGAGCCTGTTCCGTAGGTGTTCGACTCGGGATGGAAGAATGTATCGTGGATGCGTCGGTTAAGTGCATCGCGTCGGCGCTCGAAGTCCTTCTCGTCCTCGGACTTGCCCAAATGGCGAGCAATCTGAATCAGTTCGCCGTAGCTCTGACTCAGGGCGCAATTGTCCACGAGGTCCACGCTTTCCTGATTCTGCACATCGATGCCCCGAGGAGCCAGCCAGTCGCCCAAGTACCAATTGCGATACTCCAAATCAGGCCAGCGCTGAAGCAGACCGTCGCGCGAATTGGCATCGACATAGGTGAGCCAAAGCTTCATGTTCTCATAGCAGCGATGTAGGAGGCGGTCATCACCGTAGTTCATCCAAGTGCGCCAGGGGGCTTGCACGATGAACGAACACCAGTAGGGTCCTCCGCCAGCCTTGTAGGGGCAGGGAGCCGTATGGGGCAGTCCGCCGTCAGGCTGAATGGCGTCGTTCCAAGCCTGCAGCCAGTTCATGTAGAGCGGAGCCACGTCGAACATGTTCTGCAACGAGAGGGTCGAAGCATTGCCGTCGCCGCCATAGCCCAACCGCTCGATGTGGGCGCAATCGACCATGTAGCCGCTGAATGCCAGACACTCCATCGTATATCGCACCATCTGGTGAATGGCGTTGAGGTCGGCATCGGAACTCTCAAAGGTACCAATGGGCTCTGCGTCCATGCCGATGCGATATGCCCGCGCCTCGACAGGCTGCTGGGGCAGGTTGCTCAGGAG
>JAILBW010000042.1 GCA_024680695.1 Bacteroidaceae bacterium
GGGTTCTGAAAAAACAGCTTTGAGCAACTCCAAAGTTTGCCGCCTCGCTTGTCGGCTCGCAAATTTGGGCCTGCTGCGGCTGACGGAGAGGCTGATAATACGACCTTGAGGTGTAAGTATTTCGGAAGATTTACCGTCGCAAGCCGAAACGAGGTGCACCTTAAAACGTCCCGAAAAAGGCCGTTTTTGCCCGTTTTTGAGCCCTTTTTGCGTTTCGTCGGAGGTGACCACACTTGATTTTGAGATAGTTGTAATTTTGCGATTTTAGAGGCGACGCGACCCTTTGGCCGTTTCTGCGCGATTCTGGAGGCAGAACGACGCGTCGCGGAGGCCGGAACAACGCGTCGCGGAGCTCGGAAGAACACTTTCCTCCGGCCTACGCTTCACTTTGTCTGCGAATGGACGAAAAATAGTGTAAGGATTATTTAGCATTACTACCGAAAGACGCCGCACGTTGAAACCATGCCGCTTCCAGCATTGAGGGCCTCCTGCAACTTTTCAGGCCACTGCAACTAAACTGCCAAATCGAAGGTTGTCTGCTCCCACAATGGTCTCAGGCCTGCCGAAGAATAACAGGCAACGCTTCCGGTTTTTGGCACTGAGAGCGCCGGAATACGGGTAAAGAACGGGCGCCGCAAGCGCCGAACGATGATTTTTTCCCCTTCTTCTTCATTTTTTTCCAAAAAAGTATTGCCGAAAGGAAATAATTGTGTAACTTTGCAATGCGAAAGGCTGAAAGAGTACAGGGGCGTAGCCCAGTTGGTTTAGAGCGCTGCAGTCACATTGCAGAGGTCATCGGTTCGAGCCCGATCGTCCCTACTCACACTACTTCTCCTCCCCGGGAGGATATTATGTTTATGTAAAATCACCGTCTATGTTATGCACTTTGAGTGAAATATTACGTGATGCCAATGAGAGGCATTACGGCGTTGGTGCGTTCAATTGCCTGAGTCTGGAGAACGTAATGGGTGCCTTGGAGGCTGCCGAGGAATTGCACTCGCCCATCATCCTCCAGCTGGCCGAGGTGCAGTTTCCCGAAGCGCCGCTCGAGCTGATGGCTCCGCTCTTCCTGCGCGCCGCCGAGCGTTCGAGCGTGCCCGTCTGTGTTCACCTCGACCATGGGCAAAGCTTCGAGACCTGCGCAAGGGCATTGCGACTGGGCTTCACTTCGGTAATGTTCGACGGTGCCGCCCTGCCATTCGACGAAAATGTGCGCAACACCCTGCTGGTGGCCCGCATGGCCAAGGCAGCCGGTGTGGACGTAGAGGCCGAGCTGGGCCGGGTGGGCGATTCGGGCGTGGACACCGCCGATGTGTTCACCGATGTGGAAGAATCCGTACGCTTCGTCGAAGCCACCGGTGTGGATGCACTGGCCATCGCTATCGGCAATCTGCATGGGCACTATATCCACACACCGCAGCTGAACATCCGGCGTCTCATCGAGATACACGAAGCCAACCAACTGCCTCTGGTGCTTCACGGCGGCAGTGGGACAAGCGTAGAGGACTTCAAGGCATGCATCCACAACGGAATCTGCAAGATAAACGTAGCGACAGCCATACAGCGCGGCATCATGAAACGTATTTGTCAGAGGATGGAGGCAGAGGCCGAAGTGGGCTACATCCCGCTGAAGCAGGTGATGATCGACGCCTCGCGAGAAGTCGTGGCCGAGCACATCAGGCTGTTCGAGAGCAACGACAGAGTTTCCTGACAAACCGTCTCTCGCTCTGCAATCTACACATTGAGAAGGATTACAATAACAACTAACCCATAACCATTAACCATTTAACATTAAGGAAATGCCATGAAGAAGAGCCTTGCCATTATTCTTGGGCTGCTCGCCTGCGCTTGTGTGGCCCTGTGCATTAGTTATAGCAAGAAGAAATCACTTGTGGAGTATGCCGACCCGACGGTGGGCGGCGTGAGTTTCATGCTCGAAACCACTCGCCAGACCATCCATCTGCCCAACGAAATGCTGCGCTTCATGCCCCTGCGTAGCAGTATGCTCGACGACTGGATTCACGACTTTGCCCTGCAGATGCCCAACCATCGGCGCCACTGGGTGTTCGGCATCATGCCTTTCTGTACCGACAGTCCTGAGAATGTCTGGACAGCGCCGGGCGTTTGCGATAACGAGGAGACTCACCCCCACTACTATCGCGCTCAGCTCGACGGAGTGAACCTCGAGTTCAGCCCTTCGTGCCGCAGTGGTATCGTTCGGCTCACCTACTCCGGCGAAGGGAAGCGATTGGTGCGTTTCCGCACCCGCACCGCTCGGGGAGAATATGCCAGCGAGGGCAGCCGCATAGTGACGAGCACCTCCGACTTCGGTCCCTCGGAAGATGGGCAGTGGATGAGAGCCTATCTCTATGCCGAGTTCGACCGAGACTTGTCCGATGCCCTCTATCAGGGTGAGAACAAGAAACAAATGATGCTGACGGTTCCGGGCGAAGGACGAGAGGTGAAGATGCGCTACGGCATCTCCTACATCAGCCTCGACCAGGCTCGGGAGAACATGGAGCGCGAGATTCCCGACTTCGACTTCGACCGGGTGAAGAAGAATGCGGAAAAGGTGTGGAACGAGCGACTGGGCCAGATAGAGGTGAGCGGCGGCACAGAGTCGCACAAACGCAGCTTCTACACCGCGCTTTACCGCTGCTCGGAGCGCATGGTGAACATCAACGAGTATGGCCGCTACTACAACGCCTGGGACCACAAGGTGCACGAAACGGAGACGCCCTTCTATGTGGACAACTGGCTGTGGGACACTCATATCGCCTTGGAGCCCCTGCATATCATCCTGAACCCCGAGATGGAGGTCGATAAGCTGAACTCCTTTGCCGAGATGTATAAAGCCGGTGGTATCATGCCTCGCTTTGCACTCGCCAACGGCAACTGGACCGCGATGGCAGGAAACTTCGTGGCTGTCTGGATGGCCGATGCATGGGCAAAGGGACTGCGTTTCAACCTCGAGGAGGCTTATGAGGGACTCCGCAAGAACTCGCTCGAGCGCACCCTGCTGCCTTGGCATGCAGGACCTGCCGTCTCCATCGACAGTTTCTACACCGAACATGGCTACTACCCCGCCGTACGGTTGGAGGATCCGGAGCCTGTGCCAGAGGTTGACCAGAATTGGGAGCGGCGCCAGTCGGTGTCCATCACGACGGCCAACAGCTATTGCGACTGGTGTATTGCCAAGCTGGCAAAGGTGCTGGGCAAGCAGGACGACGAACAGCTCTTCCTGAAGCGGGCAGCCAACTATCGCAACGTCTTCCGCGAGGATGCCGGCATGATGTGGCCCAAGAATGCGCAGGGAGAGTGGATCGAACCCTACCATCCGAACACCGACGGACGCATCTACTACACCGAGAACAATGCCTACATCTTTAATTGGGATGTGAAGCAAGACTTCTCGGGCCTTATCCAGCTGATGGGCGGAAGGAAGAAGGCCGAAACGAAGCTCGACGAACTATTCCACATGGGGATCGGGACGCAACGCTGGAAGTTCTACAACTCGCTGCCCGACGCCACCGGACTGATGGGAATGTTCCAGATGGGCAACGAACCAAGTTTCCACATCCCCTACCTATATAATTATGTAGGGGCGCCGTGGAAGACGCAGAAGTATCTGCATACCCTCATCGACACCTATTTCACCGACACTCATCTGGGTATGCCGGGCGACGAGGACGGAGGCGGAATGTCTGCCTTCGTGGTCTTCACGATGATGGGCTTCTTCCCCGTTACGCCAGGAACCACCAACTATGTCATCGGTTCGCCCTTCTTCGAGACGACCACCATGCATCTGCCCGACGGGAAGACCTTCACCGTAAAGGCCAAGAACTTCTCGGAAGAGAATAAGTTCATACAGAGTGTCCGCCTGAACGGAAAGGCCTATACGCACACTTGGATTACCCACGAAGACCTGCTCGCTGGCGGCACACTGGAACTGACCATGGGTTGCCAGCCCAACAAGGCATGGGGAGCAGCGCCCGAAGATGCACCGCCCTCCGACATCAACGACCTGTAACAATACTCAAAACTATACAACATGAAACGTAGCGAAATCAATCAAATCATGCGCGACGCCGAGGCGTTCCTCGCATCGCGTCAGTTCGTACTGCCCGACTGGGCTGCATGGAGTGTGGCCGACTGGAAGGCGAATCGCGACAAAGTGAACTACATCACAGAGCGTATGCTGGGCTGGGACATCACCGACTTCGGTTCGGGCGATTTCCTGCGTCGCGGCCTGTTCCTCTTCACCCTGCGCAATGGGAAATATGGTGTCGATAAGAAACCCTATGCCGAGAAAATCATGATAGTGCAGGAAGGGCAGGAGACGCCGATGCACTTCCATTGGTCGAAAATGGAGGACATTATCAATCGGGGCGGCGGGAATCTGGTCATCGAGCTGTACAATGCAGACAAGGACGAACAGATGGCCACAACGCCTGTCCACTTCCGCATCGACGGCATCGAAAACGTCATCGAACCCGGTGGCCGCGTAGTCCTGCATCCCGGACAGAGCATCTGCATGGAGCAGTATCTCTACCATCGCTTCTATGGCGAACCCGGCAGCGGCACCGTCATGGTGGGCGAGGTGAGCCAGTGCAACGACGATACGTCGGACAACCGCTTCTTCGAGACGATAGGCCGCTTCCCCGACATCGAGGAAGACGAGCAACCCCTCCACCTGCTCTGCTCCGACTACGACAAATTCCTCGCCTGACCTTCCCGCATCATGAACCGAAAGATTTCCGTATCAGGCGTGGGATGCTGTCTGGTGGACCGCATCTACGACCACATCGACTTCACCTCCGAGGCATTCCGGCGGATGACAAGCCGCACGGCAGGCGACGGAGGGCTGGAGCCGGGCAAACTGCAGTTTGAGGAGGAAGTGGAACGCTTTGCCGACTTGCTGCCTACGCTCACCAATGGCCGCCAACCCGACAAGGAGAATATTGGCGGTCCCTGCATCGTGGCACTCATCCATGCAGCGCAGCTTTTGGGAGACTCCGCCTGCGTGGCCTTCTACGGCTGTCGTGGCGATGACGAGGTCGGCGACCATCTGACTGGTGCCTTGATGCGAACGCCCATCGATCTGGCACACTATCGCGTCGAGAACAATCAGGAAACGGCATCCACCGTAGTGCTCTCCGACCCCAACTACGACGGGGGCCACGGCGAGCGCACCTTTGTGAATACCATCGGCGCATCGTGGCATTATCTGCCATCCGAAATCGACAATTCGTTCTACGAGGCCGACGTCTGCGTCTTTGGCGGCACGGCAATCGTCCCTCGCATCCACGAAGGCCTCGATACTATGCTGCGCAAGGCCAAGGACCACGGTGCACTCACCATCGTGAACACTGTCTACGACTCGCTAAACGAACGTCGCGCTCCCGGCCGTCGCTGGCCGTTAGGCAGCAGCGACGACAGCTACGCCCTCACCGACCTGCTCATCGTCGATTGCGAGGAAGCCCTGCGTCTGAGCGGCCATGCCGATATCCCCAGCGCTATTGACTTCTTCATGCAGCAAGGCACGAAGGCTGTGCTCGTAACCAATGGCGCCCGCGACGTCTATCTTCGGGCCACCGCAAGCATCTTTGACGAGATGCCACTCACGACACTGCCTGTCTCCGAAGCCGTTACGCGGCGCGTAAAGCAGGGCGAGAAGGGCGACAGTACGGGCTGCGGCGACAATTTTGCCGGTGGAGCCATTGCCTCGCTGTGCTGGCAACTGAGTCAGGGGCGCGACATCCTCGACCTGCGCGAAGCCTGCCGCTGGGGAATCGTCTCGGGTGGTTTTGCTTGCTTCTACTACGGTGGCACTTATTTCGAGAAAGAAGCTGGCGAGAAGCTACGTCTTCTGCAGCCGCTCTACACCCAGTATCTGGAGCAGACGGCCGAGCGGTTTACGACGTAGCGACCGCGCCTATTCCTCCTCGGTCACTTCCTCATATTCAACATATTCCTGGCGTTGCTGGTGGCGGAAATGCATGAGCCGGAACGCCAGGAATAGTTCCGAGATGCCATACCCCAGACTTGCCACGCCGAGGATGACAAAGGGCAGCGAGGCCGACTGAAGCGGCTTGAGCAGAATGAAGAATCCGGCTCCGACCAGAAGTATCGGCATCACGAATACCCACCATCGGAGCGGTGCAATGCGGCGGTCGGCGACAAGTCCGAAGAACTGCCCAAAGCCGGCAAAGATAAGCAGAAAGCCCAGGATATACATCAGGAAGGCTACGAAAGCATTAGGCATCAGCAACAGTACTACGCCCAACAAGATGCTGCCAAGGCCAACCACTGGGAAGATTCTTCGCTTCAGCGCACCTTCGTAACCCCCTCCCGATAGCGAGGAAATGGCCTGAGTCACTCCAAGTACGACAAACACACCACCGATAAAGCGTACTATTACCGAAGTCATCGACAGCGGATCCATCACAAGCAGGAAACCGATGCCTATTGCACAGAGGGCGCGCAGGAAAGCGCTGAGAAGATTTCGCATATCTTTTTCCGTTTTTTACGATGCAAAATTAGCGGTTTTGGACGGAAAAACGTACAATGCGACGTTATTTTTTACTTTATACGCAGAAAAATTGAGTTTTATTCACAATTTCTTCCTACATTTGCACAAACGATAGAGTTTCGAACATTGCACATCTAATTATTTATTTCTTACTTCAGAATCATGCTACACTGTCAAGAACGCTTCTACGAGATATATCATCGTGAGGCTGAGTCCATGGCTTTTTGCCCCTACCGCATTTGTCCCATCGGCGCCCACTCAGACCACAATCTGGGGAAAATCACGGGTCTGGCCATCGACAAGGGAATCCATCTGGCCTATCGGCCGAAACAGAACGGTGTGGTGGAGCTTTCTTCACTCCAGTTCGACAAGCGTGCCCAATGGCATGTTCGCGAGGTGCCCAAGACAAAGGAGAACGACTGGGCCGACTACTTGCGCGGTGCCACGATGAAGTTGGCCGAACGCTATCCGCTGCAGGTGGGACTGAGCGGCGTCATCGAGGGCACACTGCCCATCGGCGGACTCTCCTCGTCGGCTGCTGTGGTACTCGTATTCCTGAAAGCATTGTGCCAGGTGAACGCCATCCAGCCCACGCCGCTCGAACTGATTCAGTGCTCGGTTGAGGCTGAGAACCAGTATGTAGGCGTGAGCAGCGGAAAATTGGACCAAAGCTGTGAGATGTATTCCCGCAAGAATCATTTGCTCTACCTCGACACGAAGACCGACGAATACGAACTGATTCCGACACAGCCCAGTATGAAACCCTACAAGATAGCCATCTTCTTCAGCGGTGTGGAGCGCACGTTGGCCGGCAGCAAGTTCAATATGCGCGTCGATGAATGTCGCAGCGCCGCCTACGCCCTGGCCGCCTACGCTGGGATGGACTATGGAAAATTCCACGAGACAAACATGCGCGACATCCCTCGCGAGGTGTACGACAGGTTCCGCGACCGCCTGCCCCATACTTGGCAACTTCGCGCCGAACACTGGTTCACCGAGTTCGCTCGCGTGGAACAGGGCGCCGCTGCCTGGCGTCGGGGCGATATCGACGAGTTTGGCCGTCTCAGCTTCGAGAGCGGATGGAGCAGTATATACAACTGGGAGACGGGTTCGCCCGAACTGAAAACACTCTACGACATTATGACGCGCACCGACGGCATCTATGGCGGCCGATTCAGCGGCGCAGGGTTCAAGGGCTGCTGCATGGCACTCATCGACCCCTCGTTCGAGGAAAGCATCTGCCAGACTGTGACGCACGAATACCTCAAGACCTTCCCGCAACTCGAAGGCAAGTTTTCCATCCACATCTGCGAGAGCGCCGACGGCGTAATGTGAAATACCCGCTAAACCTCATATTATGAAGTGCCTCATCCTTGCAGCCGGCTATGCCACCCGGCTCTATCCACTTACCGAGAATTTCCCCAAGCCGCTCCTCACGGTGGGCGACAAGACCATCCTCGACTGGCTCATTGACGACATTGACGGAGCCGGTCTGGTGGACGAATATGTAGTCATATCGAACCACAAGTTTGCCCCTCACTTCGAGTCGTGGGCTGCGGCTAAGACCCAGAAAGTCACCGTCGTGGACGACGGCACGTCTTCCAACGAGACACGTCTGGGTGCCGTCCGCGACATTCAGTTTGCCATCGAACAGCTTGCCCTCGACGACGATATGCTGGTCATCGCCGGCGACAATGTGCTCGACTTCTCCCTGCAGCGTTTCATTCAATACGCCCGCTCGAAAGGTACCAGCTGCATCATGCGCTTCTACGAACCCAGCTTGCAGAAGCTGCTCAAGTGTGGCGTCGTAACCACCGATGCCGACGACCGCGTCCTGCGCATGACCGAGAAGTCGCCCACTCCCGAGACCCACTGGGCTTGTCCGCCATTCTACTTCTATACGCGGCAGGATGCCCGTCTCGTACCCCAAGGCATTGCCGCCGGCTGCGGCACCGATGCCCCCGGCAGCTACATCGCCTGGCTGTGCACACAGACCGTTGTCCACGCCATGGAGATGCCCGGACGCCGCTTCGACATCGGCAATCTCGAGAGCTACGAGCAGGTGAAGCGCGACTATCGGGGTATCGTGATGTAAGGTTAGCATAAAGTTTAAAGGTTAAAGACAGGTAAAGGTTAAAGACAGGTAAAGGTTAAAGACGCGTAAAAGTTAAAGACCTCGCCGCCAGTGCTCCCCCTCTCCTCGGAACAACGCGAGTAAGTGTTTGAACGTTGGGGCAACGCAAGTCGGGCGTCAGCGTTGGAGAGCAAAGCGACGGAGTTCGGGCTGGGGTGAGGCTTGGTCAAAGACATGTTTTCCTTCGCAATGATTCTCCAGTTGCTCATCGTGCTCGGCACACTGTGGGTGGGGTCGCGCTATGGGTCGCTGGCCTTGGGCGCCATTTCGGGCATCGCCCTGGCTATCTTGGTCTTCGGATTCGGTCTGAAGCCCGGTTCGCCGCCGACCGATGTCATCTACATCATTATTGCAGCCGTTACTTGTGCCGGAGTCCTGCAAGCCTCTGGCGGCATGGACTGGCTGATTCAGATGGCGGAGCGGATGTTGCGCCGCCATCCCGACCGCATCACCTTCCTTGCCCCGCTGTGCACATTCCTGCTGACGGTGATGGTGGGCACCGGCCATGTAGTCTATACCCTCATGCCCATCATCTGCGACATCTCGCTGAAGAAAGGTATCCGTCCCGAGCGACCCTGTGCCATCGCGAGCATCGCTTCGCAGGTCGGCATCACCTGTTCGCCCATTGCCGCCGCCGTGGTGGCCTTCGTCACCATATCCAATGCCAACGGCTTTGGCATCACCATCCCCGGAGTACTGATGATTTCCTTTCCCGCCAGTTTGTGTGGCATTCTGGCCGGAGCTGCTGTCAGCTACCACCGCGGACTGGACTTGGACAAAGACCCGGTGTTTCAGGCCAAGCTGCAAGATCCCGAACAGCGCGCATTCATCTACGGCAACGCCGCCACGACTTTGGACCGAGAGATTCCGCAGTCGGCCAAGCATGCCGTGTATGTCTTCTTCTGCGCTTTGGCGGTCATCGTCCTCTTTGCCAGCTTCCCGCAGCTGCTGCCCTCCTACGACACTATCAAGGCCGTGAAGGGTGCCGGGAGCCTCACACTCGTCAATGGCTCAGAGATCAGTGCGGCCCAGTTGGCTGCGGCAGGCATAGAGGCCGAGGGACTTACGGCACATGGCTTGGAGCGGCTGAAGATGAACCTGGTCATTCAGATTGTGATGATAGCTGCAGCCGCCTTGATGATTATCTTCTGCCGGGCACAGCCGAAGAAGGCCGTGGCCGGTCCCGTATGGCAATCTGGCATGGTGGCCGTAGTGGCCATCTACGGCATCGCCTGGATGGCAGACACTTACTTCTCCAACTACATGCCCGAGATTCAGTCGGTCCTCTCGGATATCGTCTCCGACTATCCCTGGAGCATCGCCATCGTGTTCTTCCTCGTCTCGGTACTTATCAACTCCCAGGGTGCCGTGGTCGTAGCCATGTTGCCTTTGGCCTACCATCTTGGCATCGCAGGCCCCGTACTTCTGGGCGTATTCCCGTCCGTTTACGGCTATTTCTTTATCCCCAACTATCCTTCGGACATCGCCACGGTCAACTTCGACCGCTCGGGCACCACGGTCATCGGCAAGTATCTGCTCAACCACTCCTTCATGCTGCCGGGCCTGGTCAGCGTATTTGTCTCCACCGTCGTTTCCTATGTCCTGGCTATGATCATCTATTAGACCTGCCCTGCAAGGCAACATTCCTCCAACCGATACAATGATGAAACTGAATATTCTCCTTCCCCCTCTCCGGCTCATGGCTCTCTTCCTCCTTCTGCTCCCCGCACTTGCATTTGGAAAGCAGCGGCAGCGAGTGTTCCTGGCCGACCCCTTTATCCTATACCACGAAGGGCTGTATTACGCCTATGGCACGGGAGCGTCCGACGGCATCGAAGTCTATACCTCGAAGAATTTGCGCGCATGGACGCGTCAAGGGCTGGCCTTGCACCGCGACGATGTGTGGGGCGACCACTGGTTCTGGGCGCCCGAGGTCTATGAGGTGGATGGCATTTGGTACATGTATTTCACGGCCGAGGAGCACATCTGCGTAGCCACAGCCACCTCGCCGCTCGGCCCTTTCCGCCAACAGGAGAAGAAACCGATGATTGCCTCCGAGAAGTGCATCGACCATACCCTCTTCCGCGACGACGACGGGCAGGCCTGGCTCTTCTTCGACCGTTTCAACGACGGACTCAATGTCTGGGTGGCTCAGCTGGAGGACGACCTCACCACCCTGCGTCCCGAGACCATGCGTCCCTGCATCCATGTGTCCCAACCATGGGAGGAGGTGTGGCCGCGTGTGAACGAAGGCTCGTTTGTTATCAAACACAAAGGGAAGTACTATATGACCTACTCGGCCAACAGCTACGAGAGTCCCATGTACGGGCTGGGCTGTGCCACCGCCACCAGTCCGACGGGACCATGGACGAAATACGAGGAGGATAATCCCCTCCTGCAGCGACCGGGCCAGTTGGTTGGCGTGGGTCACAACGCCATCTTCCGCGACCGCCGTGGCCACCTCTGGGCCGTATTTCATGCTCATCACGACACGGCACACATCCATCCCCGCGCCATGTACCTGAGCCGTGTGCGCTTCCGTCGCGTGAACGGCGAATTTAGGATGCGCATCAGCCAGAAATACAAGACACCATATATGAAGCCGGAAAAGGGGAATCAGAGCCTCCGATAACCTGCATGGGGAATATTGGTGTGTCCTAATAATTAACAAATTCAGGTGGATTATCTTTGTCTATGCCTGCCTCTTTTTGGCATCTGTGCCTCCAAACCATTGAAGCGTGGCTCGCTACGCTTCGGCAGGCTTGAAAACAAATCTGCTCAGAAATAACCTAAGAGCAGTTCAAAGCTGATTTTTAGAACCCACCTTTAAAGAAATGGTTACGGATGCATCACTTTGCGTATGCCTTCTGCCGTGCGGAGAATGTTTATTCCGTGCTGGGGGACAGCATGTAGAATGCCTTTGAGAGAATAGATTTCTGTTGCACAACTAGCTTCCCGTTGTACAGGTGAGTGAATACTAGTGGGGGTGTTGATGGTGAAGGCTGGACCTGCTGTGAATGTAGAGCCGTTATAGGCCGCATCGACTGTCTGCACACCCCACGAGTATGTCCCTGGTGAACTGGGATGGAAGGTCCATTGCTTCATGCAACCCACGCGCCCCTTACGGTTCACCTTGCGTACTCCGTCATTCGTGCCGCCTACGAAAGCTGGTGTGCTGTTCAGTTGATTGCCCAGACTGTCGGAAATGAATAGTTCGTAGGTATAGTTAGGCAGGACGGTTTCGGGTACCTCCCAAGAGAGGATGACCAGCGAATCCTGTACGATTGCAGTAGGATTCACGGGTGCGTCTGGTCGCATGGGAGTGGGATTGAGGTTATAGCACAAGATGCTTACCCTTCCTTTCTGTGTGTCGGTCAGATAGTTATTGTCGGAGGAAAGACCGTTCAAAAAGAAATCTTTTCTCCCATCGCCATCCCAATCAGGAAAGATGATGGATGGTGAGACTGCACCAGGGATGGTATAGGTCTGAAAGGTACGGCCTGCCATCGATGTGAGCGAGTTGAGGTAGAGCTTGCCTGTGCAAGTCTTGGTGTTCGAAAGGATGCCTCCCATCAGAATGTCGTAAGATCCGTCACCATCCCAATCGATGGTGCCTACTGAACTCTGCACATTGGTTTTCAGTGAAAAGAAGTCTGAGACGATGGTACCGTTTATGGCTGAGAAGGAGGGCGTGGCCGTCCGCTTGTTGGCGTAGATCCGCTGTCGCGCGGTTGTCTCGCCCGATGAAGCTTCTCCTTCACCAGTGAGGAAAATATCCATCCATCCGTCGTTGTTGAAGTCGGCCACTTGAAGCGCACCGTTTGCCTTACGCTTGATAGTTGCTCCACGCTCTCCCAATCCTTGCCGGATGAAATGTCCATGATGCAGGCTGTCGTTGAGATAGATGTCAGTAAAGCGTGTCTGATCCTCAAGGTCGTCCACTTGTGCAGAGATGACGAAGTCCTGATAACCGTCGTTGTTCAGGTCAGCTGCCTGAATGACGGCGTGGTTTAGATGGTAGTCTGTCTCATAGGGTTCCACGATGAAACGAATGACGGTCTTGTCAATGCCTGCATTGTGGAGGATTACATTGTAGATAGTTTCTCCCTGATGTCCTGCACAAATGATGTCCAGACGGCCGTCGTTATCGATGTCTGTAACGTCTGCACCACACGGTCCTTTGATGTCGAAAGGGCAGTTGCTACCATCAGGGTTCTGAAAAATTAGTGTCCCCTCTCTGAAAGTTCCGTTTCCTCTGCCCAGAAAAATTCCTTCGCGTCCGTAGTCATTGGTATAGGCTTCTTCGCTTGTGTCTGTACCCGTCTGCTCGAATGCCACAATGTCCATGAAACCATCGTTGTTTAGGTCGCAGGGGATGAGACTGGGCGTGTCGGCCACCTGAAAGGTTGGTGCGCTTGTGGGTGAGGTCCAACGGTGTGAGCCAGAGTTGAACATCGAGACGTAGGTCACTCTTTTCCTTGTGTTCTCGTCTGTAGCATTGTTATTGTCCGTGTTGCCAAGACCTCCTGCCACGATGTCTTGAAAGCCGTCGTTGTTTAGGTCAACAGTCGTAGATGTGCCCCGCTCGAAGCCCAGCGTCTTGTCGATCAGTTCAGGATTGTAGGGATTGGTGGTCAGCGTGGGACGGATTATCGGGTCGTTGGTCATAACGAGATGTGTGCCAGAGAACTGCATCGTGCCGATGTACATCAGCCGATGGTGCACAGACTCCGTACTGTTGTGCGCATGGAATACGATGCGCAGGATACCTTCCTTATCGACGAAAAGGGAGTGGTGGCCTGTACCTACGAGTTCGTCGCGGCGGCACAAGATTGGATTTGCAGAGTATTTTGTCCAGTTGCCTTTAGAAATGTCACGCGTGGTGGCATAGCCTACTGCATAGTTTTGACTTTGATAGCCATTGCCAGAGTAGGTGAGATAGTAATTCCTGTTATGCTTTATCACGTTGGGACCTTCGTTGACGCGTCCCTCCTGCTGTTCCCATGACTGGCTCCCTGCGATGCATTTCCTAAGCGTCCCTTCCACAGGCGTGATGTAGTCCTCGCTGAGGCGACATTGCCAGATACAAATGTTGTCGTTGAATCGTACGAAAAAAAGCCAAGCCGTACCGTCGTCGTCGAAAAATACGTGCGAGTCGATACACTTTTCGTCACCTAACAGGTTTTTCATCTGGTAACCGCCCACCTGCTTGAAGGGTCCTTTGGGACTATTGCTGGTGGCAACATAAAGGTGCTCGTTGGCAGAGTAATACATATAGTACTTGTCCCCAAGGAGATACACCTCTGGTGCCCAGAAAAAAATGTTTTCGGTGGTGTTAATTTTGTTGAGGGCAAGTCCTTCGTATTTCCACGAACGCAGATCGTCTGACGAATAGCAGCGGATGCCATTATCGTCGCGTGTTCCGTAGGCATAATATTTGCCTCCATCAAGCAGGATGTAAGGGTCGGCCAGCTCAATCTGGCTCTTTCCTCCCTCAGCCCATAATGGGAGTACGGGGACGAGAAAAAGGATGAACACAACTAACCATATAGAACCTCCGTTAAAGAGAGGAGCACCTTTGCTGTTCGCAAATTTTACCTTTTTCATTTTCCTTACACTTTTTACTTTTCTCTGCTTTTTCAATAAATTTAAGTTTCGCGTGCAAAGATAAGCAAATTATTTGGGAGCAGGAATAGAATGTATTAAAATTTTTTATCTTTGCACGCGAAACTTAAATCAATATGAAACGTTATTTTACTGTTTTTTTTCTTTGCATCCTGTTTGGCATGGGATTCATTTCATACGGCCTTGAAGCCACATCTGCACAAAAATAACCTAAGCATAGTTCAAAGCTGATTTTTAGAACCCACCTATAAAACTCCGGAATGTGAAAAACATCTATCACATCTATCACATCTATCACACGGCCGCTGTGGCAGCGGGATTTGGCAGTGATAGATGGTGTGATAGATGTGATAGATGATTGCCAAAAAAGGGATTTTACACGCATTTTCGGGTCGGAATTCGCGCAAAAAAGCGATTTAAAACGCAATTTTGAACAAACATTTGGGATTTCGGAGGCGATTTCGCGAAAATGAATGGAATTTCGAAAGCAATTTCGTACAAATTTACTGCGTCATACAAGCGATGCAACCCGTTTTACACGCTTCTACATCAGCTGTGTAATTCATTTACATCATGGGTGTAATCGTTTTACATCACGCTGTAATCGTTTTACGGCAGTGTGTAACGATGGCAATCGCGCTCGATCTTTGTTATTACAAACATCCCCCCCAAAAAACATCCGCTTTTCAAGTCAAAAAAAGTTCTTTCAGTTTTTTTTTGTAAAATCTAAACACAGAACTGCTCTTATGAGACGCTTTCGACACAAAATTTATGAGACAGCGATGCAAAAACGGTAAATTTTGGCCGATAAAACGCGTCTTTTTGCACGGAAACAAGTCGGAAAATGCATCTCAATCCCCATTTTTCGGGTTCATCTATCACATCTATCACACCATCTATCACTTCCCAATCCCGCTGCCACAGCGGCCGTGTGATAGATGTGATAGATGTGATAGATGTTTTTCACATTCTGGAGTTTTATTCTCAGTTGCTCAAGATGACATGCCGTCCGATTGAACTCACTCGATACTTCCGCTCGGAAAAACACAAAAACTTTTGCATTTTCGCTCGCTTACTCGTATCTCTGACCTGCGGTCGAAGTGAAGTGACCCCAAGAAGTTGGACGGGTTAAACATTTACGTATTTAATTGAGTCATTCTGTATTGTACTGGACTCATACCATTTAACTTGATTTTTATTCTTTTATTGTTATAATAGTCAATATATTCTTCTAAAGCCTTG
>JAILBW010000086.1 GCA_024680695.1 Bacteroidaceae bacterium
TTAAACATTAGAAGCTATGAAGAAATACATCAAGCCATCTATGGAAACAGGCAATGTTTCCGAGTGTGAAATGCTGGCCGCCAGCCTGCCCATCGGCGAGGGAACCGTAAACGGCGCTGACGCACTGGGAAAGGAGAACAAGTGGGACATCTTCGGCGAAGACACTGAGACAGAAGAATAAGTCGCCACAGAGTTTCAAACATCACGAGCCGGGGAGCATGCGAAAGCTGCTCCCCGGCTTCTTTGTGCGAAGAAACTGAGTACAAGGGGTGCGACACTCAACTCCACAGACGTCTGGAGTTTGTTGGACTTTACACAACTATTTCGACAAGAGAATATTCCCAATCCTTCAAATGCACTTTCTTCCCCGTCAGTTACTCTTAAACAATCGGCGAGGAACATTTCGTTCGTCGAAGAACGACAGATTTGGCTCTGAACTAGCAAAAAAAAAAAGCAAGCACTAAGAAAAATGCAAAATTGTATTACACTTTCGGAGAAATATAGTATCTTTGCACCAAATAGTATCTGAGTTCCCTTAAAAGGAGTCTAAGGTCACACAAAAAGGATAACAGAACAACCATTTTATTAACCATTAACTAAAACAGTTATGAGAATGAATTCACTCAAAAAGTGGGCAGCGTCGTTGCTATTATTTGCCAGCGCTTCCCTATGGGCCATCGAACCGGTGAACGGAGTTTATCAGCTTGGTTCGGCAGCCGACTTAAAGGCATTTGCCGAGTTGGTAAATGGAGGAAACAACGCAATCAGTGCTGTGATGACATCTGACATCGTGGCCGATGCCGACCAACCCATGATTGGCCTCACCGATGCTACAGCCTTCAAGGGCACCTTCGACGGTCAGGGTCACACACTGACATTGAACTGGACCGGTGACAATGCACTTGCAAAAGACCCCTCGGGCCTCTTCGCCTATCTGGCTGGCCCCGTAAGCAATCTGCGTCTGGAAGGTACAATTGAGGCAAAGGCTCCGCGTACAGGTGCACTGGCTGGCCGCATCGTGGCAGCTGTGACAATCAGCAACGTAATCAGCAATGTCACAATGATTGGCTTCTACGCAGGCGACTCCGCATTGAGCGGACTGCTGGGACGTCCCTCTACGGCTGGGATTATCGTTCAGAACTGCCTGTACACCGGTACGATGATCAGCGATGTGTCGGCCAACGTGGGCGCCATCATCGGATGGAATGCCACTACCACGACGATGATCAACTGTGTCATGCTGGGTACTATTAAGATTAAGGACCTGCGAAGCACCTACAATCTCACGAACGTGGACTCCAATCTGCTGGGTCGCGCAAGCGGCACACTGACAGCCAAGAACTGCTACTATCTGCCGAGCAACCTCGCTCAGGAGGACCTCGATGCCGGCTACATCAACGTGAACAACACGCTCGCCGGTTCGTCGGCCGTGACGGCCACGCAGATCGAGAGCGGCGAACTCTGCTTCAAACTGAACGGCGAAGGTGAGTTGGCATGGTATCAGACCATTGGCACCGACAAATATCCCGTACTGGACAAGACGCATGGCGTCGTCTATCTGAACGGACGCGTCAAGTGCGACGGCACCCCCTACGATAATGCCTTCTTCTCGAACACTGACGAGGGCCTCACTCAGGACGAGCACAACTACACGGATGGTGTCTGCACCGTGTGCGGCGCTGCCGACCCCAACTTCGTGAATATTGCCGAAGATGGATTCTACGAACTTAACAAGCCGAGTCACCTGACTTGGTTCGCATCGAAAGTGAACGGTGGCAACACCGATCTCAAGGCACGACTGACGGCTTCGATTGACCTGAAGGATACTGAGTGGCTGCCCATCGGCACGAAGGCCAATCCCTTCAAGGGTACGTTCGACGGCCAACTGTACCCCATCACGAACATCAATAACATGCTCTTCGGCACGACGGCCGGTGCACAGATTACCGGCGTGGCCCTCGAGAGCGGAGAGATTACCGCAACGAACACCGATTATGCCGACCATACAGGCAGCATCGTAGGCCATAGCACGACGAAAGAAGGATCTGTAACGAACAGCTACAGCAAGGTGACGATAAAGGGCGGCAACGGCGACCTTGGCGGCATCGGCGGCAAGTACCTCGGTACGATGAAGAACGTAGCCTTTGCCGGCACCTTCGACGGCGGCCTCGGCACTTGGTCGATGGGTGGTTTGGCAGGTTCTACAAACAGCACGAACACCACATTCATCTCCGACTGCTTCGTATTCGCAAACTGGGGCGACGGACTTGATCCCGCCTATGGTGCCCGCGGCGGCATCGTAGGTTGGTGCCACACCAATACTCCGACCAACTGCTATGTAATTGCCGACACTTTCACGAAACTGCTGGGCGACGGCACGGGCAGCACCGACAACTGCGAATTTGTGTCGGAGCAAGCTTTCGCCAGTGGTGAGATTGCCTTCAAGCTGGGCAGCGACTGGCATCAGACGCTCGGCAAGGATGCATATCCCGTACTCGACAGTAAGCATGGCACCGTTTATCAGGTGGGCAACACCTACTCGAACGTAGAAGGTCTGGGATTCAAGGACGGCTACTATCAGATTGACTCGCCCAAGGCTCTGGCCGCCTTTGCTGCGCTCGTAAGTGGCGGCGAAGTAAACGCCAACGCAGTACTCACAGCAGACATTGAAGAATATACTGGTCCCTCGATTACCAAGGATGGTTCAGGAAACGCCTACAAGGGTATCTTCGACGGACAGTTCCACACCATCAATATTAATATGTCATCCGTAGGTCAGAACGACGGTCTGTTCCGAGCAATGGGCGGTACGGTGAAGAACCTGCATGTAAGCGGTAAGTACACTGCAACCTTCAACCGCATCGGTGTCATCTGCGGCGAGATATTCGGCGGCACGGTGGAGAACTGCTGGGTATCGGCCGACATCGCAGCCGACTTTAACGGCGACGGAGCCATTGCCGGTATCGCCGGTCGTGCCAGCGCCGCAGGCAGCCTTATCAAGAATTGCGTATTCTCGGGTAATGTGACTGGCGCGGCACACAACTGCGCCGGCATCGTAGGTTGGTGCCCCAACGTCATCGACATCCAGAACTGTCTGGTGACGGGAACATTCAACACCGACCACTCGCAGGGCAACGCCCGCCCCATCGCCCGCCATGCTGACGACAGTGCAGGAAACGTCAAGTGCGTAAACTGCTTCTATGTGGATGCAAACGGAAGCCTGAATAATGCTGGTGCCACACAGGTGACTATCGAGCAGGTGAAGAGCGGTGAGGTTTGCTTCATGCTGAACACCGACCAGACGAGTATCACCATGTTCCAGAATCTGGGAGTGGATGCCGTACCAGTACCTTTCAACACCCACGCTCAGGTTTACGCATCAGGCAACATGACCTGCGGCGGCGAAAGACTGGACGACCAGATAATCTATACGAACCAGGCCATATCTCTGCCCGACCACACCTTTGTATCTGGCATCTGCAGTGTGTGCGGCAAGGTTGATGAAAACTGGATGCAGCCAAATGCCGACGGCATCTATGCACTGGCAACTCCCACCCAGCTGATCTGGTTTGCCGCTATGGTTAATCAGGGCAACAAGGAAATCAACGGCCTGCTGACCGACGACATCGATTTCAGTGGTTTCGAGGATAAGTTCACTCCCATCGGCACCAGTACGAATCACTATGCCGGCACGTTCGACGGCGGACAAAAGACCATCACGCTGAGCTTCACAGCCACGGAGGCAAGCTACGGATTCTTCCGCTTCCTGGACGGCACTGTACGCAATCTGCACATGGCCGGTACGTATAATGCAGCCTTCAACAAGACGGGCGTCATCTGTGGCGAACTCTTCGGCGGCCTCATCGAGAACTGCTGGATATCCACCGACATTGCAGCCGTCTACGGAGGCGATGCTGCCACAGCAGGTATTGCCGGACGCGGTAGCAGGGATGGCAGCATCATCCGAAACTG
>JAILBW010000146.1 GCA_024680695.1 Bacteroidaceae bacterium
TGTTTCGTTAGTTTGTAAATGCAAAGGTACGAATAAGCGAGGGACAAACAAAATAAATTCGTTTATTTTTGTCCGAGCGAAAGTATCTTCGAGATACATCTCAAAGATAGTGCAAATGAGTGAAATGACAAAAGGAAACGCCAGTTTTCTTTGAACATTTCCGAATGCAGCCTATTCTCGACCGAAGGTCAAAGATAAAGCAAATGATCGACATGTGCAAGAGAATGCGTGAGATTTTTCGTCAAGCCCGGGAAAAGGGGGGCGTCGGTTTTGGTTCTTTATGAACTCCGGAAACAATCTTTTCTTAAGTTTTTCCAACAAAAAAAACCGTCACACCATCACATTTGCCTAACAACATATTGAATAAAAGGCGATTGGCGATGTGGTTGTTCGCGTGAGAGACGGGTGAGAGGTGATGGTTTCAATGCGTTTTAGGCCATAATTCTGTCTTTACAACAGCAAGTTCCCCGGATTTGTGAGTTCTTGAGTTCAACCAAAACCGAGAAGAACCCTTTTTCTGGTGTTTATGAGTTACACTCACACGTTTTCACTCTGTCCGTCAGAGCATGCAAGCCCGTTTGCCTTCTCTGCCAGCCAAATCGAAAACAGCCTAACGGCTTAAACATCAGAAAAAGAAAAACATCGAAAACAAATCGATGCGGCTTCGTATTCTAAATGAACTGGAAAAAAGAAAGGTCTTTTCTTGGTTTTTCTTGTTTGTGCTGCAAAGCCGTAGGCTGTCTGTGGGTGGCAGGCAAGAAATGGTTATGCTTGCATAAACAAGGCTTGACTGATGCCTACATACGAATGCGCGCAGAGCATGCAGCACAGACAAGGGTTTTGATGGTTTTTGTTCAACAAACGAAACTTACATCATCGCCCAAACACTTGTTCACAAAAGGAAAGAGAGACTATGTGTACATTTTTCCACGAACCAATGATTTTTATCGTGTGTAGTAACGACTTGTGCCACGTGTGGCACAGGCTCGTGCCATGCGTGGTACAAGTTCGTGCCACGTGTGGCACAAACCCAAAGGAAAGGGGATGCGGGATTACGGACAAGATGACACAGCGGATATGCTTACTATTGTTCTCTTATCGCTGCCTGAATCGCCTTGCGCAGCGGGAGGTCGGCTTGCGGGAGAAGGGCTTCGGCCTGATCGCGCAGCTCGAGCAGCGAGCGCTCCTGGAACTGGACGCCACGCGCCAAGAGACGGGCGATGATGAGGAAGCCGCAGAGTTGGCGCATCGGGTGCTCGCCGGCTATCCACTCGAAGGCGACGTCGGCGGCCCACGGTTCCTGCACCAACAGGTACATCACACACGTCTGTGCCACCTCGGCGGTGGGCATCTCCTCCACCCAAATGTCGGCCATATCGGGCAAGAACTCGGCGGGGGGCATCAACATGGAAGCCAGCATCTTACTTTCCCGAATATTCTCGTTCCAGAGCTGCTGCGCCAAGCGGCGGTCGGGAGTGAACTCGCGGGCGATGGATTCGAGGCGCGGCAACTCGACGCCGAACACAAGTTTATATGGCATGCCAGCCTCGCGCATCCGCGCCGACAACACGCCGTTCATGGCGGAACGAAGGCATGCATGCACTTCGCGCAACTGGTCGTCAATGGGGGTGGTATTCATAGTGTGGCGTATTCACGACTATAGCGCAGCATCTGCTCGGCGTAGCTTTCGTCGTAGTCAATATGTATGGATGTAATCTCTCCGCTTTCGTCGCGGCAGGGCGTATAGCGGGGGTTGATGAAGCCTTTGTAGGGCGCCAAGTCGAGCCGTCGGTAACGCTCGAGGATTTCGGCATGAAGCTTGGCATCGACCGAGACTCCGTAAGTCTCCACCAATTGGCGCGCTGCATCGTAGTCGCCAGTGCTCTTGATGCGCTGCACCTCGCCCAACAACTCGGCGAATGCTTTACGCAAGCGGGCGTAATCCATAATGCGGATAAACGTTCCGCGCTCGTTCGTCTCCAAGCTTACTGCCTCGGGATAATGCGCCAGCGTCCATCGAGCGACGAGTGCACGGTTGCGCATGTGGGCTTCCTCTATCTGCCGACCAGGTTCGATGCGCACCAATTGTGTGAGCAGGCCATTCATCAGGTAGCTGTAATACTGGGCTTTGTAGGCTTCGGTATCGGGCAGGAGTCCCAGCTCAAGCATTTTCTCATCGGCGAGGTAGTAAAGGCCGAAGAGGTCGGCGCGCGCCTCCTCAATGGTGCTGCCATAGGCTTTCAGGCCGTCGGGGTCAACGCCGGGCAGCATGCGACCGCTTCCGTGTCCGAGGCATTCGTGGAGGTCGGTGTGCAGGTCGTCGCAGAGGTCGGCATATCGGTCCATCAGTTCGTGCGTTGCGTCGTCAATGACAAATTCCTCGCGGAAGCCGTTGCCCTTGGCCGCCTCATCGTAGGCATGAGTCAGGTTGCCGATGGTCACACTCTTGCTTCCGTGCTCGGCGCGCACCCAGTTGCTGTTGGGCAGGTTGATGCCGATGGCGCTGCTGGGATAAAGGTCTCCCCCAAGGATGACGGCATTGATGACCTTTGCCGACACGCCTTGAACCTGCGTCTTTCGGAAGCGGGGGTCTACTGGGGAATGTGCCTCGAACCACGATGCATTCGCACTGAGGGTGGCTGCACGCTGTGTGGCCACAGGGTCGATAAAGCTGGCATACCCTTCCCAGCTGGCTTTTAGTCCGAGCGGATCGCCATAAACCTCAGTGAATCCGTTGGTAAAGTCCACCTCGCCCTGCGTTTCATTCACCCAAAGAATGGTGTATTCGTCGAAAGTCTTCAAGTTGCCTGTACGATAGAACTCCACAAGGCGGCGGATGACCTCGACCTGTCGTTCGTTCTCGGCAAAAGGAATCGCAGCCTCCAATTCGGTCACGATGTGGTCGATGGCTGCGCCATAGCGGCCTCCGCAGCACCATACATCCTCGCAGAGCCGACCGTCGCGGCGCACAAGGGTGCTGTTGAGCCCATACATTACCGGCCGTTCGGGGTCTGGAGCCTGAGCCTTCATGCGGGCGTAGAACTCCTCGGCCTCGGCCTGTGTGACATCAGGGTCGTAGTAATTGCAAGCCGAGGTGAGCAGTAGGTCGTCGCCCTCGGCCTGATTTACACGCTTGGGAAGTATGTCGGGATTGAAAATGACAGGAAACAATTCTGCCATCATCGCTTCTGCATCCTGCCCTTCACCGAGAGGGAGCGACGCACTGTCGCACGCAAGAACGGCCTCACGCAGAAAAGCCGATGAGAATTCAGGCTGGAACTTCTCAGTGGCGTAGTGATGATGGATGCCGTTGCTGAACCAAACACGCTTGAGATAGGTAACAAAGGAACGGAAGTCGCTCGTTTCGCGGCTTCCTTTGTACTGAGTGTACACCGCCTCGAGCAGGCGGCGAACACGCAGGTTGTAGCGACAATTTTGATCCCAGAGGATGTCCCGCCCCCACAGGGCGGCTTCGCTCAGGTGGTAGAGGAGGATTTGCTGGCGCAGTGTCAGGCGTTCAAATCCGGGCACCCGATAGCGCAGCATCTGCACGTCTGCAAATCTCTCGTCGGCGTAGCTGAAGTGGTCGGTAGTCAATGTATGTAGGATGGTGGGCTGCAGGGCGTTCCCGTAGGATGCGCCGCACGGCGCTGTCTCAGTCCTTGGATTGCGCTTTACGCTTCCGTGCCGAATTGATCTTCTCGCGGCGCCTATCCATCTTGTCCTTCAATTCCTGCGCATTTGCCTCACGGAATTCGCGCGGACTTGTGCCTGTACGGCGGAAGAAGGCAGCATAGAAGGACTGGCGGTTGGCGAAGCCCACAGCTTTTGCAATGTCCTCCATTGTCATGTCAGCGTTGTGCCTGTCCTTGAGCATATACTGAGCCTCGCGGATGCGGAATTCGTTGACCATCTGCGAATAGTTGTCTTGGAAGCGCAAGTTGATGACAGCACTGATGTAGCGCGTATTGGTCCCCAGTTCCTCGGCCAGTTTCTGTGCCGAATATTCCGGGTCGCGATACTTCTTATCAATGTAGAACTTCTTCATTATCTTCTGATAAAGTTCCTCCACCAATTTGGGACTCAGCAAGGCGCGATAGAGCGGGGCCTTCACCTTCTTCTCCGTCATGTTATACTTAGCCATAATACAAAATATTTCCTCTTCTTTTGCTAGTTTAGTTATACGATGTAGCGTTTTGTTATGCAAAGATACTATTTTTTTGCTTCTGCCGCAATTTTATTCAAAAAAAATTGCCGTCGATGACGATTTTTTCTTTAATTTTTGCCTATTCGACCCGCAAAAGCCTCATGCAAGACCCTCTGGTGGAGGCGTCGTCGCCTTTTCGTGCTCTTCGAGGGCAATAGTGAGACGAGCTATCTGTAACATTATTTCATCTCGACGTGCCTCGAGTGTTTCGCGCTGCGCAATAATGGAGGCCTGCATCTCATCTTCGTCAACATGGGTGCGCCCGCCTTCGGCCTGAAGCGCGATGAGCCGGCTGTTCAGCATATCGACGCGCGCCTGACTGAGCGCATGGTCGAGTCGCACCTGCTTCAGCTGTTCGCGCAGGGCATTCCAATCCTTGCCTTCCGAGAAGACGTCCTCGAGTTCGGCATATTGGACGGGCGGGTTGTGCATGTTAAAATTGTGTATCCAATGGTCGAGTTTGCTGCGCTCCATCGCCAGGTCGGCCGAGAGTTGCTCGTCCACTTGGGCATAGTTTTCCTCGCGTCCGCGGATGTATTCTATCTCGCCCTGCATGCGCTGAGTGGTCTTCTGCTCTGCTTGTTCGGCCTGATACGCTTCGCTCTTCTGGTTCTTGGCCTGCGCGAAGAGCGCCCTTGCCTCGACCTGGCCCAACAGATGTTTGTAGGCGTTGCTGTTTTCGTCGATGGACGACTGGCAGTCTTCGATTCGGCTGTTCAGTGCCTCGAGCGCGTCTTTCACTTGCCGATGCAGTCCCGACTCGCCCTGCAGAGTGGACTCGAGGTCGGCAAGTTGTGTTTGCTCTTCGTCGATGCGACGCTCCAGTTCGTCCCATCGCGCCAGCAACTGCTGTACGCGACCCTTCAGTCCCTCGCGGCTCTCCTTCCATGCATGGAGCCACTCGGGGATGGTGATGAGTTTGTCCAGCTCGCTGTACGTCTGGCTATAGTGATGACCCTCGCCGTCCAGCATCTGCTGGAGGCGCTCCACCTGGCTGGCCATCACCTGACAGCCGGTATTCACCTCGTTCAGCCGCGTAACGAGTTCGCTCTTCCTTCGCTCGAGGCCCTGCAACTTCTCGGTAAGTTCGTTGATGGCGTCGCGGTGGAAGTTGAAACGTTCGAGGTCCTTTTGGGCGTTGTCGGCATCGCGCGTCGTATTCTCGATGAGCTGGCGCAGCATTGCCTGACGCGCCTCGAGGTTGGTTGTCGGGGAACAGTCGAGGAACGAGTGGTCGAGGCTGGAGAAAACGTGCCACTCGCGCACATCGTCGGCCTGCCGTTTGCGCAGCGTGGACAAAAGGCGTTCCTCGAGCTGGTGACGTCCGCGACACTCGGCAAGCTCGATTTTCAGGTCCGAGAGCGCGCTTTGCTTGTTCTTGACCTCGACGGCGAGGTGTTCGAAGTCGGACTTGAACTCGCCGATGAGCTTGCTTTGCTCGAGCATGCTGTCGCAGTGGTAGGGATGATGTGTGGCGCCACAGACGGAGCAGCTCACGCCTTCGTGCAGGTCGCTGCGCAGGCGGATGACATCCTGACTCTTGCTGAGCATGTAAGTATATTCCTTTTCATGACACAGGCGCGCGAGGCGAGCAGTCTCGGTCTCGAGGGCGGCGACGTTGGCCTCGGTATGCTCGATGAGGAGGCGCTGGGCGTTGAGCGACTGGGTGTGCTCCTCGATGAGGGTGTATCCGATGGATATTTTGTTCCAGAGCGACTGGGCAGAGAGGAGCATCTGCAGGCGGTTCTTGAGCGACATGGCCCGTTCGAGGAGCTTGACTGCCGTCTGTCCCTGAATGGCTATACGCTGGCGTTTGGTCTCCTCGCTGCAGGACTCTATCTCGTCGCTCACTTCGCGATATTGGGAGAAGACGCGTTGCAGGAGTTCGTTCTCCTCGTCCTGGCGGCGAGTGGCTTCGTCCATGCGGGCCCGCAGGTCGGCCTGGATGAGCTCGATCTGCTGCAGGCGGTCGAGCAAGAGCAGTATGGCCTCGCCGTGTTTCAGCATGCGTTCGTGCATCTCGATGCTTTGGCGCTCGGTGCGCAGGGCTTCGATGCGTCGGTTTGTCCGCTCCACATCGGCGGTATGCTCGCGCATGGAGCCCTCGAGCGAATCGCGCTGACCGTCGATTAGTCTCAGTTGCTCGCGCAGATAGGCGATTTCCCTCTCGAACGTATCATTCGCGGCCCGCAGTTCCAGCCCCTGAAACACTCGCTCGATCGTCTGCGAGTAGGCTGTCTCGGCTTGCTGCCGGCAGTCGGCGGCCTGCTGCTGTATCTTCTGCTGTACGCCCCAGGCGGCCTGCTGCTCCTTGGTGGTCTGCTCGAGTGCGAGGCGTTGCTGGCGGTTCTGCGCAGCGGCTCTTTCCAGCAGACGCATGCGGAGGAATGTGGGCTGCACGGCTTCGAAGGTCTCGAAGCGGCGCAGGGCGCTCTCGTCGGCCGAGAGTGAGGAGACCTGCTTCGTGAGTGCACTGAGGCGCACCTTCTCCTGGTCGAGCGAGAGTTGCACTTCGCTGTAGCGGCGCAGCCACTCTTGCTGCTGGCGCAGGCGCTCGAGGCTCTCCTCGGTGTTGGCCAGCTTGGTCTCGGCCAGGCGGCGCGCCTCGAGGGTGCGGCCCAGCTGTTGGGGGTTCATGGCGGCGGGGCTGCGCTGCTGACGCGGAGCCGGAGCCACCGGCTGCGAGGCTTCGGGCTGCACGGAAGTGGCTGTCGGGGCTGCCTTCTCCTCTCTTTTTCCAAATAAACTCATCGCTTCGTGGATTTTTCAAGCAAAGATACACTTTTTTTTTGAATTGTCCCCATTTTTGCGCAACTTTACGACGAAATGTCGCGAACTTACTTTCGTCCGGCACGAAAAAAAGAATAGAATTCCCTTTGTCCTGCCCTCGTTTATTCGTAACTTTGTCCCCGAAAACTGAAAACCGCATTCGATTCATGGCACAGAAACCTTCAATTCCAAAAGGTACGCGCGACTTTGGTCCGCAGGAGATGGCGCGACGCAACTACATATTCGACACGATTCGCGAGGTGTATTCACTCTACGGCTTCCAGCAGATCGAGACGCCGGCAATGGAGAATCTCTCGACGCTGATGGGCAAATACGGCGAGGAGGGCGACAAGTTGCTGTTCAAGATCCTGAACAGCGGCGACTTCCTGCGCGGCATCGAAGCCAGCGACCTGGCCGACGGCGCTACGGGCCACTTGGCAGCACAGCTCTGCGAGAAGGGGCTGAGGTACGACCTGACGGTGCCCTTCGCCCGCTATGTGGTGCAGCACCGCGAGGAACTGGCACTCCCCTTCCGTCGCTACCAGATACAGCCCGTCTGGCGTGCCGACCGGCCGCAGAAGGGACGCTACCGCGAATTCTATCAATGCGATGCCGACGTAGTGGGCAGCGACTCGCTGCTCAACGAGGTGGAGCTGATGCAAATCATCGACGAAGTGTTCCGCCGGCTGGGCATCCGCGTCTGCATAAAGATTAACAACCGAAAGATTCTCTCCGGCATCGCCGAAATGATTGGCCAGGCCGACAAGATTGTGGACATCACGGTGGCCATCGACAAGCTGGACAAGATAGGACTCGACGCAGTGAACGCCGAACTGGCCGAGGACGGCATCCCCGCCGAAGCCATCGAAAAGCTGCAGCCCATCATCAAGCTCAGCGGCACGAACGACGAGAAACTCGCCACGATGCGCCGGACGCTGGAGGGCTCCGAAGTCGGGATGAAAGGCATCGACGAGGTGGAGTTCGTACTCGGCACACTTGCCTCCAGCCCGCTCGACGCTCAGATAGAGCTCGACCTCACGCTGGCCCGCGGACTGAACTACTATACCGGCTGCATCTTCGAAGTGAAGGCGCTCGACGTGCAAATCGGGAGCATCACCGGCGGCGGACGTTACGACAACCTGACCGGCATCTTCGGCATGCCGGGACTGAGCGGAGTGGGCATCTCGTTCGGCGCCGACCGCATCTACGACGTACTGAACCAGCTGGAACTCTATCCCGAAGCCGTCACCACAGCCACACAGATGCTCTTCATAAACTTCGGCCCGACGGAGACAGCCTATTGCCTGCCGGTGGTCGCTCGCGCCCGTCGCGCCGGCATCCGCTGCGAGATGTATCCCGATGCGGCAAAGATGAAAAAGCAGATGCAGTATGCCAACCAGAAGCAGATACCCTACGTCGTACTGGCTGGCGAAAGCGAAATGGCCGCCCAACGCTTCACGCTGAAGAACATGATTACGGGCGAACAGGAATTGCTGACTCCCGACGAGATGATACAGCGCCTGCAGTAGCACCTCGTCCTGCTTGCCGTCGCACCTCGCCCTGCGGGCCGTCGCATTTGAATCTGCTTGCTGCCGCATTTGAATCTGCTTGCTGCCGCACCTGAATCTGCTTGCTGCCGCACCTGAATCCGCTTGCTGCCGCACCTGAATCTGCTTGCTGTAGTTTTTCGTTCTGCTTGCGCAAGTAAATGCTTCCGCTTGCTGTAGTTTTTCGTCCCGCTTGCGCAAGTGTTTTTTCCCACCTTCGCAAGCCCCAAAAACAGCAAGCCGAAGTCGCAGCAAAGACCTAACGGGAAGGCAGATCGCTCCAGCGGCGGCGACGCAGGACGTAATACTGCCAAAGGAGCAAGAACGAGGCCTGCTCGGGCACCGGCGAGAGCACCGACGCTGCGAGGTTGCGCCTGCGGTCGGCCTCGAAATCGGCCCGCATCGCACCAAAAGCGCGTCGCGCCCGCCAGACGGCACGAAAACTGCCCCATTGCCCGCTGAGGAAGAACTCAAGGCTGGCAAGCGCATCGAGCCAGAACCGCCATCGCATCACCGGCCGCAAGCGTTCCTCGGGCAGATTCTTGTAGAGGAGCAGCAGGTTGTTGCGGAAATTGAGGAACGTCTTCTGCGGATTGTCCTTCGGAAGCGTGCCTCCG
>JAILBW010000176.1 GCA_024680695.1 Bacteroidaceae bacterium
GCATCGGTGCGCCCGCCGGGGGGAATGGATACGGAATAGTTGGTGAGCCAGGGGAAGGGGCGCGACAGGCTGTCACGATAGATGTGCCGCAGGGCTCGAACGAAGGCATCGTACTGACCGTCGCCCTGCGCACTGGCCTCATACGTGGCGCCATTCACTTCGAGCCGCAGGCTGGCCAAAGGTTTCAGTCCATAGGCCGTAGTGACCACATAGGAAAGCAACCGTACATGGGCGTCAGGGGTGTCATGCTTCAAGACATCATTCACGATGAAGGGCAGATCCTCCTGAGTAACGAGTTCCTTCTTATCGCCAAGTTCAATGATGCGCTCAGTGACGCGCCGCGTCTGCTCGGGAGTGAGCTCGAGTCCCAGTTCCTCGAGGTTGCGCAGGATGTTGGCCCTGCCGCTGTTCTTGCCCAATGCGTATTCGCGCTTGCGACCGAAGCGCTCGGGCAGGAGGTCGTTCTGATAGAGGCCAGCCTTGTTGTCGCCATCGGCATGAACGCCAGCCACCTGAGTGAAGACATTGTCGCCCGTAATGGGCTGGTTGGGCGGAATGGCAATGCCGCTATAGCTCTCCACCAGCCGCGACACCTCGTTGAGACGGCTTTCGTCGATACTCGTAGAGGCATGAAACTGGTCCTTCAGTATTGCCTGCACACTGGCTAGCGGGGCGTTGCCAGCCCGTTCGCCAAGGCCGTTCACGCAAGTGTGAATGCCGCGGCATCCGCTGAGCACAGCTGCCAGTACATTGCTGATTGCCAAGTCGTAATCGTTGTGGGCATGAAAATCGAAGTGAAGCGTGGGGTATCGCTTCACCATGCGACGGACATAGCTGATAAGGTCGAGGGGGTTCAGGATGCCGAGCGTATCGGGCAGCATGTAGCGCTGGATGCTGGTGTCCTTCAGTGCATCGACAATCTGGAAGACGTACTCGGGGCTGTACTTCATGCCGTTGCTCCAGTCCTCGAGATAAATGTTCACTCCTACGCCTTGGCTGTCGGCATAGCGAATCACCTCGCGGATGTCCTCAATGTGCTGTGCAGGCGTCTTGCGCAACTGCTCTGTGCAATGACGCAAGCTTCCCTTGCAGAGGAGGTTAAGGTGGCGGCCGCCAGCCTCAAGAATCCAGTCGACACTGGCGTGCCCATCGACAAAGCCCAGCACCTCGACACTGTCGAGCAAATCCGTCTGGGCAGCCCAGCGCGTAATGCGCCGAACGGCATCCAGCTCACCATCAGAGACGCGCGCACTGGCCACCTCGATGCGGTTCACCTTTAGTTTCTGCAACAATGCTCGGGCAATGACAAGCTTTTCGTGAGGCATGAAGCTCACGCCGCTCGTCTGCTCACCATCGCGCAGCGTCGTATCCATTATTTCTATCGGTCGGCGTTTCATAGGAAATAGTTTCGCGCCACACTGAGGGCACGGTTCATATCGGGCACCGTCTGCATTTCATCATCGACACAGCACAAATCGGCCAGCGCATAGACATCGTCGGCTTCGTCGGTAGCCCGATGCTCGACAATGCGGAACAGATGGTTGCGGGCATCGAGTATCACGACTGCACCGCGCACATATTCGCCGTCTTGCCCCTGCAGCTGGCGTTGTACGAAGAGACACAATGCCTCGGCAAATTCGTTTATCTCTGCTGCTCCCACGCCTCTATCTTGTCCTTGTTCTCCAGCAGGAAGTCGATATCATCGTAGGCGTTCATCAGGCAATACTTCTTGTAGGAATTGATGTCGAAATGCTCGCTCCTTCCCGTACCGAGATTCGTCACCGACTGTGCCTCCAAATCTACGCGCACCTCGGTCTGGGGGTCAGCAGCAATGGAGGCAAAGAGTTCCTGAAGGAAATCGGCACTCACAGCTACTGGCAGTACGAAGCAGTTTAGCAGGTTGTTGCGATGGATGTCGGCAAAACTTCCGGCAATGACCACCTTTACACCGTATCCAGCGATAGCCCATGCGGCATGCTCCCGGCTGGAGCCGGAGCCCCAGTTCTGTCCGCCGACAATGATTTCGTGAACCCCAACGGATGGTTTTTCACAAAAGGCCGGGCGGTTCATCACGAAATCGGGCACAGGACGACCTTCGGCATCGAAGCGCAGATCGTGCATGAAAGCGTCGCCGAAGAACTGCGGATCGCGGGTGGTGGATGCCAGATAGCGGGCCGGAATGATGAGGTCCGTATTGCAATTGTCTATCTGCAGGGGGATGCAGGTGGACTGGACGATGTCTATTTTTTGTTTCATAACGTTCTGGGATCAGTGATTACACCTGTAATGGCGCTGGCGGCCACCGTGAGCGGACTGGCCAATATGGTTCGGGCACCCGGCCCCTGACGGCCCACAAAATTGCGGTTCGAGGTGGAGATGGACAACTTGCCGGCCGGCACCTTGTCGGGATTCATCGCCAAGCAGGCCGAGCAGCTGGGCAGACGCAACTCGAAGCCAGCCTCGGCAAGCACTTTGTCCAGACCCTCGGCAATGATCTGCTCCCTTACAGCCCAAGAGCCGGGTACAAGCCAAGCTGTGACTCCAGGTGCCTTCTTTCGTCCTCGCACCACGCTGGCAAAGGCACGGAAATCCTCGATGCGTCCGTTGGTGCAGGCTCCGAGGAAACAGTAATCCACAGGAGTGCCCTCCAGTCGTTGTCCGGGCTGGAATTGCATGTAGTCCAACTGAGCGAGGAAGCCGGTGCGTTCCTCCTCGGGAATATCGTCGAGCATAGGGATGCAGCCGTCAACAGCAATGCCAGCACCGGGATTGGTGCCGTAGGTAATGCGCGGTTTGATGTCCTCGGCGCGATAGGTCACTTCCTTGTCAAAGACAGCATCATCGTCGCTCCGCAGCTTCTTCCACTCCTCCA
>JAILBW010000190.1 GCA_024680695.1 Bacteroidaceae bacterium
TCGGAGAGGTCGAAAAAGCGCCAAAAAGTGAACGAATGCCCCACTTTTTCCCCGAAAATGGATTTTCTGAGCGGGAAAAGGCCGGAAAAGCATGATTTCAAAATTTGCTCAAATGCGAGAAAAAGGGGCTTTTTGGAGGCCATTCGCCGCTTTTATTCGTTTTTAAAACACAAAATAGCGCTTTTGGGAACCTCATCCCACCCCTTTCCCCCGTCGCTTTGCTCCCCAACGCATATAAAGTTGTTTTTCATAGATTCGTTCCCATTACCCCGTTCTGATTAAGAAATTATTTAACACTCACAATCCGACACAACTCCCATTTTGCCTTTTGGGGACCTCATTTTCGACAAATGCACCTAAAAAATCGGGCAAAACTTGTGCAAAAACGCGGCCTTGCCGTGTCAGAAACGGTACTTTCAGTGACAAAAAACGGATTCGCCGTGACAAAAATGGCATTTTTCAGTAACAAAAAAATCGGATTTTTAGCATCAAAAAAGCGACTCTGCGGCAGCCAGCAGGGACGATGCAACAGCAAGCAGACGACTCTGCAGCAGCAAGCAGGGGCCGGTGCAACAGCAAGCAGAGGCCGGTGCGACAGCAAGCAGAGGCCGGTGCGACAGCAAGAAGACGACTTTGCAGCAGCAAGCAGGGGCCGGTGCAACAGCAAGCAGGAGCCGGTGCGACAGCAAGCAGATGACTCTGCGGCAGCAAGCAGATGACTCTGCGGCAGCAAGCAGAGGCCAACGCCAGCTGTCACTCCGTCTTTTTTTTGCATTTAACCTTCGGTTGAGCCTGCTTTCGCTCGGGAAAGTTGAAGTAAACTTCACTTTCGTCTCACTTATTCGCAGCCATTGAATTTTTTTATGTATCTTTGCATCACGAACGACACTCCCAAAAGACAATCAGACCATGATTTCGAGACATCTGCTTGCCCTCCTGCTCACAAGCACGGCAGCAATTTCCCTTTCGGCTCAGAACATCCGCGGCTATGTGCGCTGCAAGAACAGCGGCGTGGCCGGAGTGGTGGTCAGCGACGGAGACTCGGTCACCGTGACCGACGGACGAGGATTCTTTACGTTGCAGTCGCAGAAACGCAACGGATACGTATTCTACAGCCTGCCCCGAGGCTACGAGCCCGAGGTGAAGGACGGCTTCCGCCCACAGTTCTGGCAGAAGCTCACCTACCCCAGCGCGGCCATCCCCGAGATGCACAACTTCACCCTGAAGGAAAAAGAGAACGACGACTACACCCTCGTCATCGGTGCCGACTCGCATCTGGCCAACCGCACCAATGACCTGGCGCAGTTCCGCGACGGATACATGGAATGCCTGAAGGCTGAGAAAAGGGCGACAAACGGCGGCTCCATCTATTCGATGATTCTCGGCGACCTGAGCTGGGACGGATTCTGGTACACCCGCAACTACGACCTCGAGGACTTCATGAACAGCTGCAAGAGCTACGGCTATCCCATGATACTGTGGCCAGTGATTGGCAACCACGACAACGACGGAGCTACGCAGGCGGGCACCGACTGCGACTTCCTGGCATCGTCGCCCTGGCGCAGCATCGTCGCCCCGAACTACTACTCATTCAATCTCGGCCAAGTGCACTACGTGGTGCTCGACGACATCTATTACAAGAACGAGGACACTGGCGGCAGCTACAACAAGGGCATCGTGGGCAGCCGAAACTACAACAACCAGATTACGCAGGAGCAATTGGACTGGCTCGCGCGCGACCTCTCTTACATAGAGGACAAGGAGACGCCCATCGTCGTGGCAGTCCACATCCCGGTGTGGAAACTGGAGACAAAGTCGCCCTTCAAGACCAAGGCAAACCTGAAGGACGACAATACGAAGCAGCTCTGCGACCTGCTCAAGGAGTACAGCAACGTGCACATTATCAGCGGTCACACCCACTACAACTACCATGCCCATCCCGCCGAGTATCCAAACATCATGGAACACAACATCGCCGCCATCTGCGCCACCTGGTGGTGGACAGGATACACCAGCGGACACCACATCTGCAAGGACGGATCGCCGGGCGGATACTCGCTGTGGCACATCGAGGGCGACAAGATGGAGTGGCAGTACAAGTCGATAGAGCAGAACGGCAACCTGCAGATGCGCATCTACGACATGAACACCGTGAAGGAATACTTCGCGACGAACGACAGCGCACTCAAGATGCTTGACCTCTACCCCAACCGCACCACCTACACCGACTTCTCGCGGAACAGCCTGCTCCTCAACGTCTTTTCCTACGACACAGACTGGAAGATCAGCGTACTGGAAGGCACTACGCCTCGCATCGCCACTCGCATCTATGGCGAAGACCCCTTCCACACCATCAGCTACGATGTGCCGCGCGTAGTGCAGAACGGTTCGTACACCGAGGACTGGGTGGCCGGAAAGACCAGCCACCTCTTCCGCGTAATTCTGGCACAGGACGAGACGCCCGTCACCGTCCGCCTCACCGACTCGTTCGGTCGCGAATACGTCCAGACCATCCAGCGGCCTCATCCCTTCTGCCTGGAAATGGAGCAATTGCAAATCAACGAGGAGCCTACAGGCATTACGCCCGAGCTGGCCCAGAGAACATCGTGCACCCCATACCTCTACGACATGCAGGGACGACGCATCTACCGTCCGCGCCACGGTGTCTATATCCGAAACGGGAAGAAGGTCTTCCGCCGCTGAACATCAAGAGAGAGAGGGGATGTCCGCTATCGGACATCCCCTCTCTCTCTGTTTTCGGTTCAAATCGGGAAAAGCCTCTGTCGTCCCCTCTTCAAAATCCCCTCAGTTTTGCATTTTGCATTTTGCAAATAGAATTTTGTACAATGCTCCGTCTGTCGCACCTTCGGCGCTGTTTCCGTTTTGTGCTGGTAGCAGGGGCTCTGCCCCTGCCTGTGTGGTCTGACACCCCTTCGGGGTTTAATTTGCGTACTCGCAGCCTTTGCATTTGACTATCGTCGAGCCTGCTTCTGCCCGGCATAGCTCAAATGTGATTTGGCTCTGTTCTCGCTTACTCGGATTTTGTCTTTATCTCATCGAGAAGACGAACTGCTTGTAATCGACGTTCATGTTCTCCATAACATGCACCTGAAGGCGTGCAGCGTGGTTCTCATGCAGAGCACTAATGGTGTAAGGCAATGAAGGCTCCTCGCCCTCGTAAGTGTCTCGCCAAGGACAGTAGGACACCATCATGTACTTCTTGTTCTTATAGAAGTAGGCGTAAGCAAAGTCGCTCCACTCTGTGGTTCCGCGCGAACCGCTTTCCACCTCCACCGTGCTGGCATCAAAGCACTCGAAGGGCTCGCCCATAGCCTTCACGGCTTGTGCCTTAAGTGCCTCGTATTGCGCATAGTTCAGGTCGTAGGAACCGTCGGTCTGCTTCGTGCCATAGTACCACACCAGCACACCATTGCCCGTGAACGCACTTTTCGTCTCAAGCACACCGGCTGCGGTCTTGCCGTCGAGCCAGGGAGTACCGGCAGGGAAATACGACTGCTTGCTGCTGACTTTCTTGTGCAGCTTCGACACGGCCAGCAAGGGGGCTACGATGTTAATCTTGATGGTGCCGTTGGGATTCTCGTCCGTAAGCCTAATTTCGGAGCCAGTCAGATAGACATCCCCTTCGACGGCCACGCTGTAGTTGCCATCCTTCTGCTTCTTCACCGTGGCAGAGAGCCGGCCCGACTTAGGCTCGCCGTTCACATAGTACACCGAGCTTCCCTGAAAATATTGGGAATTCTGACCCTGCGAGAAGTTTAATGTCAAGTTCGAGTAAGAGGTCTTGCTCTCGGAATAGCCCGGAATGACCACACTAAGGGAACAATAGGAATAGCCGTCGGCTGTTTCATCGGACGTGTAGAAGCCCATAGTGAGCTCATTATCCACGATTTCCACACCCGACAGGTTGTCGGTGGAAAAAGCAGGAACGGTGATCGAGGCCACCTCCTGGCCGCTCTTCTGTTTCAGAGAGACAGTCCCGCCGGTCTTGCTGAGGTCAACCTTGCCGGAAGGGGTTGGTAAATCGGAGGACGAGCCATCATCGTCGTCTCCACAAGCTGTCAGCATAACGCTGCCGAGGAACAAGCTGGCAAGCAGCCAAAAATTCATCTTTTTCATACGCATTTGTTGTTGGTTAATACTGGATTTGTTGCATTCTTACCTTTTTTCATGGCAAAGATAAGGTTTGATTTCCATACCAAGCAACTTTTTTGCAATGTAAATATAACTTGGACGACGTTTTGTGCCTATTTGCGTAGGTAAGAAGCGCAAGCGTGTCAGAAATCCGGCTCGATAAGGTTGAGCATCTTGATGGTAGCCTTGATGGCTGCCTCGGTCTGGTCGGCATCGAGGCCGCGGGTGCGGATGGTGCGGCCATTCCAAGTCCAGGTGATGACGGTCTGCACAAAAGCATCGGTGCGCCCGCCGGGGGGAATGGATACGGAATAGTTGGTGAGCCAGGGGAAGGGGCGCGACAGGCTGTCACGATAGATGTGCCGCAGGGCTCGAACGAAGGCATCGTACTGACCGTCGCCCTGCGCACTGGCCTCA
>JAILBW010000063.1 GCA_024680695.1 Bacteroidaceae bacterium
AAATGCAAAATGCAAAATCGGTGCCCGCTTTGCCACCGGAAACTTGGCTACGGCTCTGGGGTATAGCAATACTTCAAAGGCTATCCAACAGCATGTGGACGAGGAAGACAAGGGCACCCTCCCAATTCGGGAGAGTGCCTACGAAACCCGAGCCATCGTCATCAACGAGAGCGGGCTGTACAGCCTGATCCTCTCCTCGAAACTGGAGCAGGCGCGGGCTTTCAAGCGCTGGGTGACGAGTGGGGTGCTGCCCGCAATCCGAGTGACGGGCGTGATGATGCAGCTTTTTTTGCATTTGAACTACGTTCGAGCCTGCTTCCGCTCGGGAAAGTCGAAGCGAACTTCACTTTCCTCTCGCTTACTCGCAGCCTTAACCTTCGGTTGAGCCTGCTTCCACTCGGGAAAGTCGAAGCGAACTTCACTTTCCTCTCGCTTACTCGCAGCCTTTGCATTTTGCAAATAGTTTATTGAGCAAGGTGCGACAGGATATGTGATTTACCTCAAAGAAAAAGCCTTAGAATCGGGTAACTTCTTCGATTTCGTCGATTTTCTTCAGGTCACGGCAGATGACTTGTATGTCTTCGACGTCGTGGACTTCGAGCTGAATCTCTCCGCGGAAGATGCCACCCTCGGACTGGATGTTGAGCTGCCGCATGTTGACGTTGAACTGCTGCGAGAGGATGGCGGTCATCTGGTGGAGTACACCCACATGGTCGATGCCCTGGATGCGTATGGTGGCTGGGAAGAAGAGGCGCTTGTGGGTGTCCCAGGTGGCGGCGAGGATGTGGTTTCCGTCGCTGGCCTTTAGCTTCGAGGCGACGGGGCACTGGCGCTTGTGGATGGTGATACGGTTCTGGTCGTCGAAGTATCCGAGTACATCGTCGCCGGGTATTGGGTGGCACTGGTCGCAGATGAGGTAGTGTCCGATGGTCTCCTCGTTGAGGATGAGCGGTTTCTTGCGGTCGATCTTCAGAACGGTAGGCACGGGGCCGTCGGCGGCTGTCTGCCCGGTGGGCGACGAGGGACCGTCGTGGTGGGGTATGAAGAAGGTGAGGTAGCGGCTCCACCCCTTCTTTCCGCCCTTCATCTTGAGTATGTTGCGGTCGTCGTTGCCCAGCGTGATTTTTCCTGAGCCGATTGCGGAGAAGAGTTCTTCGCGCGAAGCCAGTCCATGTAGTGCGCACAGACGCTCGATGTTTATGCTGGTGGGAGCCAATTCGAACTGAGCGAGGAAGGTGGTGAGCTGCTCCTCGCCGCGTTTCTGCATTTCCCTGTCTTCGCGTCGCAGGATGGCCTGTATCTTTCCCTTTGCCTTGGCGGTCGTGGCGATGTCCATCCATTCGCGCGTCACCTTTGTCGTCTTCGAGGTCAGGATTTCCACTTGGTCGCCGCTCTCCAGCTTGTAGTTGATGCCTACGAGCTTGTGGTTGACCTTTGCGCCGATGCAGTGGGTGCCGAGGAACGTGTGGATGTTGAAGGCAAAGTCGAGCGTGGTGGCTCCGGCGGGCATGGTCTTGAACTCGCCCTTGGGTGTGACGACGAATATCTCGCTGGCGTAGAGGTTGAGCTTGATGGCGTCGAGGAAGTCGATGGCGTTGGGCTGCGGGTCGTCGAGGATTTCCTTGATGGTGCGCAGCCACTTGTCCAGCTCGTTCTCGCTCCCCTCGTTGGTGTTGCCCTCCTTGTACTTCCAGTGTGCCGCAAATCCCTGCTCGGCGATGTCGTCCATGCGCCGGCTGCGTATCTGCACCTCGACCCACTGCCCTTTCTTGTCCATGAGTGTGGTGTGGAGTGCCTGGTAGCCGTTCGACTTGGGATGTGAGAGCCAGTCGCGGAAGCGTTCGGGGTGGGGCTTGTAGATGCTGCTGGCGATGCCGTAGATCTGAAAGCACTCGGCCACCTCGTCCTTCACGCCTTCGTTCTCGAAGATGATGCGCACGGCGAGGAGGTCGTAGATCTCCTCGAAGCTGACATGCTTGTTCTGCATCTTGCTCCAGATGCTGTAGGGAGTCTTGATGCGTGCCTTTATCTCGTATTTGAGTCCGGTGGCGTCCAGCCGGGCTCGAATGGGGGCGGTGAATTCCTGAAAAATGTCGTGAAGGTGTTGCGTAATGCCCTGAATCTTGTCGCAGAGTGCCCGATACTCCTCGGGATGTTCGTAGCTGAAGCTCAGGTCTTCCAGTTCTTCCTTTATCTTGTTCAGTCCGAGTCGGTTGGCGAGTGGAGCATAGAGATAGAGCGTCTCGCCGGCAATCTTGTACTGCTTGCTGGGTATCTGGCTGCCCAGCGTGCGCATATTGTGGAGTCGGTCGGAGATTTTGATGAGCAGGACGCGGATGTCGTCGCTCATCGTGAGCAGCAGTTTCTTGAACGACTCGGCCTGTACGGATGCCTTCTCGCCGAAGATGCCTCCGGAAATCTTCGTCAGTCCATCGACAATCTCGGCAATCTTCGGTCCGAAGATGTTGCTGATGTCCTCGACCGTATAGTCAGTGTCCTCGACCACATCGTGCAGGAGTGCGGCGCAGATGCTGGTGCTTCCGAGTCCGATTTCCTCGCAGGCGATCTGTGCCACCGCAATGGGGTGCATGATGTAGGGTTCGCCCGACAGCCGCCTCACGCCCTTGTGGGCCTGACGCGCGAAGTTGAACGCCTTGTCGATAATCTCGACATGCTTGCGATGTCGCGAATGGAGGTATGTGTCTATCAAATGCTGATAGGCATCGTTCACCAATTTCTCTTCTTCCGTCTCCCTGTTACTCATAGCCTCATAACCTCAAAACCTTACAACCTCACAACCTCAAAACCTTACAACCTCATAACCTCAAAACCTTACAACCTCATAACCTCACAACCTCACAACCTCACTTCACCCTCAGCTTCTGCCCCGACCGGATGGTAGTGCGGCGCCCCATGCCGTTGAGGCTCTGCAGGCGTGCGATGCTGGTGTGGTTTCGTCGTGCAATTGCACCCAACGTGTCTCCGTCGCGCACCGTGACGTAGGAAGCCCGCCCACTGGGGGAAGGTGCTTCGTTCTTGGACTTCACGGCCGTCTCCACGACCTTGCGTCCAGTCTTGAGTCCTTCGATCTTGCAGGTATACACCGAATCGCCAGCCTCGACGAAGGTGTTCACCGCTGGTGCGGGCATGCGCAAGGTGCAGGCTCGGGCATCGCCGGGAATGAGCGTGGTGCGGAACTGCGGGTTGAGGGCCTTCAGTTCGTCCATGCCGATGTGGCACACTGCCGAGATCTGCTCCATATATATATTGCGGCTCAGCGTCAGTGTGTCGGTGCCTGCCGGCAATGTGGAGCCCACGGGGCAGATGTTGTGGTCGCAATAATAATTCATAATGTAGTTGGCAGCGATGAATGCCGGCACATAGCCGCGGGTCTCGTTGGGCAGGTAAGGATAGATCTGCCAGTAGTCCCTGACGCCTCCGGCTCGCTTGATGGCCTTGTTCACATTGCCCGGTCCGCAGTTGTAGCTGGCGATGACCAGCGTCCAGTCGCCGAAGATGTCGTAGAGGTCCTTCAGATAGCGCGCTGCGGCATAGCTGGACTTGATGGGGTCGCGCCGTTCGTCGATAAGGCTCGTCACCTCGAGGCCGTACTGCTTGCCCGTCGTTATCATGAACTGCCAGAGCCCGACGGCACCGGCACGGCTGACGGCACCGGGATTCAGCGCGCTCTCGATAATGGGCAGATACTTCAGTTCCAGGGGAATCTGATAGCTCTCGAGTGCCTCCTCGAATAGCGGCATGTAGAAGTTGGCGGCGCCCAGCATGATGCTCACCGAACGACGAAGCCGACCGCTGTAGAGGTCGATGTACTTCTGTACCACGTCGTTGTAGGGCATCTCCATCACGTTGGGCAGTCGCTGCAGACGGCTGATATACTCCTCCGGGGCGAAGGTGGGATTCTCGGCCGACGTCTCGCAGCTGTCGTCGAGGGTGAGGAAGTTTCGGATGTTCCACTCGTAGAGCAGGCTGTCTATCTCATGCTGTTGCATTCCCTCGGGCAGGGCGAGGCTGTCGGCGTCGGCAGTCGACGTCGTCGCCTCCTGAGCCATCAGGGATTGTGTGGCCAGAAGCGCTATGCCGAGGAATGTCATTTTGAGTCTCATGGGCAAATGTGTACGTTTGTTTTCAGAATGTCAGACTGCATTGCAGCCCGAGGGATGTATGTTCGTGTCCGCCGTGCCCCCAACCTTGCCGGATGGCTGTAGGCTCGAGGCGCAGCGAGAGGTCCTGACTGATGTCGAAGGAGGACAGTTCGGCATCCACGTAAGCGTCGATTACGGATATCAGATAGACTCCGACGAAGGCAAAGATGCTCATATCCCGATACTTGCGGAAGTGGTTCTTCTTGTGCTTGAAGATGTTCTTGAAGCGTTCTTCCTTGCCGGAGATGTCGTAGCCGATGGGGAGCATCTTCTCGTAGCTCTTGGTCGAAGGGTCGCTGTCCATGATGTCGAGATAGGCCTGCTGGTAATCGTGGAGCATCGTGTTGTTCCAAGTGAGTGCGTAGGTGCACCCGAGGAATCCGCCATACACCACGGGCAGTTTCCAGTACTTGCGGTTGTATATCTGTCCCCCGCCGGGGAAGACAAGTGCCAGCCAGGTGGCTCGGACGGGGTCGGGACGAAAGGCTTCGTCCTTCGTCCGATGTTGCAGGCGTAGGAGCAGGCTGTCGGCGATGTGCTCCAGTGCGACACTATCCAGCACCAATGTGTCCGTAGTCCACTGCGTGTCGGCAGAGGGTTCCGGATTGACGCCTTGGGCACGGAGTGTCGCCCCCCCATTCGTCAGCCAAATGACGCATAGCAGCGCGAAGGCTCGCAGCCCGTTCGAACGCAGTGCGCATCGTCCTACCTTACTATGTCTCTCCGTCTTCAATGTCGGCAGTCCTCTTCTCTCTGTATGCACTCACTTTTTCAGTTCGTCCAGCAATTCCATGATTCGCAGCAGCTCGGTGTCGTTGGCAAAGGGGATGGTAATCTTCCCCTTCCCCGACTGGGAGCAAGTCATCTGCACCTTCGTCTTGAACAGTCGGCTGAGACTCTCTCGCAGGGTGTTGTACTCGCTGCTCAGCGACGAGCCCTTCTGGCGGATACGCTTGCCTTCCTTGCTGCGCACGGTGCCTCCAGCGCTCAGTTCCTTGACGAGTTTCTCAATGCGTCGCACGCTGAGGTGCTCCCGGCGTATCTCGTCGAAGAGCTTCAACTGGGCTGTGGGGTCGTCGAGCGTAAGCAAGGCGCGGGCGTGTCCCATATCTATCTCGCGCCTCTTGAGCGCCATTTGTATGTTGGCCGGCAGCTTTAGCAGGCGCAGGTAGTTGGTCACTGTGGCGCGGTTCTTGCCCACCCGGTCGCTCAACTGCTCCTGCGTGAGTCCGTATTGCTCGATGAGGTGCTGGTAGGCCAGCGCTATCTCGAGGGCGGTGAGGTCCTGCCGCTGGATGTTCTCGATGAGCGCCATCTCCATCATGTTCTCGTCGTCCACCGTGCGGATGTAGGCGGGGATGCGCGTCAGTCCGGATTAAATCATATCACATTGCTGATGTAAAAAATTATTCTAATCCGGACGATCCAAGACTTGCCGATGACAGCGGAGCGCTTCTTAATGTGGATGTCGTGAAGTGGCGCGAATCGTGGTTCCCTTTCGTCCCATGGGATGGTTCCAAGCAAAAAA
>JAILBW010000225.1 GCA_024680695.1 Bacteroidaceae bacterium
AACAGGAATGCATTATTTATGAATCATTTTTCGATGAACTCACGTTAATCAGTGCCGAGGGGTACGAAAGATGCCTTCTTCGCCTTGTTGCTGTCGAAATGTGGAAATAATATTTTACGACATTTTACACACTTCTGCCCGTTTATTGTTTGAAAATAATTTACACAAGTAAATTCAACGTAGGTTTCATTGCATGAAATTATGCTTTTTTTACCTGCCAAACGAGCCAAAAACCTGCCAAACGAGCCAAAAAACCTGCCAAACGGTCCTTGCAATCTGCCAAAACACGTGAAAAACGCACTTTTCGATTACAAATATGCCACTTTTGCGGCAGCAAGCAGGGGCTTCCGCGACAGCAAGCAGACGACTTTGCGACAGCAAGCGGGAGACATTGCGGCAGCAAGCGGGAGACATTGCGACAGCAAGCAGGAGGCCAACACTGCCACTCTGTCATATTTTGCATTTTGCATTTTGCATTTTGCATTTGAACTACGTTCGAACCTGCTTTCGCTCGGCATAGCTCAAATGTGATTTGGCTCTGCTCTCGCTTACTCGCAGCCGTTGCAAATAGAATTTTGTACAATGTTTACCTCTGTCGCACCTTCGGCGCTGTTTCTCTTGTGCTGCTATGCAGTGGCGCTGCCCCTGCCTGTAGTCTGCCATCCCTTTAAGGGTTTCAACTTGCGGACCATCGAACTCTGACTTATGGTGGAATCATGCGTTTTTCATTGTTTTCGGTTCATTTTTCCGGCAAATGTGCATGGAGATAAAAAAATATGAATAACTTTGCCGAAAAGAACTCCATTTACAAACCATTTATCAACCAACACACACATTAAAGACTATGAAAAAGTATCTCTTCATGGCAGCCCTCCTCTGCATGGGCTGCGTGTGCCTCACATCGTGCGGCGACGACGACGACGAACTGGGTTCGGGCAAGGCTGGCGCAGTGCCGGCTCCGACAATCACTGATGCCAACGGCAACAAGGTGCAGGTGACCTCGATCGGCAATTTCTCTTTTGGCTACGACGAGCAGGGCAAGCTCAGAAGCTTTACCGCAGTAAACGAGACATTTGAGATTGAGGGCAACAAGTTCATCCTTAACAGCGAAACCGAAGATTGGAAAAGCAGCATAAACATCGCCCTTAACGGCAAGGGCTACATCTCGACCATCTCCTACAAGACAAGCAGGAAAAGCAGCGATGGCGAGAATGAGGTGGAGGAAGGCAAAATCACTTGTTCCTACAACGGCAACGGACAAATGACTGGGGTAAGCGAGTCGTCGTCATTCCTCGAGACGGACATTGACAACGGCAAGCAGGTGGGAACGTGGTCAGGCAACAGCACAAGCAAGTGCAACATCACCTGGAAGAACGAGAACCTCACCGACTGCAACTTCACAAGCAACGAGACGGAAAAGGGCTCTTTCATCGAAGACGGGAAGAAATACACAGAGAATGAGTCGACAAAGGGAGAGGGCAAAATGACTTTCACCTATGGCAGCGAGAAGAATCCCGCCCGTCAGCTCCCGTTTGTGATGTGCAGTTCCATATTCGAACAGACAATCGAAGTAGGCGGCGACATTGGAGTGTTTGCAGTGATAGGCCTCTATGGCGTAGGCCCGGCATACCTTCCCGAAAGCTACACTTGCTATAGGAAGTGGGTTGAGACGGAGGACGGAGAAGAAGATATCGACGAGGAGAACAGCTCCAGGTACTTCCGGTTCGACATCAACAAAAACAACGGAACTATCGCCACAGAATATATATCCTATTCTGCCGCCGGCAATTACAACCAAATGGCGAACTATAACTATGTCGGCACACGGACAATGCTGGACCAGGCACGCAAGTTCTCCCTCATCCTGCACAAGAGGAGCAACGCACGCAGACATCATCACGCAAAGTAGTCCTGCTTAGCGAAACGGACTGAAATCACAAAGTCCCACGGCCCGAAATGAGTCGTGGGACTTCTATTTTTTATTCAAGAGTTCAAGGGTTCTTCGAACTAAATGATTTAGAGGAAGCTATGGTCAATGCTCAATGGTCCGCTCGGCTTTGCCGATTGGCTTGTCCAAGAATGCTCAATGGTCCGCTCGGCTTTGCCGCTTGGCTTGTCCAAGAATGCTCAATGGTCCGCTCGGCTTTGCCGCTTGGCTTGTCCAAGAATGGTCAATGGTTCAGAAGTGGAGGCGGACATCGACGCCTACCTGTAGCGGCCGTCCGCGCTGGCTGAAGATGCGCCCCATCGACTCGAAGCAGAAGGTGTCGTAGTGCGTCTGCGTGAGGTTGCGCCCCCAAAGTTCTATCTGAGCCAGTCCGACGGCAAGTACGGCGCGCGCCGAGAGCAGGTTGTAATAGTCCTGCGAAGCGCTGTTAGCCTCGTTCCAATAGATGCGTCCGGCACCCGAGTAGGTGGCACCGAGCAAGAGGCTCTTCCACTGCCCACGGCCGAAATAGAATGTGTAGCCGGCATCGGCGCTGAGCGTGTGGCGGGGCGCGAAGGGTACGGTGTTGCCCGAGTAGTCGGTGCCGCCACCTGCATCGTAGTGGCGAAACTCGCTGTGGGTGTAGCCGTAGTTCAGAGCCAGGGAGACATGCCTGTCGGGCAGTGCGCGCAGGGAAAGTTCGGCACCATAGCTGCGGCTCTCGCCGGCATTCACCATCATGCGGCCGAGGCCGGTGGTCGAGAAGCGGGCAATCTGCTGGTCGCGGGTATCGATGAGGAACACCGTTGCGTCGCCCATGAAGCGATTGTCGGAGGTGGCAAGGTGTGTGCCCAGTTCGTAGTTCCAGTTGTATTCGGGCTTGTAGCGCGTTGTCATTGCCACATCGGGTGTGGGCGGCACCGGCATACCTTCGCGCATGCGACCCATGATCATGGCAATGTGGGCCTGCGGGTCGAAGCTTGGGATGCTGGGCACATTGGCAAAGAGTTGCTGCAGGTAGGCCTCGGTGCCGGCATCGATGGCGCGCATCATGCTGCCGCGCATCTCCGTCTGCAGCAGGTCGCTGAACATCTGCACGTTGTATCCTCCGCTGCGCGAACCTCGGCTTACCGATGCATAGACGTTGCCGACGGTGCCAAGGTCGTACTGGAGCGCAGCCTTGGGCAGGAAGTGGAGGCAGTCGTCCTTCGTCGTTCCGCGGAAGACGGGTTCGGCAAGTACATCGGTGAGGCGGACGTTATTGCGGGGGTTGGCACCAAGCATTGCGAAGTCGAAGAGGACGCTGCCGGGTGCGTCGTAGTCCATCTTGTTGCGTTCGTAGTCGAGCCGCACGCCGAGGTTCAGCGTGAGCTTGGGAGCCAGTTCGACCGACGATTGATGGAAGACGGCTGCATTGAACGTGGGAGTGTCAAACGTGCCGCCCATGGGGAGTGTGGTATTCTTGAGCGTCACCGACATCGCCCCCAATCCCTTCGACGTGAGGTCGGGCAGCGAGGCGTTGATGTTCTGCGAAAGCCAGGCGACGCCATCGCTCTCGAAGACGACGGGAGCCTCGGTGCGCAACTTCTGATAGGTGACGTTGGCGCCCAGTATGCCACTCCAGCGGTCGAGGATCTGGCCCTTGAGGGTGAGCTCCTCCTGCAGGGTGTGGATGCGCTGGCGCTGCGTCAGTGTGTAGATGTCGTCGGGCAGGAAGTCCTGATCCATGAACATGCGGTCGCGCAGGAACTGGTAGGCGGTGACGCTGTTCAGAGTGAAGCGGTCGGTGCGATACTCGGTGTTGAGCGACGCATTGAGCATGTTGCGGTGGTACTTACCCTCGCGGTTGTTGGCAATCTTGTCCTTCCAAGCGGCATACTGCTCGGCAGCGGGATTCAGTGCGCCACCATAATAATATGGATAAGCGCCCTCGTGCGAGTGGTCGAAGCGAAGGCCTGCGTCGAACTTGAGCTGCCGGCTGGCCAACCAGATGCCACGAAGGCGACCGCCACCCGACTGCGAGTAGTCCACCTTGCGGTCGAGCAGATGGTTGCGGAACAGCCCGTCGGAGCCCTCGTAGTAGCCTCCGCCCGAGAATGCGAACTTCTCGGTGGGATGGTGGTAGTGCGTTGCCGACAAGCGGCGGCGGTTGTCGCGGGTCGAATAGCCAAGATGTACATCCGTGCCCTCATAGTCGAGCGGCGAGCGGGAATGCACCTTGACAAGTCCGCCCAGCGTATTGCGGCCGTAGAGTGTGCCTTGCGGTCCTCGCAGCACATCGATGCGCTCGATGTCGCCAAGGTCGAAGTCGAAGCCCGACTTGTCGAGGAAGGGCACATCGTCCACATAGAGGCCGACGGCGGGCGTATTGATGCGGCTGCCCACTCCGCGAATGTACATTGCACTTGTCAGTCGCGAGCCGTAGTCGGGCATGTAGAAATTGGGAACCATGTAGCTTAGTTGCTTGATCGACAGCACTTGATGGTCGCGCAAAGTGCGCGCATCGAGCGTACTCACGGCAACGGGCAGTTCGCGATAGGGGCTTGTCTCCTTGGTGGCCACCACGGTGAGTTCCTGCATCCTTACCGTGTCTTGCTGCTCCTCGGCCATCGAGATGGTGGTGCCGACATGCAGGCAGATGATGAAAAGTATTCGTTTCATATCGTAGAAAAAATTTGGTGTCTGCGTTTCGGCTGCAAAATTACGACGATTTTCACACCTTCGCAATCCTCATTTGTGAGGATATGGGCAGTGCACCTTTCGCTTGCATTGGGATGGAAAGGGAATAAATTGGAGGTGGGTTCTAAAAATAGCTCAAAAAAAATTTTGGCTTTTCGCTCGCTTATTCACACCCTTGACCTGCGGTCGAAGATACTCTCGCTCGGAAAAGCTCAAAAAAATTTTGGCTTTTCGCTCGCTTATTCACACCCTTGACCTGCGGTCGAAGGTACTCCCGCTCGGAAAAGCTCAAAAAAATTTTGGCTTTTCGCTCGCTTATTCGTACCCTTGACCTGCGGTCGAAGGTACTCCCGCTCGGAAAAGCTCAAAAAAATTTTGGCTTTTCGCTCGCTTATT
>JAILBW010000227.1 GCA_024680695.1 Bacteroidaceae bacterium
TATCTGGAGGCAGTCTTGAGGGTGAATACTGTTCAGTGTGATGTTTGTGTAAATAAATTGAAAATCTCTTTGCCAGCAATAACGGAGTTCATGTAAATATATTTCAATTAGTTTTGCATTTTGCATTTTGCATTTTGTGCAATGTATTCCTCTGTCGCACCTTCGGCGCTGTTTCCCTTGTGTGCTGGCAGCAGGGGCTTCACCCCTGCCTGTGGTCTGACACCCCTTCGGGGTTTAATTTGCGTACTCGCAGCCGTGACCTTCGGTTGAGCCTGCTTCCTCTTTCGCAAGTCCACTTTCATTCAGTCACTTCGTGGTAATATTCCCTTCGCGGAACGATGCCCAGCTCGGGATGCAGTACGGAGAGGATGTCCTCGAGGAGCAGTTCGGGATGGAAGGGCGTTTCCTCGTAGAACTGACTTGTGGAAAGGTCACAGCACCAGATGCGTGCCGGGATGCGACGCAGCGCCGGATAGTCGGCGACGAGCTGTGCGCGACGGAGCGGGCCGTTCAGCTTGACGAGCCAAACGTCGGCCGTGACGCCGCGTTCCAAGACGCGCTCGATGCCGAGCGAGACACTGCCGGCACCGGGCAGGTCGTCGAAGAGATAGCGGGCACCGGCATGGGCGTAGAGCTGTCCCATGGTGCTCTCGCCTGCAGGCATGAACCAATAGCCGCTCTGCGGTATCTCGCATATCATCCGCGGACGGGAGGCTGTCTCGGCGGCGCGGGCTGCGAGTGCCAGATAGTCGCGCTCGATGGCGAGGAACAGGCTGTCGGCCTTGGCACCTCGGTCGAAGAGCCGTCCGTAGAAGCGTATCCACTCGGCGCGGGCCAACGGCGAGCACTCCATGTAGTCGGCACACTCGACGATGGGGATGCCCATGCGCTCGATGCGTCCGTATCCGCCGCTGTGCTCGAACGGTGTGGGCATCAGGGCGTCGGGCTTGAGCTGGATGATGCGCTCGATGTTTGGCTGCATGCCGTTGCCGAGGTCGGCGATGCGACCTTCGCGCACCCCTTCGCGCACGGACGACAGATGGATGTACTCCAGTTCGCAGACTCCGCCGATGGCCGAGACGCAGCCGAGTTCCTGCAGCAGGGCGCAGTGGACGCTGGTGAAGACGGCGGCTCGCTGCAGGGGTGTCACGATGGGCGTGGCGTCGCCAGTCTGCGGGGGGAGCGAGTCGGACTTGCCCAGCAGGTAGCGGTGGAGGATGCGCGTCGAATCCCACGGGTTCAGCATCACGGCCTCGAGATAGCCCTCGTGGCTGACGAGGACGAGGTTGCGGGCATAGCGCATCGGAATGGTGTCGCAGTGTGCGTCGGCATCGGACTGCGCGGAGAGGCTGGCCTCTGGGCGCGAGCCATGCCGGCATGCCGGCAGGCCGCACAGGGCGACGAGGGCAAGGATGAGTGTAACTGCTTTGTGCGAGGTTTCCATAGCGGACTGATTTCGAAGTAAATGGCGTAGTTTCTTGGAGGCATCGGGCGCGAGAGCACCGTGACGTATTCGCTGTCCATGAGGTTGTTCACCGCGAGGCGCAGGCTGGCATCGACCATCCGCCAGCGGAATCGCCTTGCCAGCGAGACGTTGTTCATGTAGTAGGGGAGCAGTCGGCCGGTGATGTAGCGCGTCTCGTTGCTGGTGGTGGTGAACCGTTCGCTGTAGCATATCCAGTGGTAGGTGAGTTCCCACTGCCTCCACTGCAGTCGGGCGGTGAGGTTCGCCGAATGGCGCGGGACGTAGCACAGCTGCTTGCCGTACGAGGCATCGTCGCTGCTGAGGCGCTGTCCGCGGTTGATGCTGGGCGTGAAGGCGTAGTTTGCTGTGAGCGCGGCGCGCCAATGGTGGGGGAGCGCCGTCTCGGCCTTCAGCGCCGACTCGATGCCGTAGGCATGCACCCGCTTCACATTGTCGGGAACCCAGAAGCCCTTCGTGTTCGGCGTCCACTGAATCCAGTCGCTGATGTGCGAGTCGAACGCAGCCACATTGCCGCTCAACGAGAACGACTTGGCATCGCGCTTCCATGAAAGTCCCGCATCGTAGGTGAAGCCGCGTTCGCTCTTCAGGTTGGGATTCCCTCCCGGACGATAGTAGAGGTCGTCCATGCTGGGATGGCGGCGGTTGGAGGCGATGGATGCCTTCAGCGTCAGCTGCCATGGGCGCAGGAGCAGATAGTCGGCCATGAGGGCGGGCGTAGGTTGCTGGAAGCGGGTGCGATACATCTCGTCGCGCATGATGGCAGCAATGGTGAACCGCTCCCTGGGTCGCCAGCGCAGCTGCACGGCAGCATGCCCCTCCCACTGCCCGATGTCGAAGTTGTCGCCCAGATGGAAGGGGCTGCGATCCCAGCTGCGGACATGGTTGTAGTATGTGGCCAGCGATGCCGTCAGCATCCAGCCTGCCGCGGGCACGATGTCGGCCGTGGCCTGCGCGAAGGCGGTGTTGGCATAGCTGCGGCTGTGGGTGATGTCGGTGCGGGTGCCGGCTCGCGTCGTGTAATAGTCGTAGGTCAGTCCCTGATGGGCGTATCCGGCGCGGATGTCGGCCGTCCACTGCGTCTCTGTATGGCTGTAGCTCACGATGCCCCGCAGCGCATCGAGTCCCTGCTCGTTGCGGAAGTCGCTGTCCTCCTTGTAGTCGACGCTGAGGAAGGGCAGGCCGCGCGTCGAGGTGGTGAGCCACAGCGTGGCGCCCCAGCGATTGCCTCGCAGGTCGTTGTAGTAGCAGTCCTGCATCAGGTGCAGGTCGTCGAAGTAGCCGCTCTTGTTGCGCTCGCGCGGATGGTAACTGCGCAGTATGTTGCCAGCATCGTCGCGCACATCGACCTTCTTGTCGTAGTTAGTGTATCGGAAGTCGTTCTCGCTCGTTCCGTAGGCAAAGCGAGTGCTGGCGCTCCAGTGCGTCCCGCTCTGCCAGGCGAGGCGCAGAAAGTGGTCGAAGGTCGCAAACGAGCCTGCACCCAGAATGTACTGCCCCATGAGTCCTTCGCGCCGGGGCGGTTCCGACCTCAGCTCGACGGCACCGCCCAGTCCGCCTCCTGTCTGCGTCAGGCTCGATGCGCCGTGATAGAGGCGAGCGCCGTCGATGAAGTAGGAGGGGATGAAGCTGAAGTCCATCGTGCCCAGCATGGGGGAGTTGATGCGCATGCCGTTCCACAGCACCTGGGTGTGGCTGGGCGAGGTGCCGCGAAACTCGGCCGTGGACTCGGTGGCGCGGCCGTAGCTCTTGACGAAGAGTGCGCTGTGCTGAGTGAGGACGTCGGCCATCGAGAGTGAGATGCTCTCGCGGAGAGCCAGTGTGTCGAGGGTGGTGGTCTGAAGGCCGGTGTCGCGCAGTCGGCGGCTGGCATTCACTCTGACTGTGCGCAGTGTGTCGGTACGCTCCCTCCACTGGTGGCCGCTCGTCTGCGGTCGGGCGTACCCGACAAGCAGGGCCTGCAGGACCAGCAATAGAATTACTCTCTTCATCGCCAACTCACTCTCAGTCAGAAATAAAATACGAAGCGGAATGCCTACTGCGGGGCCATGATGCAATAGACCTCGGTGCTGGCCTCGCCCAGATTTGGTGTGTGGCCGGTAATGGCACTCTGCACCTTGACGAAGTCGATGTACGCCAGTTCGGCAGGCTTCCCGTCCCAGGTGCGCGCATTGCTTATAGAATAGTAGCCCATCATCCCCTGACTGCCATTCCGGTAGTCGCTCCCGAGATTGTCGGCATAGCCCCACTCGTAGGGCGGCAGCGACGATACGCCGTTGCTGTACGACACATTGCTCGCAAGGCGGCTGCCGCAGAAGGTGAGCGTCGGGCGCTCCATCTGCCAGTCCTGCCAGTAGTAGTCGTTCGGGTTCCAGTAGCTCAGGTAGGGGATGTAGTCCGTCTCTCCGTCGCTGCCCTTCCAAGCCACTCCCATGTGGGCTTGGTCGGGACGGAAATAGGTGATGGCATAGCCTGTCCGATGGCGGTCGGTGCCGTATTCGGAGCCAGCCAGTTCGTACCACAAATCGTTGGGGAGGCCGTCGCCGTTTACGTCCTGACTCACCCAGATGATGCCCGGCTCGGACTGATAGTCGTAGGGGTTCCCCTTGATGCACAGCTCGGAACCTTTCGCTGTGCGGGGCACACTGTGGTCGAAGCCAGCCACAAGGTAGCCACCCCATCCGCCAAGGCTCACCAGCCACTGACGCGAGAAATGGGCAAGCACCGTATCGCAGGCCTGAGCGTGGGTGCACCCCGGGGGAAAGGCATCGCCGATGATGATGTATCCGTTTACTTGATGGCCAGGTGCTGGCTGATACTCAAATACTTCACTTGCCATCGAACGTCCCTTGTCGCTGCGTCGGTAGGTGCCAGCCGGTGGGCAGACATGGACGAGCACCTCCACTTCGCGGCGCACCGAGTCGTTGTATATCTGAATGGGAACACGATGGTCGCCGAGGCTGTTGCCCTGAAAGACAACGCGAGTGGCGGTCCCGTTCTCGACCATCGACGGCGCTATCTCGATGTCGCGACCCAATGGGATGTTTATCTCGGTGAAGGGGAATGCCCATCGCAGCTGTCCGTCGTCGGGCGGCAGTTGCGGAATGGTGGTGCCCTCGGACTCGACCACCGTCACCTTCACCTCGTCCTCGCACTGCCCGAAGCGATTCGTAACAAGCAGCTGGATGAAGTATTCTCCCGCCTCGTGGCTGCTGAACTCGAAGTGATTCTCCGTGCCCACCGTCGCGCCGTTCATCGTCCAGCGGAAGGTGGTGGCTTCGTCGGCATTCTCGATGTCGGGAACGAGGCTCAGCACCTCGTCGGTGAGGACGCGGAACCGTGCGCCAGTCATTGCCCAACTGATGCGGGGCGGATTGCCCGAGGGTGTGGAGTCGCCGCAGGCAACAAGCCACATAGTGCAGAGCAGGCAGACGCAGTACAGAAAGAAAGAACGGGGATGGGAAAGTGTGGAGGAGAGCATGGAAACTATTTGAGTTTTAGAAGCCGCCTTTGAAAGCAAAGCCATTGGGATTGATGCCCACGCGGAAGTGGTCTTTCAGTTCGCCTTCGCGCGAGTAGCGATAGACGGCGCCTGCCTGGCTGTAGTCCACCGCATCAGCCAAATAGATGTCTCCGTCGTGGGGATTCACGCTGAGTCCGTACAGCTTGTGGCGTCGGCCCTTCTCGTCGGTTGGCGCGGTGATGAACGGCCGGACGGGCAGATGGGAGTCGGTGACGGCCATGCGGTAGAGGTCGTTGTTGATGACGTAGAGTGTGTCGCCAGCGGGATTCAAAGCCATTTCCACGCTTGCCTCGTCGGTCTCGAGCGGTTCGTCGGCCTCGATGCGTCGGGTGGCGGCGTCGATGCGGAACAGGTGGGGCACATTGTCGCCGAAGGCTGACGATTCGGTGCCGTAGCCTCCGTCGGTGAGCACCCAGAGCTTGTCGCGGCAATCCAAGAGCATTGCCTTCGGTTGCCAGCTGCCAAGGACGATGCTGTCGCAGACTTCGTCGCGGCGGGTGTCGAGGACGAGAATGCTGCGGCTATAGCACCAGCAGTTTACGAACAGCACATCGCCGAAGGGTACGATGCGCTCGGTGTTGGAATATCCGTAGGCTGGCGACAGGGTGGTGGCAATGGCGCCCAGATAGTCGAAGGTGGTGGGATTGAAGAGGGTGATGTAGGGGGCGTAGAGGTCTGTGACGTAGGCTTTTGACGCGTTCTGCACATAGACATAGCGGGGGTTGATCATGTGTTTTTCGGTGGCGCCTGCCGTGAGCTGTCCCCGAACGCGAAACGTTTCGGTGTCGATGGCCCAGACGATGCCGCTGTTTTCGACAGCGATATATGCAGTCTGTCCGAAGATGGTTATCGACTGCCCCGTATCGCCCAACTTGCGTCCGTTGGCACGATAGAAGATGCCGTTCTCCACCAAGCCCGTTCGCGGGTCGTAGTAGGAGAGCGTACTGTTGCCGGCCTGATAGTTCCCTTCGCAAAGGATGAAGACACCCTGATCCGAGCGCGAGAACTCCTCTTCGGAGGGGCTGGGGTCGGAACGATTGCATGCTGCCAGCAGCAGAAGCGCTACGGACAGCATGCATTGTGGGATGAGACGGGCCATTCGGTTCATCTTGTCGGGGCCTGTGTCCCAGTTACTTCTTTACCACTACATTGTCAAAGGCAAAGTAGGTGGGGGTGTTCAGATAGCCAAAGCTGGCGTCGCTGCCCTCCATCGAGAAGTGGAGTCGCGTCACCTTGCCGAGTGCGCTCAGCGGCTGGGTGAACCACTTGTCGAGCACTCCGCCCTGCATGGCCAGCGCCACCTTCGAGGTGCCCATCTGCTGCTCGCCGTTGTAAGCTGTAATCACCAAGTTGACGTAGTCGCCCTTGTTCTTCAACGCTTTGGCGTATTCATTGCCGAGCTTGGCCACACTGCAGAGATAGGTGGTGCCGATGATGTCCATCGACTGAATCTCTCTCGCCACTCCGTCGGCAAACGTCAGGTCGGCCTCGCAATACACAATGGCAAAGCATTTGCTGCCGTTGCTTACTGGGACTGCGAGCTGGACATCGTAACTGCGGGGGGAATCGGTGTCCTTGTCGATATAGTTGCTGATGGCGATGCCGCCCTCCGAGAATCCATACATTCCGCCCCAGGCGTTTGTCATGCCGCCATGCAGCTGGGTCGTCTCATCGGTCCAGGCATACGACTTGGCATTCTCGCCATAGAGCAGCGGACCGTAGTATTGCGGGTTGTCGATGAGCGATGCCCATTTCGACTCCTCGAAGGTCAGGGTCATCGTGTTCTGTTGCTGTTCGGATGGTGCAATCTCATCATCATCGTTGTCACAAGCCGTGACTGCCATTCCTGCGCACAGCAGGAAGGCCAGATACTTAATCTGTTTCATTTGTTTGTTTTTATAAGGTTTAACATATCATGTCCTCGCATGAAATTGGTTTTGTCGGCGGCAGGTCTTCTGACTCGTTCCTCTGCTTGGTGACACCTTCCCAGGCATATCGTCTTGCCCAGTGACTCATCTACACCAGCAGGCGCGCTCTGCACGTAGAACTTACAGCTGCGGGACAGTTCCGGACTTGCACCGGATTCCCTAAACCGTCAATCTTTTGACTGTGCAAAGGTACTTATTTTTATTCATTGCACAAAATTCGCAACATATAATTTCGCGCTATCAGCAAAAAGTTATACCTTTGCTTGCAAAATATGCAATTCGATATGGCTATGAGAACTCGTCTTCTGTGCCTCGCGCTGGCCTGCGCGGGATTGTTTGCAGCCCACAAAGCGTGGGGACAATTCTTCCAGCAGCGTATTATGTCCTACAACATCCGTCATGGAGCTGGCATGGACAATGTGCTCGACCTCGCTCGGCAGGCTGACGTTATCAACGCCGCAAAGCCGGATATCGTGGGGCTGCAGGAGGTGGACAGCATCGTGCCGCGGTCGGAAAGGATGGACGAAACGCGACGGCTGGCCAGGGCATGCGGAATGTATGGCACTTTTGGAAAGGCCATCCCACTGAGTGGCGGCGGGTATGGAGTGGCCATCCTAAGCAAGGAGGAACCGCTGAGCGTGAAGAACATTCCGTTGCCGGGCAAGGAGAAGCGGACGTTGCTCGTCTGCGAGTTTGAGAAATATGTCTTTGCCTGCACTCATCTCGACCTGGAAGAGGAAAACCGACTGACTTCGGCAGATATCATCATCGAGGAGGCTGACCAATGGGAAAAGCCGTTCCTTATCTGTGGCGACTGGAACGACGAACCGTCGAGCAAACTCATCACCAAACTGAAGAAGTCGTTTGTCTTTCTGAACGACATCTCGAAGAGTACCTACCCGGCCGACAAGCCTACGAAGTGTATCGATTACATCGCCGTAAAAGGGCGTACGGCCGTGAAATTAACCACCGAAGTCATCAACGAGCCTGTGGCCTCAGACCATCGCCCCGTGGTGGTTCTTGCCAGTGTGAAGGATCTTGGCGACGGAGTGGAGACAATTCAGGATGAAGATCTCCTCGACGAGTCTGCTGACGAGAACCTCGCACCGGTGTTTGACCTCTCGGGTCGCTGCGTCCGCCCCAACGCAAAGGGAATCTACATCAAGAACGGGAAGAAGCTGCTGAAGTAGTGTAGCCCGTCATTTTGCCCACAGTTTATCGAGCTTTGCTTGTACGACCGGTGCCAGAAGCGGGATGTTGTGCTGGCGTTCAAACTGCTGGATGTTTTGGTATGTCATTTTGATTTTGTTGGCCTTCCTGCGCTGTTTCAGCTCGTCTTTTGTCACGTAGGCACGGTCGGTGGAGAAGACTTGCATTCCGATGATGGTGTGCACCTTTTTGCCTTTTTCCTCGGTGTCGTAAGTGTGTGAATTTTCTTTCATGACGAAGTCTTCGGGGGCGTAGTTGCCGTCGCTGTCGATGTTGTAGATGATGAAATTTGTCTTTTCTTTATCCTGCTTCCTGCTATTCCTTTTCTCCCGTTTCTCTACGGCCTTGGTGTCGCCATTTGCTTCGAAGTGATGTAGTTTCATGAGTGCTGCGTCAATGGCGAAGCGTCGCTGGCCGGCATTTTGATCGTCGGTGATAGTACCCACAAGCCCTTTGTAGTCGCTGACATTCTTTCTGTCAGGAGCCGTCGGAGTGATCTTCAGCTGGATGTCTTTGCCACTCTTGAGAAGACTTTCCTCTATTCTTCCCATCCTGATTCTGCTTTGTGCTTTAAGGACTGGCCCGAACATAATGTTTAATGTTTTCGTCACTGCACCGAAAAGTCCTTTCGAGATATGCTCTTCACTGGATTTCAACTTCTTGTCGTCTTTGTCGTAGTAGTTGTCGATGAGTCCTGCACGGTAAAAGATAATGCCGTCCTCATCATCGTACATAAACATTCGATAGTAGGTCTGGACGTAAACCAGAGGTTTCGGCGAGACGGTGATTTCTCCGAGTTCGAAGTCGGCATCCTCGAGAGTGACGCGAATATCTTGCCCCGACAGTTTCACCTCCTTGGACTTGAAAGCCACATGGGTGACGGTGATTTCTCCGACTCCCTTTGCATCGGCGAGCACACCGTTCAGACCAGTCATTCCAATACACTCGGCGTTGCCATCGTAGATTTTTGCATAGGGAACTGCTTTGCCGTCCGTATCGACAACCTCGATTCTCTGCGCCTGAACGCCTGCCGAGAACGATAAGACAACAACGGAAAAAAGAATAAAACGTTTCATCCTGAATATAATTTAAGTGTTTAAGTGTCAGTTGTTATAAACCAATCGTCAGCCATTAAACATCTATTATTTTCCTCCGAAAGCCACTTCATCAAATGCCAGACTGGGGATCAGTTCGGTCTCCCAAGGGTCGGCATCGTTGGCCACACCGACAAGACTCTCCCACAGCCTCAGCTGATTGCCTGTAATGTTCACTCCGCTTACGGGTTGTACAATCTCACCCTTGTTGAGCAGGAAGCCTTCGATGCCGTAGGAGAAATTGCCAGTCGTCGGGTCGCAGTTGCCGCCGTTGAAGTCGGTCACCAGTATTGCTTCGGGATAGTCCGACATCAGCTGGTGGAGCGATTTGTCGGAGGGTCGGAATATCAGGTGGTGAGTGCCCTGCGTGGTGGGAGCCATGCGCAGTTTGTTGCCGTAGGGAGTATCGATGAAGAAAGTTGTGAGTCGGCCTTCATCGAAGAGGATGCGACGCTGGGTGGCCACTCCGTCGTAGTCGAAATAGCAGGCGCCGCGAGTGCCGGGAATGTGAGGATCATCGACAATGTGGAGGAGAGAAGATCCGACGCGGGTTCCCAACCGATTGGCCAGGAACGAAGTACGTTGCTGGATGGCTTGTCCGTTCATGGCAGCAAGCATGGGAGCCAGCAAACTGCCGGCAACTGGCGATTCGACAATCATTGTATAGTTGCCGCTGCGGACGGGGCGTTGCCCAATCTTCCTCAGTGCGCGCTGCAAAGCGATTGGAGCTACGCCTTCGCTGGGCATATCGCGGAAGCGGATTCGTGTTTCGCCCCATCCGTCCATGAAGTGACGACCGTCATCGCCCGAGACGGTGACGATGGTGCTCAGGGTGATGTGACTGCTTTCCTCGTAGCCCTCGAAGCCGTTGCTGATGAGGGTGTAGGCAGAATGCAGGCGGTCGGAATAGTGCGTCTCGGCGCAGATGATTCTGTGGTCGCAGCCCAGTACCTGATCATTAGTCCGACGGGCTAAGGAAATCTTCTCATCGGGCGAAATAGCGGAAAGCATGGAGTCGCAGTTGTCGAGTCCCAGTCCGTCGCCGCGATAGTAGCGCGAAGGGTCGGCCAGAGTGCGAGTCTCGTCGGGATGAAGCAGGGTAGTGGCCTGCACGGCTTCGCGGACGAAGCGTGAAAGCGCGTCGGGGCGCAAGTCGTTGGTGTAGAAGAAGCCCTCGCGCCCATCGATGAAGAGGTTGAGTGCCAGCGAGGTAGAAGTGGCATGCTGTAGGCGTTCGAGCGATTCGTTGCGCACTTGAATTGTGTCCTCATCGTTGTGCATGAGGATGATTCTCGCATCGCTGCAACCTTCGTGTTGCACCGCCTGCATTGCCCGCTGGGCCGTCTCTGTGTGGAGTGTCTCGTTCATCCGACAGTGAGTTTGTTTATCAGCACCGTGGGGAGCCCCTGACTTACTGGCACGTTTTGCCCGCCTTTGCCGCACATACTGGCGCTGTGGTCGAACTGTAAATCATTGCCTACGAGGCTGATGTCGCGCAAAGCCCGAGGTCCGTTGCCGATGATATTCATGTCGCGCAGGGGGCGAGTGATGCGACCATCCTCAATCAGATGACCTTGCTTCATGTAGAAGGTGAAGTCACCAGCCCCAATCTGCACCTGTCCGTTCGTAAACACCTCGGCAAGGATGCCGCGCCGCACACTCCGAATGATGTCGTCGGCCGTAGCCTGCCCCGGAAGCATGTAGGTACTTCGCATGCGAGGGAGGGGCGGATGACGGAAGCTCTGCCTGCGTCCGTTGCCCGTGGGTGATACTTGGAAATGCCGTGCACTGATACGATCGTGCATAAAGCTCTCGAGCCGTCCGTCGGCCACGAGCACTGTGCGCAGTCCCTTCGTTCCCTCGTCGTCCCAGGCAAGGCATCCTGCATCGCCCTGTTGTGTGCCGTCATCGACAATGGTGATGTCGGGCGAACAAATCTCCTTCCCCAGCATATCGGCGAAGACACTGGTGCCCTGACGAATGAAATCGGCTTCGAAGGCGTGTCCGATGGCTTCGTGGAGCAGGATTCCGCCTGCGCCTGCAGCCATTACGACAGTGGTCTCGCCACCCTCGATTCTACTTGCTCCGAAGAGGAATGCGGCTCGTCGGACAGCTTCGGAGACCACTTCGCGAATTGTCGTCTCTGTAACCATCTCAGCGCCCATCTGCATCATCCGGCTGGCATAACCCATTTCGGTTTGTCCGCTCTGTTCCATCACGATGTGCACGAAGAGCGTGGTCCGTGGGCGGATGTCGGTGAACTCCTCGCCAAGGCTGTTTACGAGGCTCACTGTCTGGAGACGCTGGTTGAGCGAGGCTTTCACCCGCACAATCCTGCGGTCCATTTCGTGGGCCATTTGGTCAATATGGAGCAGAATGTCGCGCACTGCCAGGGGTGAAAGGTTCTCTGTCTTTTCGTCGCTTCTCGTCCATTTCGAGGCCGTAGCGAGGCAGGGGAGAGGCATCTGCCTGTTTTCGCCACCCTTGCCATACCGACCGATGCTGGCGGCGAAGGTGGCAGCTCGCAACATGGCTGGCATCGTGAGCTCCATCGTGTAGGCGAAGCCCGTCTGCTCACCGCAAAGGACGCGAATGCCGGCACCGTACAGCACTGTCTGCACCGCCTGACTTACCATGCCGTCCTGCAGTTCCAGACTGCGGATGCTGGTGTCCTCGAGGAAGATGTCGGCGTAGTGTCCGCCTCGGCTGAGTGCCTCGGAGAGCACCCTCCGCAAATCCTCAGGCTGAAAGGGGAAGGGAGAGGTCATCCTTGCTTGAGCACAGCCTCGGCAATCGCCCGAAGTGCGGGCAGGTCGCTCTCTTTCATTCGGCTTCGCAGGGTGACCACTGGCTCCACGATTTCGATTTGCTTCATACTCTCGAGCATGGAGCGCATCACCTTGCCGGCTGTGGGTGCCCAGCTGCCGTTCTCGACGATGGCCACTCGCCGGTTCTGGTAATTCTTGATCTGCAGATGGTAGAGGAAGTCGTGCATCGGCGGGAAGACGCCTGCGTCGTAGCTGCTGGCACAGACCACCATGCAGGGATAGCGGAACGCATCCTCGATGACCTCGGCCTGATCTTCACGCGACAGGTCGCTCACCACCACCTTTGCCGCACCAAGTTCGCGCAGCATCTCGCCGAGCCGCTCAGCAGCCTTGGCTGTGCCGCCGTGAATGCTGGCATAAGCCACCAGTACACCTTCGCTCTCAGCCTCATAGCGACTCCAGGTGTCGTAGAGCTTGAGATAGGGAGTGAGGTCGCCGCCGAGCACCGGACCATGCAGCGGACAGATGGTGCGGATGTCGAGGGCGGATGCTTTCCTGAGCACATTCTGCACCTGCACTCCGTATTTGCCGCAAATGTTGAAGTAATAGCGACGGGCCTCGCAAGCCCAGTCGTCCGTTTCGTTGCACAGCGCACCGAACTTGCCAAAGGCATCGGCCGCGAAGAGCACTTTTTCCTCGCTTTCGTAGGACATCATCACCTCGGGCCAGTGCACCATCGGGGCAGAGATGAACGTCAGCGAGTGACGCCCCAGTGGGAGGGTATCGCCTTCCTTCACTACGCGGGTGCGCCCTGTGAAGTCCGAATGCTCGAAGAACTGCGGGAGCATCTTCTGTGCCTGAGCGCTGAGCACAATCTGCATCGAGGGGAACTCCTCGGCCGTCTGCGCCACGAGCGAGGCATGGTCGGGCTCCATGTGGTGAACCACGAGATAGTCGGGTTTCCGTCCGTCGAGAGCCGCAATCAGATTGCGATGCCACTCGTCGCCCTTTCGGCCGTCGGCCGTGTCCATGATGGCCACCTTCTCGTCGAGAATCAGGTAGCTGTTGTAGCTCATACCCTCGGGTACGTTGTATTGTCCCTCGAAGAGGTCGATGTCGAGGTCGTCCACTCCGATGTAACGAATGCTGTCAGAGATATTCATGTTGTCGTTAGTTTTTTTCTTCACTTGATTACTTTCGCCAGTTTCTTGGCCAGAGCCTCGCCGCGCAGGTTGATGGCAATGACCTTCCCTTCGGGGTCGAAGAGGATGGTGGCTGGGATGCTCTTGATGTTGTAGATGTCCGAGGCGGCGCACTGCCATCCCTTCAGGTCGCTCATCTGCGGCCAGGTGATGCCTAGGTCGGCGACGGCCTTCTCCCATGCCGCCTTCTTGTTGTCGAACGAAACGCCGACAATCTCAAAGCCCTTCGAGTGATACTTCTCGTAGGCAGCCTTCACGTTGGGCATCTCGGCACGGCAGGGACCGCACCACGAAGCCCAGAAGTCCACCAGTACATACTGGCCGCGCCCCACCCAGTCGGTGAGGTGTACCTCCTTGCCGCTCAGGTCGTTCATCGTCAAGTCCGTCACTTTTGCGCCCACGAACTTGCGCGACTCGCCCTTCAGCGCTTCGTGCACTGGTCCCAGACTCTTGCGCTGTGCGAAGGGATAGTCCTTCAGATACTCGTCCACCTTGCCGTAGCCTATCTCTCGCGCGAACCTTAATATATAGTACACCGGCACAATGTTGTCTTTGTTCTCCTGCAGGATTCCCCAATAGCATTCAGCCTTGCCTTCCTCTATCGCATCGTATTCGTCGTCGATGCGCTTCATCTCTCCCTTCGGAATCTCTTCGCCGTATTTCACCCTCAGTTTGCCGTAGTCTTCGGTGAGTTTCTTTAGTCGCGTCGCAAAGACCTCCAGTTTGCTTCGGGCATTTTCCATCTTTCTGTTGGCATCCGAGCCGAGCAGCAACGTGCGCTGAGCGTCCTGCATTTTCATGGAGAGCTTCTCGCCGTCCAGCACGAAAAAGTGGAATGCGCCCTGAGTGGAGGGCGTTTGCGACACACAGGCTATCAGGCTTTCCTTCGCCTCGCCCTTGAATACGATGTCTCCCTCTGCGCTCGGAGCAATGCTGTCGATGAGGGTGCGCGTCTCCGCGTCGACCAGGTACGCCATGTCGCATTTCGGCGCAGACTTTAACTCTACTTCATATTTCACCTGCGCATTGGCAGTAAAGTGCGCCGAAAGCAGGGCGCAAGCAATCAGAATCCGTTTCATTGTCGTTTATAAAATGTTCAAAAGTTCAAATGTTCAAGAGTTCAAGGGTTAGCGGTTAGCGAGTCTGCCGCTTGGCTTGTCCAAGTATGGTCGATGAAATAAATGCGGTGCAAATTTATGAAAAAAATGGCTAAACGGCAGCGTTTTTGTAGAAAAACTCGTATCTTTGCTGCGTTTTCTGTTAAAATATCACAAATGAAACGTTCCTTACTACTCCTTTTCGTCGCTCTGGCCGCCATCAGCGGGCAGGCGCAAATCATCTGGGACCTTCCGCATCTCGAGCGAGTGAAGGCCGCTATCGACGAACCCTACTATGCAGCCGCCTATGGCCATCTTCTCGATGAGGCCAATGCCTGCCTCGAGGCCAAGCCGCTCTCCGTGATGGACAAGAAGGACACCCCCGCCAGCGGCGACCGCCACGACTACATGAGCTTGGCTCGCTACTACTGGCCCGACCCGTCGAAGCCCGACGGACTGCCCTATGTGAACCGCGACGGCATCTCGAACCCCGAGCTCAATGCCTACGACCGCGTCCCGCTGGGGCAGACCTGCCAGCGCGTCGAGACGCTCGCCCTGGCTTGGTACCTGAGCGGCAACGAGGCCTATGCCCGCAAGGCGGTCGAGTTTGTCCGCGTCTTCTTCCTCGACAAGGCTACCCGCATGAATCCCAACCTCAACTACGCCCAGGTGGCCAAGGGGCACAACGAGGGTCGCGGACGCAGCTTCGGCGTGCTCGATGCCTACTCCCTCGTGGGCATGCTCGACGGACTGCTCCTCATGGAGTACGCCAAGGCCGCACCGCTCACCAAGCGCGACACGAAGGCGATGCGCGACTGGATTATGCGCCTGCGCAAGTGGATCATGGAGAGTGAGTTCGGAAAGACCGAACGCGCGGGAAAGAACAACCACAGCACCTGCTGCGACCTCATGCTCGCCGCCTTCTCCCTCTACCTCGACGACACCGCCACCGCACGCCAAATCCTAAGCGAGGTGCCTGCCCGACGCATCGACACACAGATAAAGGGCGACGGCAGCCAGCCTTTCGAGCTCGGACGCACACTCTCGTTCCACTACAGCATCTACAACCTCGGCTTCATGGCCGACCTCTGCCAAATGGCACACCGCGTGGGACTCTCTCTCGAGCGCCACACCGGTCCCGACGGACAGAGCCTCTTCGGCGCACTCAACTACCTGCTGCCCTACGCGGGAAAGGACATCTCCGCCTGGCCCTACAAGCAGCTGGGCGGATGGGACGGCGAGCAGCGCACACTGCTCCGACTACTCTATCGCTTCGGCCATTACACGGAGGGCGCACCAGCGTCTTATATTTCTACATATCAACAGCTTCGAAAGCTCGACATGAAGAACCGCTTCCACCTCCTCTGGTACGACGCCTCGCTCACCGACCACGCCTACCTTGCCGCAGTCAGGCAGCTCAGCCTCTCGGTCGACGAGGCCCGCACGGCACGCCGCTCGAAGGAGAACCGCGCCGCCGGTCGCGTCATCGCCCGCAGCGAGGGCAAGGACGGGCAGTTCATCCTCGTCAACGCCAACGACTGGTGCTCGGGCTTCGTCCCCGGCAGCCTGTGGATGATGTACCAGTACACCCACGACCGCCAGTGGCGCGAGGAGGCAGCCAGCCAGACGTGGCTCATCGAGGACGCCAAGTGGAACAAAGGCACCCACGACCTCGGCTTCATGATAAACAACAGCTTCGGCAAGGGCTTCGAGATCACCGGCGAGGAATCCATGCTCGATGTCATGCTCCACGCCTCGCGCACCCTCACTACGCGCTTCAATCCCACCGTCGGCTGCATCCGCTCCTGGGACCACAACAAGGACAAGTGGCTCTTCCCCGTCATCATCGACAATATGATGAACCTCGAGATGCTCTTCCGAGCCACACAGCTCAGCGGCGACTCCACCTTCTGGAAGATCGCCGTCAGCCACGCCAATACGACGATGAAGAACCACTTCCGTCCCGACAACTCGTCCTACCACGTCATCGACTACGACCCCGCGACGGGGCAGGTGCGCAAGCGCAACACCGCTCAGGGCAACTCCGACGACTCCTTCTGGTCGCGCGGCCAGGCATGGGGACTCTACGGCTTCACGCTCGCCTACCGCTTCACCCGCGACCCCCGCTATCTCGCGCAGGCCGAGGCCATCGCCGACCTGTGGCTCTCGTGGAAGCACCTGCCTGCCGACGGCGTACCCTACTGGGACATGAAGCTGCCCGAGTACACCCCCAGCACCGAGCGCGATGCCTCGGCCGGCGCCATCAGTGCCTCGGCGCTCTACGAGCTTGCTGGCTATGCCTCCGCTGAGCGCGCCGCCCGCTATCTCGCGCAGGCCGACCTCGTCACCGAGAGCCTCTATCGCCACTATCGCGCGCCCGAGGGCACTCACCACGGCTTCCTGCTCCTGCACAGTGTCGGCTCTCGTCCGGCAAACAGCGAAGTCGACGTGCCGCTGAACTACGCCGACTACTACTACCTCGAGGCCATGCAGCGCCGCGCCGCCTTGGGTCGTTAAGCCGGCTCCATACACTTCAATTTTTACACCCTAACCCTCACCTCCCCTCGCACCCTCTGCCACAGAGACGACGAGGGGAGTTCCTTTCCTGCTTGGTTCCACTTTCCCACATCTTTCTTCCCCCCAACGCACGGCTGCCAGTAAGCAAATTAAACCCCGAAGGGGTGCCAGACCACAGGCAGGGGCCGCTCGACGCTTGCGGCGCTTGGCCTGTCCAAGAACGCCCCCTGCTACCAGCACACAACGGGGGACAGCGCCGAAGGTGCGACAGGTTTCAAATTTTGCATTTTGCATTTTGCATTTTGCAAACAAAAAAAAGTAGGCGGCCATATTTACTATTTATTATTAACCAATGATTGGTTAATTTAATAATATAATATTGGGATGCACCCCATTTTTTTCTAAATGCAAAATGCAAAATGCAAAATCCGAGGAGAGGGAGTTTTTGTTAACAACCTTCTATTCAGTGCATTCCGCATGATTTACGGCAGCGTGGAATTGCGATGGAAAGTGCCTGAATGGGCTATTTTGCCCGTTTTCGGCGGGAAAAACACCTTTCGGAGAGGTCGAAAAAGCGCCAAAAAGTGAACGAATGCCCCACTTTTTCCCCG
>JAILBW010000065.1 GCA_024680695.1 Bacteroidaceae bacterium
GTGCAAAGAATCCTCGACCAAAGGTCAGAGTAGTGCAAACGAGTGGAATGACAAAGGAAATCCAAAGATTTCTTTTGGCATACCCGAGTGCAGCCTCATCTTCGTCCGTCTTTCTGTGCCACAACGTGAGAAAATGGACAAAAACCGCAATTTGGCAGAAAGAATTGACGAAACTTGGCCTGCGGAACGAGTTTTTTTCTTTAACTTTGCTGACGTAAAACAGCAAAAGATGAATACGAGGAAGACATTCTGCCCCTTTTTTTTCGTCCTTTTCCTTGCAGCCTGCCAGCATTGTGAGGAGAGTCCACGCAAATCCGAGCCTGCTCCGGGAGTCCACAATTCGCCCAGTTGCATGCCAGAATACACCCTGCCCGACGGATGCGACTCACTCCTTTCGATAGCCTGCGCAGCGTATCGAGCCGGCGACATGCAGCGCGCCATCGATGCCGACACGCAAGGACTTGCCGTTGCCCGTAAAGCCGGCAACAAAGTGGCAGAGGCCCTGTTCCTGTTCAACAGCGGCGCTTGCCAGACTTGGCTGGAACAGGTGGACGAAGGCCTGGGACGGATGCAGAAAGCCATGAGCGTACTGACGAGACAAAGCGACTCAGCCACACTGCTGCGCCTGCCATCGTTGTGGCAGGAAATGGCCAGTGCATACATTGCGGCCGAACGTCCCGATAGTGCCATTGCAGCCTGCCTCCAGCGCGAGGAAGCCATCGCAAAAGCCGCTGCCTGCACAGCCGACGACAGCATCATCGACCGCCAACGAGGGCAGAACGCAGTTATGCTGGCCACACTCTACGACCATTGCGGTCAGACCGCCCTGAGCCGTCAGGCAATTCAGCGTTTCAACGAAACACGATATGCCCTCACCGCCGAAGGAGCGCACGGCCTTCTCGACTACTACAACAGCACCGAGCAGGAGGATGCCTACATCGAAACCTTTCGCAGAGCCCGGGCCTACTTCGGCAACGATACGGTGAACGAGCGCTACCGCGATGAACTGGAGTTCCTGCTGAATGCCTATTACTGGAAAGACGACATCGACGGAGTGGCCCATACCGCAGGGAGTATCGTGCAACTCACTGAGGAACTGGCCAAACGCCGGATACAGGATGCCTCGCTGGAATGGCAAGAGCGTTTCAGACTCTCGGAGGCACAACAAAGTATCGAACGCGAACGCCAGCGGCATCGCACCATTCTCTCGATAGGCATTGTGGCGGGGAGTGCGCTGCTTCTGATTATCCTTATCCTTCTATGGAATGGGCACCGACTTCGGCGCAAGAATCTGGTTCTCACACGGCAGGCGCTGCGCGCAGTAACTCTCGAGGAAATGCTCTCCGCGCGCCGAAGTGCCCGTCAGCCGAAGCCAGTGGAGAGCGACGAAACCATATTGGAACGAATCGGCGAATGGCTCGACACCGACGACAACTTCCTTCAGAAACTCACCATCCGGGATGCGGCCCAAGCAATAGGCTCCACCCAGAAACGCATTGTCGAAGCCTTTGCATCGAAGGGCGGTGAGGGTGGTTTCAACGAGATCATCACCCAGAAACGCATCAACCGCGCCTGCCTGCTCATTCAGCGCGAGACCAACTACACCATCGAGGCCATAGCGAAGTTCTCGGGCTTCCCCTCCGTGCGCACCTTCTATCGGAAGTTTCAGCAAAGCATCGGCCTCACCCCGACAGAGTATCGCGAGAGTCTCAAGAAACTGCAGGAATCAAGCTCGGATGCGAGCACCGCTCCGACAGAAAACTGACACAAAGAAAGGCTCCCCCTCGCCAAAGGCATAAAGCCTCGGGAGGGGGAGCCACTCTCATCTGATGGATTCAGTTTCCCCTTTTAGCGAACGTAGTATTTCCTACCCTTTTCAATATAGAGTCCACGAGGCAGTCTGCCAGCAGGCATCTTGCGACCCGTCAGGTCGTAGATGGCATCGATGCCCTTTGTCCTGTCCGCTTCGTCTTGAACCATCTCGACGCCCGTCGCATTCAGATACTTGCCGTCTTCTTTGATGACAACACCATGCGTCGGATCGAGCACTGGCCGCTTATCCTCGCCAATGGTCTGATACCACACCTGCGTCGGACGCTCAGCCTGCAGCAGATAGGCAGCCTCGCCACTCTCGAACTGTTCTTCCGTGAGAGCTGTGCCCTGAAGCGTGGCCACCGGAACGAGATAATAGCAGTTCGTGAACTTCGTCAGTTCGGAAGATGACTGGCGCACAAGTGTCGAGCTGTTTACGGGACTGGCCTCATAGATGGTAGCTACCATGGTGTTCTGCACCTCGAGCGGCGATTTATTCCAGCCCACCAGACCACCAGTGTTGGCAGCATTGGGAGCCTCGACCTTGCCTACGAAGGCACAGTCGCGGATGACGCAGGTACCGGTCACATCGCGGTTGTCGGCGCAGAAACCGGAGATACTCGAGTCGCCGCTGTAGCTGGACTTCAGCGTCACGCTACTGTAAACGCGCTCCAGCACGAAGGGCTTCTCCTTGTTGTTGGTAATGAGCGAAGTAATCTTACGATAACCGCCGCCATCGACGGTGCCTGCAAGCTTCAAGTCGTGCACGGAAATGCCTCGCGTCTCCAGAATGGGAGAATATCCGTCGCGATCGGTGGCTTTCAGGTAGTATGTCAGTGTGTGGCCCTGTCCGTCAATCTCTCCGGAGAACAGATTGAGAGGCGTCATTTCCGTAGCGCTCAGGTCGATGTCGGCCGTCAGGCGCACCTTGGCAGTACTCTCTCCGCCGTTCACCTGCTTGGTGAAGTAAGCCCAGTGAGCCACGCTGTTCACTTCGTAGTAGCCATCCTTCTTCTCGGGCAGCAGGAAGCCGAAAGAGGCATTCATCTTCTCCATGGCCTTCAGTGCTTCGTCTGTGGTGTAAGAACCGGCCTCGTAGGCATCCTCGATTTCCTTCAGCAGGTCATAGTATGTAGCATAGCTCTCGGCATCGAGATAGTATGCTCTGCGGGTCGAGTTTGCTCGTCAGGTCGTACATCATCCGATAGGCTTTCTTGCCCTCGAAGATATCGGAGAAGGCTTTCGAGAATTTCCCGATGAGTGCATAGCGGGCGGCGATGTCCGTGGTGTTGCCGACCTCGTCCAGCAGGTTGCGCAGTTCGGTCCTGAGTGCTTGGCTGAAGTTGGGAGCCAGTGCATAGTTTCCATCGGTAACCACTTCGTAGTTGTTCAGGATGGTGTTGGCGCGGATGACCTGTGCGTCCAGCACTCGGGCAACGCCATCGCCAGCCTCGTTCATCTCGCCCAGATAGTAGAGACGAGCGTCGGCGAAGCAAGTCAGGTTGTTGCTCACACCATTGTTATCCACACGAAGGCCCAGAGTGAGCTTGCCGTCGGTCACATTCACCAGGATGCGGTTTACATAGCGTCCGCCCTTGTAGGCATAGCTGGCACCAGTCTCATGCGAAGGCACGTAGAATTCGTCGCCGTCCATCGTGAACTGCATCTTAAAGTCGTAGGGCAGATTGTTGGGGTTCTGAATCCAGCAGTTCTCGCCGTCCCGAGCCTCCGAAGCTGCCAGTGCATCCTCGTTTACGGCCATGATGGGCACCTCGTTGTCGCCGGCATAGAGAGTGGCGGCATAGTTGGTGTTGAGCACATTGTCCAGCGAGCGGTTTGTGAAGTGGAAGCCGTTGAGCACCAGTTCATAGACGCCGTTCTTCACACCATTGAGCGTCTGGTAGCGATTCATCGTACCGCCATAGCAGAAGCCTACAGGCATGGCACCGGCCTTGCTCGGCGTATTGCCTCCCTTGCCGCTCCATCCGCTGTAGTTTTCAGCGAAGTTGGCGTTTACGAGCAGGTTCGTAACCTCCGAGCCAGCCGTAGCGTTGGCAGCAATCACCCTCAGCAACCATGTATCAATGCGCTTGATCTCGGCCTGCAGTTCGGCTGCAGAGAGTTCTTCGCGATCCAGAATGTAGGCCGACTCGCCATAGGGATTCTCATCGCTGGGTGCGCCTTCGCCTTGCAGATAGTCCTGAAGTGCATCGCACATCGGGCCCTGCAGTTCGGGATGAGCCTCCAGATAGGCCTTCATCTCCTCTACCTTATTAATATAGGACTGATAGGCGGCAGCACTGGCATCGAGTGTTGCCTTCGACTTCATCAGTTCATTGTATGCTGCAGCTATCTCGGCCAGGGTGGTGAGATTGCCGGCAGCCTGGGCCTGAGCCACATAGGCTTCCTTCAGCGACTTCTGGGCCTTCATGTCGGCCACATATTCGGCGCCCGACTCGCTCAACACCGGGCGAAGCTCGGTGACGTCACCGTTCACCACACAGCCGTATTCGCCGTTCACACAGTACACTACGCCGTGAGCATTGTTGAAGGTGGGATGAACATCCTCGCCGAGCGTCTGGTACCACACTACATTGGCAAACTGGTTTCCATTCAGGCGGAATGTCAGTTCGCCATTGCTTGCCATTTCCTCCGTCAAGGCTGTGAGCTGTCCCTTGCTGGAGAAGCTGTTCTTTACGGTAGCCGAGCCTCGGTAGGCCACTGATGAGCCATCCACTCCGCTCACTGCGGCCGTTGCCCAGCAGTTGGTCACCTTACCGTTCTGCAACCAGCCGGAGAGTTGTGCGCTCTCACTGGCTCCCTTGACGGTGCCCGTCACATAACAGTTGGTCATAACAGGAGAGGCTTCGCTGCTCATATTGCAGCCGAAGATGCCGCCGGCGTTCTGGGCCGAAGCAGTTACAGAGCCTTCGTTTCCAAGACATTCCATCGTCACCGTACCGCTGCCGCTGGATCCGCCGATAAGGCCCACGTAAGCTTTTCCGCTGATGGAGCACGTTTCGTCGAGCACAAAATTCTTCACTACAACGCCCTCAGCCACACGGCCGAACATTCCTGCGTAATCGTCTCCAGTCTCCACGGTTAGGTTGCTGATAACGTGGCCCTGGCCATCGAAGGTGCCCTGATAGGCAACCCCAGAGCCGATGGGCTTGAAGGTTGCGTTGGCATCGCTCATGTCGATGTCGGCCGTCAGTCGCGCACCGGCGTTTTTCTTGCCGCCATTCACACAGCTGGCAAACCACGACAGGGCATAGCCGTCGGCAATCTCGAAGTAGCCATCCTCGCCAGCCACAAGATAGTCGGGCTGGGCAAAGAGACAGTTCACGCAGAAACCATGCTGGAATTCGTGTTCCTGACGTTTACCAGCCTGTGCCGCATCGTTGGTGTATCCGCCACCGCCGCTCGTCGTACCGTCGCAGTTCACGTTGGCTGTCGAATATACCCTCGGATGGCTGGGGTTGGGAATGGGGAAGGCATCCTCGCTCAGCGACTGGTAGTAGGCCAAAGCGGTCTGGTCGCCGTTCAGCAGGAAGCACAATTCACCGCTGGCCACCTGCTCGGCCGTAATCTCGGTGCAGTCGGCCGACACATTGGCAAAGCGCGATGTGTTCAGATAGTAGCAGTTGGTGTACACTGCGTTCTCAGGTTTGCGGTTGAAGGTGTTGTTGTCATTGTCGGCCAGCTGATAGCGACCCATCACGACGCAGTTCGTCACCTGCACGCCGGGCTTGCTCATGTAGCCCACCAGACCGCCGCACTTGAAGGCCTCGGGGCCTACCAGACTGCCGGCAAAGATGCAGTTCTCGACCACCGACGGCGTCTTGATGCGTCCAATCATACCGCCGCTCGTAGCATCGCCCACACAGGAGGTGGTGATGTCCACCGTACTCCAGCAGTTGCGCAGCGTCGATTCGTACATATCGCCCACGATGCTGGCAGCCAGTTTGTTCGAGGCCTTTACCGTGCCCTTGGCACCCAGGTTCTCGATTACGGCGCCGTTCTGCAGGAACTTGAAGATGGCGATGCCCTGCTCGTCGGCCGCATTGATATTGACCGTAATGGTGTGATACTGTCCGTCGAAGTGACCTTCGTAGGTGGACACCATGCAGTCCTCGTTGAAGCCGTCGAGGTCGGCCATCAATCGTCCGTTAATCTTCACCTGACCATCCTTGACCGCGTTGGCAAAGGCCTTGAAGTCGTCGATGGAAGTGATTTCGTAGTAGCCGTCCGTCTGCTTCAGTTCGGACAACTCCTTGCCGTAGCTGCGGCTTTGGGCACCGGCAAACAGCGCTAACGCCATTGCGCAGACCCTCACGTAAGTTTTTACCAGACTTGTTTTGTGTTGTTAAGTTCATCTCGTCGCACAACTGTGAATGATTCTCGTCGTTCCCTCCCGACTGTCCGCATCGCTGCCTGACAGCACGAAGGGGTGCGATGCCCGTCGGTTTATCCCTCCGAAGTGCGACGATTATCGGAGGAGAAAACCAAACAGGCGACGCAAAATTAGCAAAAAAGCGTCACTATTCAAACCGTTCTTCCAGCAATAATGGGAACAAAAGCCTCACTTGTTGTGCCAAATCAGCGCAGGAAGGCACATTATCCAGTTTTGGCAGGCGACAGAGACGGCTCCCTCACCAGAAAACAGCGTTTCGAGCGGCCTGACGTGAGTTCTGCCGAATGTCTTGACGTGGGTTCTGTCGAATGTCTTGACGTGGGTTCTGTCGAAAGCCTGAAAACGCAGAGAGATGTTCCGTCATCCCTCCTCAAATACAAAATGAGCGAGCAAGAGCCGGACACTTGTTTAAGGGCTATGCCAATCCAATGGAGCGGCAAGAGCCATCCGATCTTGCCCGAAGTTGGCCGAGTAGGGACAGAGGAAAAAGAGGTCAGCGAAGGCACCATTAGACAAAAGTTCAAATGCAAAATGCAAAATGCAAAATGAATCCGAGTAGACCGAAAAGCACAATATTTATTTACAGAAAGCCTCACACAGATTGAAGCGAAAGGCGACAGGGACTTTTGCGAAGCGTCGTTCGAGGGGGAACAGCGTGCCGTTCGGGCCGATGCAACACTTAGTTCCGACCGATACAACCCGTTGTTTTTGCTCCAGAATCGCGTAAAATCGGCCAAAGCCTCACGAGACTCAGAAAAACGCCGTATTTTCGATAACTGATTATCAGGTATTTCCGCATTCAGAAAAGCTTTTAAGGGTGAAAAATGGCGCATTTTGAGGCCAAAAACGCCACATTTTGGGGTAGGAGCGATGGAAGGGCATTCATTAGAAAACTTCCGTTTTCATTACATCATACGATTCTTTCAAGGCAATCGAGGGGAAACGGAAGGCCCTGTCGGGAGCGGCGGAAAACCTTAATTAAAATTAAAAACGCGCCTGCGCGTAAGGTTATGTCGGGAAAAAGTCGTAACTTTGCGCGGATTTTTAGCGAAGAAGAGAGAAAAATGAAAGGAAAATTGCTTTTCGTCGTGCTGGCAAGCATGACATTCATTGCGGCCGGAGCACAGCAGGCGTGGAGCCTGCAGGACTGCATCGACCATGCGCTGCAGCACAACATCCAAATCCAGAAGGGGCGCATCGGCGAAGACCAGGGCGAGGTGTCGCTCTGGCAGGATCGTGGGGCGCTGTTCCCAAGCCTGAGCTTCAGTACGAGTCAGTCGGCTGGCTACCGTCCCTTCGAGGAGACAACGGCTATCGTACAGAACGGGCAGGTGACGAATACGTCGAACAAGGTGACATACCAAGGCTCGTACGGACTGAACGCCAACTGGACCTTGTGGAACGGCGGCATCAACCGCAAGAATATCAAGGCGCAGGAGCTGCAGAACGAGATTACGGCGCTGGCCACCGAGCAGAGCGAGCTCACGATTCAGGAGCAGATAGCCCAGCTCTACGTACAGATAATGTACACAAAGGAGGCGCGCAAGGTGAACGAGAAGCTGCTGGAGACGGCGCAGAGCCAATACGACCGCGGCCGCGAGATGCTGGCACAGGGACAGATGGCGCGCGCCGACGTGGCTCAGCTGGAGGCACAGCTGAGCAGCGCAAAGTATGACGTAACAAGCAGCGAATCACAGATTGCCAACTACAAGCGCCAGCTAAAGGCGCTCCTGGAACTGGACCTGACGACACCCTTCGACGTGGCTGGCGAAGTGCCGAACGACGAGAAGGTGCTGGCTGCCGTACCGAGTGCCGAGGAGGCCTACGAACGCGCATTGGCCTCAAGGCCCGAGATACGGAGTGCCGAGCTGAGTCTCGACGCGGCCGACATGCAGCTGGACATCGCCCGCCGCGGCTTCCTGCCCACCGTGGGAGTGAGTGCAGGAGTGGGCGACAGCCACTACAGCGCCAGCCCCTATGGCATCGGCAAGCAGATGAAACGCAACCTGAATGCCAGCGCCGGAGTGACGGTGAGTGTGCCCATCTTCGACAACCGCCGCAACCGCGCCAACGTGAAGCAGGCCAAGCTGCAGCGCGCCAACTCGCAGCTGGATCTGCAGGACCGGAAGAACACCCTGAGCAGCACCATCGAGCAGTACTGGATCAATGCCTGCACCCAGCAGCAGAACTTCATTGCCGCACAGACGCGCGCCGCCAGCCAGCAAGTGAGCTACGACCTGCTGAACGAGCAGTTTGCCGCCGGGCTGAAGAGTGTGGTCGACGTCCTCGAGGGGCGCGACAACCTGCTCGCAGCCCAGCAGGCCATGCTGCAGAGCAAATACACCGCCCTGCTGAACGTTCAGCTGCTGAAGTTCTACTCGGGCGACAAGATCGATTTGTAAAGGACAGCTCAATGATAATCGGAAAATAAAAATACAAGATGGAAAGGAAAAGAATCATCCAACTGACCGCTGTGCTCTGCGTGGCAACTATCGTAAGCAGTTGCGGGAAGAAACTCAACTTCACCTACACCGAGGTGGAGGTCACCAAGCAGGACATCACCACCAGCGTGACGGCCACCGGCACCATCGAGCCGGTGACGAGCGTCGATGTGGGTACGCAGGTGAGCGGCATCGTAAGCAAGCTCTACGTGGACTACAACAGCATCGTGAAGGCTGGTGACGTCATCGCCGAACTGGACCGCACGAACCTGCTCAGCGAACTGAGCTCGGCACAGGCCAACCTGCGCAGCGCAGAGAGCGAGCTGGAGTACCAGCAGACAAACCACGACCGCTACAAGACGCTCTACGACAAGGGCCTCGTCAGCGCAAACGACTACGAACAGGCTCGGCTCACATTCATCCGCGCACAGCAGTCCGTCACCACCCAGAAGGAAAACGTGAAGAAGGCGAAGACAAACCTGGGCTACGCCACCATCACCAGCCCCATCGACGGGGTGGTGCTGAGCAAGGAAGTCGAGGAGGGACAGACGGTGGCCTCGAGCTTCAACACCCCTACCCTCTTCACCATCGCCCGGGACCTGACCGATATGCGGGTGATTGCCGACGTGGATGAGGCCGATATCGGCGAGGTGAAGGACGGACAGCGAGTAACCTTCACCGTCGATGCCTTCCCCGACGACGTATTCCAGGGCACAGTGACGCAGGTGCGCCAGCAGGCTACGACGGAGAGCAACGTAGTGACCTACGAGGTGGTCATCAGTGCGCCCAACGAGGACCTGAAGCTGAAGCCTGGACTCACGGCCAACGTGACCATCTACACGCTGGAACTGAAGGATGTACTCGCCATCCCCAACAAGGCACTGCGCTTCAACCCCAGCGAGGCAATGCTCAACAAGGGCGAAAGCATCGTTGGCACTGAGGCAAGAATCAAGGTGTGGACAAAGAAGGGGCCCGAACTGCATGCAATGCCCGTAGAGCTGGGCACAACGAACGGCACTCTGACCCAAGTGCTCTCGGGACTGAACGAGGGCGACATGGTGATCACCGACGTGATTAATGGTGCCGCCATGATGGAGGAAGCCAACGCACCGCAGACGCAGAACCCCTTCGCGCCCAGACCCAGGAACCGCAACAACAACCGCAACGGCAACGCCAATACGAGGAAGTAACAGCAGGACGCAACTTAGAAGGAAAAAACATGAACAAGGAAAACGGCCAAAAAGTCGTCATCGAACTGCAAAACGTGAAGCGAGACTTCCGGGTGGGCAGCGAGACCGTCCGAGCCCTGCGCGGCGTGAGCTTCAAGATTCACGAAGGCGAGTTCGTGACCATCATGGGCACCTCCGGCTCGGGCAAGAGCACCCTGCTCAACCAGCTGGGATGCCTGGACACACCGACCAGCGGCGAATACATCCTCGACGGGACGCCCGTAAGGTCGATGCGCCGCAGCGAGCGAGCCATCCTGCGCAACCGCAAGATTGGATTCATATTCCAGAACTACAACCTGCTGGCCAACACCACCGCCGTGGAGAACGTCGAGCTGCCGCTGATGTACAACAAGACCTACAACGCCAAACAACGCCGACAGGCAGCCATCCGGGCACTGCAGGCCGTAGGACTGGGCGACCGCCTCGAACATAAGAGCAACCAGATGTCGGGCGGACAGATGCAACGCGTCGCAATTGCCCGCGCACTGGTGAACAACCCAGCCGTCGTACTGGCCGACGAGGCAACCGGAAACCTCGATACGCGAACGAGTTTCGAGATCCTCTGCCTCTTCCAGGAACTGCACCGCCAGGGAAGGACCATCATCTTCGTCACCCACAACCCCGACATCGCCCTCTACAGCAGCCGGAACATCATGCTGCGCGACGGCGTAATCTGCGAGGATAAGGAGAACACCAGCATACTGGATGCCCGCGAGGCGCTGGCTGCGCTGCCCAAGGAGGACGAATAACATAGGAGTAATCTGAGTAATAAGAGTAATAAGTTAACCATTATTCGATGAGCATAAAGAATCTACTGAAAGTGGCCTTCACAGCCATCCTCAGCAATAAGTTCCGCTCCTTCCTGAGCATGCTCGGAATCATCATCGGAGTGGCAGCCGTCATCATCATGATGGCCATCGGACAAGGCTCGAAGCAGAGTGTGCGCGACGACCTGAGCAAGATGGGTACCAACCTGCTCACCATCCGCCCGGGAGCCGACATGCGAGGCGGAGTGCGCCGCGACCCCAGCGAAATGCAGACACTGAAGATGGCCGACTACGAGAGCATCGTCAGCGAGGCAACCCTCGTCACTCACGTAAGTCCCGAGGTGACCAGCAGCGGACAAGTCATCTATGGCGCCAAGAACACCACAACATCCGTCTATGGCGAGAGTCCCGAGTATCTGGACATCAAACTGTGGACCGTCGAGAACGGATCGTGCTTCACCGAAGAGGATGTAAAGAAGAGTGCCAAGGTGTGCGTCGTCGGCAAGACAATCGTGCAGGAGCTCTTTGGGGACAAGAACTTTGACGCCGTGGGAAAGACCATCCGCTTCAAGAGCATTCCGTTCCGCATCGTGGGCATACTGAAGGCCAAGGGCTACAACAACTGGGGAATGGACCAGGACAATGTGATGATAGCTCCATACACTACCGTCATGAAGCGCCTATCTGCACAGACCTACTTCAACAGCATCGTGATGAGTGCCCTCAGCGAGGAACTCAGCGACGACGCCACCGAGGAAGTCACCAACATCCTGCGCCGCAACCATAAAATAAAGGAGGAAGACGAAAGCGACTTCACCATCCGCTCGCAGCAGGAATGGATGGAGACAATGAGCAGCACGATGGACACCATCACCATCATCCTGGTAGTTGCAGCCGCCTTCTCGCTGCTCGTGGCAGGCATCGGCATCATGAACATCATGCTGGTGAGCGTCACCGAACGCACAAAGGAAATCGGCCTGCGAATGTCCGTCGGAGCCCGCGGCATCGACATCATGAGCCAGTTCCTCATCGAGAGTATCATGATAAGCCTCACGGGAGCCTTGCTCGGCATTGCGCTCGGCTATGGCGGAAGCTGGATGGCAAAGCACTTCTTCATGCTGCCCAGCAGCGTACCCCTGTGGAGCGTGGGTCTCAGCTTCAGTGTGTGCGCCTTCATCGGAATATTCTTCGGCTATGTGCCGGCCCGCAAGGCAGCCCGCATGGATCCCATCGAGGCACTCAGGTACGAATAAAGAACTACAAATACAATACGAATATGAGAAAACTATTTCTGGCAATCCTGCTGAGCGTTCCATTCATGGCCTCGGCAAAAAAAGCGGTGGACGCCAAATACCTGCGCGGCGCAGTGCCCGAGGTGAACGGCATCGTCACATTCAGCCACGAATTCTCCGTCCCCGGAAAGAAGCAGGGTGACATCTATCCAGTGATTTATAAGCTGGTGCAGGACAGCATCCTCTCCAAGGGCATCGTGGGCGAGCGCACCGGATTCATCTCCGATGGCAAGGATGATGGCACCATTGTGGTGCGCAACGAGGAATACATGGTCTTCAAGCGCAAGCCCTTCAACCTCGACCGCACTCGCTTCCGCTACCACCTCATCGTCGAGACGAGCGACGAGCATGTCAAGATGACCCTCACGAAGATTACATATTATTATTACGAGGACAACGAGGGAAAAGGCGGCACCATATTCAAGGCCGAAGAATGGATTACGGACAAGGAAGCCGTGAACAAGACCAACACTAAGCTGTATCCTCGCAGCGACAAGTTCCGTATCAAGACTATCGACCGCACAGAGGCAATCTTCGCCGCCGCCGAGCAGGCCCTCAAGTAGGAGTGCCGAAAACATCACACAATGACCGACGAGGAGTATTACCGACAAGGCAACGAATACCGACGGCAGGGCAACTGGCAGAAAGCCATCGAATGCTATGCCGAGGCCGTAGCCATCAATCCCGACAGCCCGGCAGGCAAGGCACGCGAAATGCTGCTGAACATCCTGGACTATCGCTGCAAGGCATTGTACAATCCGTAAACATATAGAACCACACAAAAAAAGGAGAAAGAGAATATGGGCAAGACAAGAGGTGCCGTCGTCGTGGATACGGACCGATGCAAGGGCTGCGGCCTTTGCGTGGCAGCCTGTCCGCTGCATCTGCTGCACATTGCGGAGAAATCCGTGAACATGAAAGGCTATTCGTATGTCGTACAGGAACAGTGGGAAGAGTGCAATGGCTGCACTTCCTGCGCAATTGTATGCCCCGACGCCTGCATCAGCGTCTATCGCACAAAAGAACCATAAGGGAGGCAGAGTATTAGAGGAAAATGACTATGGTAAAAGAAAGTGAAACAATATTGCTGAAGGGCAACGAAGCCATTGCGCATGCAGCTATCCGCTGCGGCTGCGACGGATACTTCGGATACCCGATTACGCCACAGAGCGAAATCCTCGAGACACTGGCACTCGAGAAGCCTTGGGAAACTACCGGAATGGTCGTCGTACAGGCCGAGAGCGAGCTGGCCAGCATCAACATGGTGTATGGAGGCGGCGCCGTGGGCAAACGAGTGATGACATCCAGCAGCAGCCCGGGAGTGGCACTGATGCAGGAAGGCATCACCTATATGGCCGGAGCAGAGATTCCCGGCGTCATCGTAAACGTACAGCGCGGAGGCCCTGGACTGGGAACCATCCAGCCGAGCCAGAGCGACTACTATCAGGCTACGCGCGGGGGAGGAAACGGCGACTACAACATCATCGTACTGGCACCGGCCAGCGTGCAGGAGATGGCCGACTTTATGGATTTGGCCTTTACCTTGGCCTTCCGCTATCGAATGCCCGCCATGATCCTCTCCGACGGAATCATCGGGCAGATGATGGAAAAGATGGTGCTTCCACCCTTCAAACCACGCCGCACCGACGAGGAAGTGAAGCGGGAATGCCCTTGGGCAGCTACTGGCAGGAGCGGCAGGGAAAAGAACTTCCTGACGTCGCTGAGCCTCGACCCAGCCTGGATGGAGGAACACAACAAACATCTGCAGGCCAAGTATGAGACAATCCGGCAGACAGAGGTACGCTTTGAGACCTACAACACCGAAGGTGCCGACTACCTGATTGTCGCCTTCGGAAGTGCCGCCCGCATCGCCCAGAAATCCATTGAGATCTGTCGCGAAGAGGGATTGCACATCGGCATGCTGAGGCCCATCACCTTGTGGCCGTTCCCGACACAGGCCATCCGACAACTCTCTGAACGAATGAAAGCCATAATGTGCCTGGAGATAAACGCAGGACAGATGGTGGACGACGTCCGCCTCAGCGTGGCAGAGGGCTGCCCCGTATGCCACTACGGACGAATGGGAGGAATGGTGCCCACTCCAGAAGAAATCGTACAGCAAATCAAATCGCAACTCATAAAGTAAATCCCATGAGCGAGCACGAAGAACTATCCCTCGAGGAACAGGTGGAACGCATCCGGCGCAAACGAAAGAAGAATTCGTCGCACGATGCCGCCCGACGCTATCTGAACACCATCTTCCTGCTGCTGGCTGCAGTGGGACTCGTGTGGTTCTACTCCGACGACAATCATCGTCTGGCCGCACTGACCGTAATAGGCATTGGCATGATAGTGAAAATCGTCGAGTTCTTCCTGCGATTCATGGGCTGACACACACAAACACAAAGAAACATGACAAGAGAAGACATCATACAACCGTCAAACCTCGTCGCAGGGCGTCCCACCCTGATGAACAACACTCCCATGCACTACTGCCCGGGATGCAGCCACGGGGTGGTACACAAACTTATTGCCGAACTGGTTGAGGAAATGGGACTCACTGAGCGATGCGTCGGCATCTGCCCAGTGGGCTGCGCCGTATTTGCACACAACTATATCGACATCGACTGGATCGAAGCAGCCCACGGACGGGCTCCGGCCGTCGCCTGCGCCGCCAAGCGACTTTATCCTAACCACCTTATTTTCACCTATCAGGGCGACGGCGACTTGGCCTGCATCGGCACGGCCGAGACTATCCACAGCCTTAATCGTGGCGATGACATCACCATCATATTCATCAATAACGCCATCTATGGCATGACTGGCGGACAGATGGCTCCCACCACGCTCCTCGGCATGAAGACCTCCACCTGCCCCTACGGACGCCAATCCGACCTGCACGGTTTCCCGCTGAAGATTACGGAAATCGCCGCCTCGCTCGAAGGCACTTGCTTCGTAAGCCGGCAGTCGGTGCACACCGTAGCAGCCATCAATCGCACGAAACGTGCCCTTCGTCATGCCTTCCAGAACAGTATGGAGCATCGCGGTGCATCGCTCGTCGAGGTGGTGAGCACCTGCAGCAGCGGATGGAAAATGACTCCTGTCGAAGCCAACGCTTGGATGGAGAAAAACATGTTCCCCTACTACCCGCTGGGCGACCTGAAGGATACAACAAAAGACAACAGACCCCAGAAAACAGAAAACAGATGAAAGAAGAGATAATCATCGCAGGCTTTGGCGGACAAGGTGTACTGTCCATGGGCAAGATATTGGCCTACAGCGCACTCATGGAGGGACGCGAAGTAACCTGGATGCCCGCCTACGGTCCCGAACAGCGTGGAGGCACAGCCAACGTGACCGTCATCATCAGCGATCAAAGCATATCAAGCCCCATACTGAGTACATTCGACACTGCAGTCATCCTGAACCAACCCTCACTGGAACGATTCGAACCTGCCATTCGTCCGGGTGGCACACTTATCTACGACGAATACGGCATCTGCAAGCCCCCTACGCGCAAGGACATCAGCATCTACCGCATCAATGCGATGGATGCCGCAGCCGAGATGCAGAACGTCAAGGGATTCAACATGATTGTACTGGGCGGACTGCTAAAGGTACGCCCCCTCGTGACCATAGAAAACGTACTGCAGGCGCTGCGCAAGACGCTGCCCGAACGCCACCACCACCTCATCCCCATGAATGAGGAGGCACTGCGCAAGGGCATGGAGATTATCAAACCGATTTAGCCCGCCAATTGCCCATGCCGAGACATTTTTCCATACTCACCGCCATCCTTGTCCTGCTCTGCTTTGCCAGCAGTGCAAAGGGACAGGTGAACCTTCGCACAGCAGGTGAGGCCGGAAACAACACCTCGACAAACAACTCGCGCACTGCTGAGAAACGCGGATCTGACCGTTTCATGAATGTGACCGACACCACCGAGGTGGAGATTCCCATCGGACAATTCCAATGGTGCATCGAGCCACGGCTCGGCACCGTCATCGACGCAGAGAACACCGACACCGCAGTGCATAACTTCCAGAACTTCAATCTCACGGAAGGATATACCGGACAATACAATTTTTTGGGCAATCTGGGCGCACCACGCCTGAATCGCATATTCCTGAACCGTGAGCAGACTGACGACCTGCTGTTTCTCCAGCCCTTCAGCTACTTCCGCGACGCATTGGGTGACTTCCGATTCACCAACACACTGAGCCCCATCACCAACCTGGCCTACCACAAGTGCGGCAGCAGCGAGAATGGGCAAGACCGGGTGCGCGCCTATTTCGCCAGCAATATCAATAAGGCTGCAGGCATTGGCTTCAAGCTCGACTATCTCTTTGGCCGCGGCTATTACAACAACCAGGCCAACAGCCAATTCGGCGGTACTGTCTATGGATACTATCGCGGCGACAAGTACAACGCGCATGCCTATATCAATGTAAACCACATGAAGATGGGCGAGAACGGAGGCATCGAGGACGACCGCTACATCGAGGACCCGCAGAGCTTCCAGCAAAGCTACAGTTCGAAGGATATCCCAGTAACGCTCTCTGACACTTGGAATCGCAACCACGAACAGACGTTCTATCTTTCGCATCGCTACAATGTGGGCATCTATCGCGACATCGAATTGCCTGACTCGCTGAAACCTAAGCCCCCCAGCGCATCCGACCTCCTCTTCCAGTTGCCCGACAGTGTGCGCATGGTGCTGCGCAAGGATAGTGTGGCCCGCGCAGCTGCAATTGATTCCCTCACCGCCGAATGGGCCAGCCAGCAGGTGACGCCGCAGGAATTCCTGCCCGTGACCAGCTTTATCCACACCATGCAGCTGCACCGCCTCAAGCACGACTACCTGTCCCATCGCACCCCGACCGACTATTACACGAACCACTACTATGGTTCATGGAATGATGTGCGCGACGAGACGCGAGCCCTTCAGCTACGCAACACGCTGGGCATCGCCCTGCGCGAGGGGTTCAACAAGTGGGCACAGAGTGGCATTTCCCTCTATGGTTCCCACCGTCTGAACACCTACACCCTCCCTTTCATAGCCACGACAGACTCGACCTACAATCACAAATATGTGGAAAACGACCTCTCGCTGGGTGGTACACTGAGCCGAATGCAAGGCGAATGGTTCCACTACAACGTGGATGGTGAGTTCTGGCTCGCAGGACCGAAGGTGGGCGACTTCAACATTGACGGCCAGAGCGACCAGCACCTCCCCCTCGGGCAGAAAGACACACTCGACATTGACCTTCACGCCTATCTCCACCACCAAAAGGCAAACTTCTACCTGCGCCACTATCACAGCCAAGCCACCTGGTGGGACAATGGCGACCTCAACCGCGAACTGCGCACCCGCATCATGGGTACTATTGGCCTACGTCGCACCAAGACGCGCCTCACCGTCGGCATGGAGAACATGACGAACTACACCTACTTCGCCATGCAGAACACGTTGAAAGATGGTGCTTCAGCCACAAGCACACTCACCTCCGACTACACCCACGACGTAGCCCTCAAGCAGGAGGGAGGCAACGTTCAAGTCTTCAGCGCCACCCTTGCCCAAGACCTCAAGCTTGGTCCCTTGCATTGGGACAGCGAGGTCACCTATCAGAAGACGTCCAAGGCCGATGTGCTACCTCTGCCCGACCTCTCGCTCTACACCAACCTCTACCTGCTATTCCGCATCGCTCGCGTCCTGCGTGTCCAGGTGGGCGGCGACATGCGCTACTTCACCTCCTACTATGCCCCCGACTATGCGCCCAGCATCTGCCAGTTTGCCACGCAGGATACACGCTTCGCTCGTACCAAGATTGGCAACTATCCCATCATCAATGTCTATGCCAATATGCACCTGAAGCATTGCCGTCTCTATCTCGCTGTGAATCACGTAAACGAGGGCGACGGCCATGCCTTCTGGGCACCCCACTACCCCATCGACCCGTTCACGTTCCATTTCGGCTTGAGCTGGAACTTCTTTAACTAACTACCACGCAAAAACTCACTGAGCCAAAGAACTACAACACGATCCCGCAATGACTTTCAGACACCTCCCCCTCTTCCTGCTTGGCATTCTCTTTTCGCCGCTCATCTGCCTTGCACAGGATTTCGACCCGCAGAGCGACACTTGGGTCTGCGTCGATGAACTCGGACGCAACGTAGCCACAAGCGACGAAGGAGTCAGCCGTACCGACATCGACGAGACATCCGTCATCGGCATGTTCTACTACGTTTGGCATGGGCAACATGGAGCCGAGACCAAAGACAACACTCGCCTCGTGGCCGCCAATCCCGAGAACCCCGCATTTGGCGGCTGGGGTTCGTTCCATTGGGGTGGCAAGCCCGCGCTGGGCTACTACACCGGAGGCACTCCCTACATTGTGGCCCGCCACATGCAGATGCTGGTCGATGCAGGCATTGACTTCTATTTCTTTGATGTCACCAATGCCTACACCTACGACGAGCAAGTCAAGGTGGTAATGAAGGAAATCGACCGCCGCACACAACTCGGGCTCCGCTCGCCCAAACTGGCATTCCTGACGCGTTCCAGCTCCGTCGCAGTTGTCACCAACCTGTACAACGCCTTCTACGCCAATGCCGCTAACGACAAGTATTGGTACAAATGGGAGGGCAAGCCACTCATCTTCATGGAGGACAACAAGGAGACGGAACTGCCGTCGCACATCCAGTCGTACTTCACCTTCCGATACAGCTGGGCATGGAGCACCGGCTCGAAGAAATGGGCATGGCTCGCCTACTATCCCCAAGGCACGGGAACCATGAACGGCAAGACGGAGCAGATATCCGTGGGAGTGGCCATGCACCCCACCTCACGTATTGGCAAGAGCTACCACAACGGCGCGCAGCCCGCCTTCGACAAGTATGGCCTCTGCAAGGAGACCCCACAGGGCCTCTTCTTCCAGGAACAATGGAAGCAGGCCCACAAGGTGCATCCGCCTGTGGTGATGATCACCCAGTGGAACGAATGGATGGCCCAGCGCTTCAAGATAGAGGATAGTTCCCAGTTCGGACTTGTCCGCCCGGGTGCCACGGCAAAGATCGGCGAGACGTACTTTGTCGATGTCTACAACCAAGAGTTCAGCCGCGACATCGAACCCAGCAGCGAGCCGCTCATTCGCGACCATTACTATCTGCAGATGGTGTCGAACATCCGCCAGTATCGCGGAGTTCACAAGATTCCCACTCCGACTGTGAGCCGCAACATCGACATCGACGGCGACTTCGAGCAGTGGGCCGATGTCACCCCCGAATTCCGCGACGAGCCCGGCGACGTCTATTATACCTCCACCACCGCCCAGTCGAGCATCGAACGCATGCGCAACTCGAACGACATTGTCACGGCCAAGGTCACGAAGGATGCCGAAAACCTCTACTTCTATGTCTCCACGCGCGAAGAGATCCGCCAGCTCTCCACTTCGAACGAGAAGGTGCGCTGGATGTCACTGCTCCTCAACGCCGACTGCGACTACTCGAATGGCTGGTATGGCTACGACTACATGGTGAGCAACGAGTCGCAGAAGATGAAGCTCTTCCGCTACAGCGCCACCGAGTGGGAGGCCATCGCCGACGTCCGATGGCAGGCAGAAGGCAAGGAAATGATGCTCACACTCGACCGCCGCATCCTGGGCCTCGAGGCCGACACCGACTTCGACTTCAAGTGGATCGACAACATCGAGAAGGCCAACAACGACGTCCTCTACTTCCTGGCCAAGGGCGAGGCTGCACCAAACGGACGCTTCAACTATCGCTACAAAGGCTCGCGCCTGCTCACACAGAAGTTCCACGGCTACTACTACATCGAGAATGCCTACGACGCCTGGAACGAGAAGACAACCAAGGCACTCCTCGATGCCTCGGCCGAGCGCCTCGACTGGGACACAGAGAACGAGGCCGACCTGCGCTTCGTGTGGCAGATAACACCCGAGGGCGACGCATACTCCTTTCGCAACATCGCCACAGGGCGAAGCATCGGACCTCTCTCACAACCCACGCTCAACGGCGACGGATGCGGTTCACCTGTCGCGATGAGTACCACGCCGGCGCTTCTCCACATCACGATGGGCGAAAATGGCAAGCTCCTCATCCACCACGGCGGACAATGCACACAGCACGGCAGGCAGTGTCAATCGTTTCACGTAAACGGGCACAACACCGACAAGCCGAAGACAGCTCCCGCCCCCGATGGTGTCACCGCCTGGCTCGACGACAACTCCGACCTTTCGACATGGACACTACGCGACGCCACAGCAGTCACCTATCGCAGTCGGCTCGAAGCACTTATCAACACTCACACCCGCGACCAATACATCGCCGGCACCGAATTCGGACAATACCTGCTGACGTTCGTAGCCGCCTATCAGGAAGCCTACGACAAGGCCATTGAACTTCTCGACAGCGAGGCCGACGCCTTCTCGCCCGCTCTGAACGATGCCATCAGCCGGCTCCAGGAGACGCTCGCCACCGTCGAGTCGCAGGGCTACATCCCGCTCAGCGACGGCTACTACTACATCGCCAGCGCCTTCGAGTGGGACGACTTCACCACCAAGGCCTTCCATGCCGGCACGAACTACGTCAACGTAGCCGACCTCATCAAGGGGCGCGTCGAGTTCAGCGCAGGCCGTCCCATCTGCATCTTCCAGATCACCTACAATGCCGACGAAGCCCACAGCTACACCATCTACAGCCCCTCGCTCAACAAGTACGTCGGCCGGTGGAAGACCTCGCAGGTGCCCATGGTCCTCGAGGCCAGCAAGGCCCCGGTCCGCATCGTCGCCACAGGCCGCGGCACCGTACTCATGTACTTTGCCAACGAGACCGACGAGAAGAGCTTCTATCCCGTCTATTACAACAAGTCGTCCTACACCTCCACCGGCAAGAACTACCGCATCAAGGGACAACCCGTCCAAGAAAACGCGCTCAGCGAATGGCGCCTCCTCCCTACCCTGCCGGACGAGGAAAACCCCTACGTCCTGAACGACACCCTCTGTCAGCTCGACACGCTGCTCGACTCCCACCCCCTGCGCCGCTACGAGGGCGGAGCCTATGATGCCCTCCTGTTGGCCAACTTCGTCAGCGCCCGCAGCGAGGCACAGCAAGCCGACGACGCCCGGCAGGGCCACTACGCCGCCGTGCTCCGGACGCTCCAGGCAGCCATCGATGCCCTCGAGGGTCGCACCGCCGTCGAAACGCTTCGCTCCAAGCCTTCCCCCGCGCTTCGCAACCTTTACGACATCTCGGGGCGGCCAGCTACGAGCCAGTTCGGGGGCGTCGTCGTGGAACAGGGAAAGAAAAGACTACGGAGATAGACCAATATAAATGACAAGAAGCAATCTTAGGAAAATACGCTGGGGCTTCATCGGATGCGGCGAAGCCACGGAGAAGAAGAGCGGACCGGCCTTCAGCCAGATACCCGGCTCGACAGTCGTTGCCGTTATGAGCCGCAGCCGGGAGAAGACGCAGGCCTACGCCGAACGTCACCACATACCGCACTGGTACACCGACGCCCAGCAACTCATCAACGACCCCGAAGTCAACGCCGTTTACATAGCCACTCCCCCATCGTCCCACGCCACCTACGCCATCATGGCCATGCGCGCCGGCAAGCCCCCCTACGTCGAGAAGCCGCTCGCCAGCAGCTACCTCGACTGCCAGCGCATCAACCGTGTAAGCGAACAGACCGGCGTGCCCTGCTTCGTGGCATACTACAGGCGCTTCCTCCCCTACTTCCTCCGCGTACGCGAACTGGTCAGCGCCGGAGCCATCGGCAAGGTGGTCAGCGTGCAGGTGCAGTTCTCGGCTCCGCCGCGCGACCTCGACTACCACAGCACGAACCTGCCCTGGCGCGTACAGCGCGACATTGCCGGCGGCGGCTACTTCTACGACCTCGCGCCCCACCAGATAGACATCCTCCAAGAAATCTTCGGACCCATCGTCCGCGCCAAGGGCTACAGCGCCAACCTGGGCGGGCTCTATCAGACGGAGGACACCGTGAGCGCCTGCTTCCAGTTCAACAACGGACTGCCTGGCAGCGGCTCCTGGTGCTTCGTGAGCCACGAAAGCGTGCGCACCGACCGCATCCTGCTCATGGGCGAGACAGGGCAACTCAGCTTCTCGGTCTACACCTACGACCCCATCATGCTCTCGACGGAGTCGGGACACGAGTCAATCGCCGTGCCCAATCCGCCATTCGTCCAGATGCCGCTCATCGAACGCGTCGTCCAGCACCTGCAGGGCATTGGCAACTGCACCGCCGACAGCCTCAGCGCCACCAGCGTCAACTGGGTGATGGACCAGATACTCGGGAAGATGTAGCGGAGAGAGAGGTCAACCTGAAAAAGAAAAAAAGGGAAGAACTATGCACAACAAACCGGCCACCCACCTCTTCGTCGACTTCGACGACACACTCTACGACACTCGCGGCAACGCCGAGATAGCCCTCGCGGAACTCTTCGACGAGCTCGGCCTTGCCCGCTACTTCCCCACTCTCGAGGCCTTCACCGTGCCCTACTGGGCCGCCAACATCGAGCTCTGGACTCAGTACGCCCAAGGCACCATCGATCGCGACTTCCTGATTGTCGAACGCTTTCGCCGCCCCCTCGCCTGCGGCAAGGGACTCAACCCCACTCCCGAGTACTGCCTCCACGCCAGCGACCGTTTCCTGGCTCTCTGTGCCGTCAAGAGCGGCGTCGTCGAGGGTGCCCACGAAATCATGGACTATCTGCGCTCCCGCGGCTATCGGATGCATCTGTGCAGCAACGGCTTCCGCGAAGTGCAATACAGCAAGCTGCGCGCCTCGCACCTTTTCGACTACTTCGACACCATCATACTCTCCGAGCAGGCAGGCGCCAACAAGCCCAGCCCCGACTACTTCCGCTATGCATTTCGGATGAGCGGTGCACGCCCCGAAGAGACAATCATGATAGGCGACAATTTCGAGACAGACATCCGCGGAGCTTACAACGTCGGCCTACGCACCATCTTCCTGAACCGCTACCCTGCCGACTTCACGCCTCCCGAGGGCATCGCCTCCCATATCGTCAACCACCTCCTCCAGATACGCGAGATACTGTAAGAGTGTTCTGATTATTAACCATTGCTGTCTGGGGAAACATCGCAGAAGGTGCGACAGACAAATCAGTATACTAAATGCTATTTGCAAAATGCAAAATGCAAAATCTGCGGTAACAGCAGACGGGGTGGTCTCCTACTTGCTGTCGCATTGACTCCTACTTGCTGTCGCATTGACTCCCGCTTGCTGTCGCAAAAACGCATGTATTCTGCCGCAGAAAATGCCCTTTGCCTCTTTTTGCCGAGTTACTTCTTGGCCTTGGCTTTTTCCCGTGCCTTGTCGTACTTCTCCCAGAGTTTATTCTTTATGGTAAGGGTTTTCTGCTCCTCGGTGCTGGCCAGCGCGGCGGCTTCGGCAGCGGCCTCATCCTCGGGCGAGGCGTAGGCGTGGCTGAACTGCGTCTGGAGGTCCCAATAGCCTCGGGTGAAGTCGGGGAAGGCGACGGAGGCGCTGTTGTGGTCCATGCTGATGGCACCCAGCTCGGCAAGGCTGCACCACTCGGCCAGGTCATAGACATCCATGTCGAGCGGCAGTCCGTTCTGCAGGCAATAGACGAGGCGCATGTCCATGAGGAAGTCCATGCCGCCGTGGCCTCCCACCTTCTTGGCCTTCTCGCCGAAGCGTTTCAGGATGGGGTGTTCGTATTTCTCCTCGAGGGCCTTCTGCTGCTCGGCCGACATGAAGCTGTGGGTGTCGAGCTTGTCGATCTGCGGCACGCCGGTGGACTTCATCGCCGAGCCCTCGAGGGCATAGCGCGGCTCGGGGTACTTGGTGGCATAGCCCTTGGTGCCGAAGAGCTTGTAGAGGCGGTTGTAGGGGGCGTAGGTCATCACGTCGTGCTGAATCTCCACGACCTTGCCCTGAGCCGTGCGCATGAGGGTAGTGGAGTGGTCGCCGTTGCGGAAGTTGTCGCACTCACGGCCTGTACGCTTCTCCACGAGTTCCTTGCCGACGACGCTCTTGGTGTCCATCGCCGTGAGGGTGACAAAGCGGTCGCCGCGATGGATGTTCATGGCTTGGGCCACAGGGCCGAGTCCGTGGGTGGCATAGACGTCGCCACGATTCTCCATGTTGTACTTCAGTCGCCAGCCAAGGCTGTCGGGGTCGCTGCCGTCGGGATTCTTCCAATAGGCATCCCAGAAGGGCGAGAGGTTGTGAATATAGGCTCCCTCGGCGCGAACGACCTCGCCGAAGACGCCCTGCTGGGCCATGTTGAGCGCCGTCAGCTCGTACCAGTCGTAGCAGCAGTTCTCGAGTATCATGCAATGCTTGCGCGTCGACTCGGACAGGTTGATGAGCTCCCAGCACTGCTCGAGGTTCATGGCGCTGGGCACTTCGATGGCGGTGTGCTTGCCATGCTCGAGGGCGCACTTGGCTACGGGGAAGTGATGGTCCCAGTCGGTGGCCACATAGACGAGGTCGATTTCGGGATTCATGCAAAGGAGTTCGTAGCCCTTCTCGCCAGAATAGATCTCGGCAGGCGGCAGTCCGGCCTCGCGCAAGAAGCGCTGGCAGGCCTCGGCGCGCTCTTCCTCGTAGTCGCACAGCGCCACGATCTGCACGCCAGGGATGTGGGTAAAACGGCTCACGGCACCGGGACCGCGCATGCCAAGCCCAACGAAGCCTACGCGCACCGTGGCGAGGCGGGGAGCGGTAAGCCCGACGACATGCTGCTGTCCGTCGGGGCGGGCAGGAGTGTCAAGGACGATGGTCCCCTCCTCCCAATGCCATTTCGTGGAGGGGCTCGAGCTTTGGGCCATCATCATCGATGGGCAGCTGGCAAAAGCCAGTAGACAGCAGGCTGCGACCACCAGCCGCACCTGCCTGAGGAATGTAATCGTTCTCATATCGGTCATAAGTTTTGCAGAATTCATGTTTTGCTGGGGTAAAGGTACACAAAAAAAACGAAAGTGCAAATAATAAGGTGATGGATTTGCCGGCGACAGAAAAAAAACTATGGGTAATCCGTGCGGAATCTCACGAAAAAGTTGTAGCTTTGCAGACGAAGTACTGAGACGAAGTACCGGAATGTAGTAGTAAAAACGCTTTTCGGCTGAGCATCACATGGAGAACGGAGAGAGAAAAACGCCCCTGCTGGGCATGGCACTCGACGAGCTGCGCAACGTTGCAGCCCGTCTGGGACTGCCTGCCTACACCGCCGGACAGATGGCGCGATGGATTTATGTGACGCGGACGAACGACATTGCACAGATGACGAATCTTTCACAAAAGGCACGACAGGCGTTAGAGGCTGACTACGAGGTGGGAGGCTGCGCACCGGTGGGACAGCAGACCAGCGTGGACGGCACGGTGAAGTACCTGTTCCCGACAGAGAGCGGCGAGCGCGTCGAGTCGGTGTTCATCCCCGATGGCGACAGGGCGACACTCTGCGTGAGCACTCAGGCTGGCTGTCGCATGGGCTGCCGATTCTGCATGACGGGACGGCAGGGATTTCAGGGCAACCTGACGGTGCGCGACATCCTGAACCAGATATTCATGCTCCCCGAGCGCGAAAGGCTGACGAACATCGTCTTCATGGGACAGGGCGAACCGATGGACAACATCGACGCGGTGCTGAAGGCGACCTCGCTGCTGACTGCCGACTACGGCTTCGCATGGAGCCCCAAGCGCATCACCGTCTCGACCGTAGGCGTGGGACGGGGACTGAAACGCTTCCTCGACGAGAGCGAGTGCCACCTGGCCATCAGCTTGCACAACCCCTTCCCCGAGGAGCGACAAGAGATGATGCCTGCCGAGAAAGGCTACGGCATTGCCGAGTGTCTGGACCTCCTGCGCACTCACGAATGGAGCCACCAGCGGCGGCTGAGCTTCGAATACATCGTCTTCGCAGGACTGAACGACAGCCAGCGGCACGCTCGCGAATTGGTGCGACGGCTCGGAGGATTGCATTGTCGGGTGAACCTCATCCGGTTCCACACGATTCCCGACACTCCCTACAAGAGGGCTGCAGAGGAGAGGATGACATGGCTGCGCGACTATCTTTCGCGCCACGGACTGACCGCCACCATTCGCGCCAGTCGGGGCGAGGACATCATGGCGGCCTGCGGGCTGCTGAATACAGCGAAAAAAAATGAGTTATGAACCAAGCAAATAAGAAGATGAAAAAGACAGGCTTTTTAATTGTATTTGCTGCATTGATGCTGAGCGGCTGCAAGAAGGGGCTCATCTTCCCGATGGCCAGCGGACGCCCTTACGAGGTGCTGGTGGTCATCGACAATGCATTATGGGAGGCACCGGCCGGACGCGCCTTGTTCGACATTCTGGACACCGATGTGCCAGGACTACCCCAGTCGGAACGTTCGTTCCGCATCTCGCAGGTCGAGCCAAAGCACATGGACCAGGCATTCCGCATCTTCCGCAACATCATTCAGGTGAACATCAACCCGCGCCAGTTCTCGCAGACGAGGATGAGATTCATGCGCGACAAATATGCCATGGAGCAGATTGTGCTCACGGTGAACTCCCCGTCCGAAGAGTCGTTCCGAGAGTTCTGCGTCGCCCATAGGCAGGAAGTGGTGGACTTCCTGACCAAGACCGAAATGAACCGACTCATCAAGCAACTGGAGAAGAGGTATTCGAAGGTGACTTACGACCTGGCGTGGCAGAAGTTCGCATGCCGGATGTATGCACCCGACGAACTGAAGAGCTACAAACAGGGCGACAACTTCTTCTGGACCAGCAACAACACGGCTTCGGGCATGGAGAACATCTGTATGTACAGCTACGCCTACGAGGGACCGGAAACGTTCAACAAGGAATACATCCTGCAGAAGCGCGACTCGGTGATGAAGGCCAACCTCCCGGGCGAAAAACCAGGAATGTACATGCAGACCGACACGCTGTGCACCGTGGTGAAGCCCATCGTCGTACACGGCGGATATGCGATGGAGGCTCGCGGACTGTGGATTATGCACAACGATGCGATGGGCGGTCCTTTCGTGAGCCACAGCCGGGTGGACATGGAGACGGGCCGCGTAGTAGTGGTAGAGGGATTCGTGTATGCACCCGAGAAGATGAAGCGCGGACTCATGCGCCGCCTCGAAGGGTCGCTATACACCCTGCAACTCCCAGCCGAGCAATACTCGCTGGAAATCGACACAGGCATTGACGAGGAGAAACCTTCAACCACGGAACAATGACCCAAGCCTCCTCTAAATCCTTGCCCTCCGTCGGGCTGGGGAGAGGCTTTGAACCCTTGAACCCTTGCGCCCGTCTCTGCCGCTTCGCCTTTAGTGCGAAGAACTCTTGAACTCTTGAACAAATCATCATATATGGAAAAGATTAAGATAGGAATCACACACGGCTACACGAACGGAGTGGGCTACGAAGTGATACTGAAAGCATTCGAGGAACCCACGTTGCTCGAGTTGTGTACACCACTTGTTTACGGCAGTCCGAAACTGGCCTCGTACTACCGCAAGGCATTGTCGCTGGCCACCAACTTCACCACCATTCAGCGAGCCGAGGATGCTGTGGCCGACCGGCTGAACATCGTGGAGTGCATTCAGGATGAGGTGAAAGTGGAACTGGGACAAAAGACCGAAGAGGCCGACAAGGCCACAACGGCAAGTATCGAAGCCGCAAGGCGCGCCTACGCCGAAAAGCAGTTCGACGCCCTCGTACTGGCTCCCGGCGACAAGACGCCCACGGACAGTGGCAGTACCATTCTATTAAATGAACGCGCGCGCGTAGGACTCTTTACCGACGGCATCTCGCTGAGCGAGGTGAGCAAGCACCTCACAGTCGAAAAGATGAGCAAGAAGCTTGCCGACTTCGACCTCTGCCTCAAGCGCGACTTCGGCATCTCGGGACCACGCATCGCCGTACTGGCCCTGAATCCCGAGCCGGGCGAAGAAGAGGAAAACATCATCAAGCCCGTCATCGAACAGGCCGCCGAGAAGCACATCTTCGCAATGGGCCCGTTTGCAGCCGACACATTCTTCGGCTCGCAGGCCTACACCCACTACGACGGCATTCTGGCCATGTATCACGACCAAGGGTACATCCCCTTCCAGGTGATCCCGAGCGACTACAACATCATCATGCACTTCGAGGAAGACAACGAGGCAGTGACCATCGCGCAGCTCAACGACGCACAACTCGCATCGGCCGGAAAGGGCGAAGCCGAGATTACGTCCTTCTGCAACGCCATCTATGCGGCAACTGACGTACTGCGCAACCGCGCTCGCTACGACGAGGCTCGTCGCAACCCATTGCCGAAACTCTTCCACGACAAACGCGAAGATCTGAGGCGCAGCCCGAAACCTGAGGCACAGAATGCCCCCGACGAAGAGAAATAAGCGCATTTCACTTGCGGTGGGTTCTAAGAATTAGCTTTGAACTGCTCTTAGGCTATTTTAAAGCAGATTTGGCTTCATGGCCGAAGAAGCGTAGCGAGCTACGGTTCCAGGAAATGAAGGCAAAGATGCCTAAAAGAGACAAGAGCAGACGAAGATAATGCCCACTGGATTTACTAATTATTAGAACACACCTTGCATATTATCTGGAAAAAAATCGTAACTTTGCAACCAAATTGCGAGGGAGGAGGAAGAATATCGTATGAAGAATGACATCGACCTGAGACAGTTGAAGCTCCGCTATGGCATAGTCGGACGCGACGAGGCATTGGACGAAGCGCTGCACACAGCCGTCCAGGTGGCTCGTACCGACCTCTCGGTGCTCATTCAGGGCGAAAGCGGAGTGGGAAAGGAAGTAATCCCGCGCATCATCCACGACTTCAGCCTGCGCAAGAACAAGCGCTACATCGCCATCAACTGCGGCAGCATTCCCGAAGGCACCATCGACAGCGAGCTCTTCGGCCACGAGAAGGGTGCCTTCACAAGCGCCATCGGCGAGCATGAGGGATACTTCGGGGCGGCCGACGGCGGAACGCTCTTCCTCGACGAAGTGGGCGAACTGCCCCTGAGCACTCAGGCCAGACTGCTGCGCGTCCTCGAGACGGGCGAGTACATCCGAGTGGGCAGCAACGAGCCGCGCCACACCAATGCGCGCATCGTGGCGGCAACTAATGTGGACATTCCCCACGCCATTCGCGAAGGACGCTTCCGCGAGGACCTCTACTATCGTCTCTGCACCATCAACATACAGATGCCGCCCCTGCGCCAGCGACATGGCGATGCAGTACTGCTCTTCAAGAAATTCGCGCTGGACACAGCCGCCAAATACAACATCCCCGAGCCCATCCGCCTCACGCCCGAAGCCGAAGAGGTCGTGAACAGATACAAGTGGCCGGGGAATATACGCCAACTGCTGAACATTACCGAACAGCTCAATATCCTCTCGCAGGAGCGCACCATCACGCCCCAGCTACTTGCCAAGTACGGCATCGTGCCCAATTCCGACGAGACAGGCATCGCGCCGCTCAAGCCCAAGACGGCAGGTACGGAGCATCGCGACTACGAGAATGAAATAAAGTGGCTGGCGAGCGCCGTGATGGAGCTGCGCAAGGAGGTGAGCGAACTGTCGGCTCTCGTACACTCCCCGCACGACACCACGAACCTCTCCCCCGCCCCGCTCAATCAGGTTGCGCCGCAGACCACCACGCTGGCCCCACCAAACCACACCATCCATCCCGCATCGCCATCCGCGGTACGCCCCATCGAGGACGAAATACAGACCCCAGAGGAGATCGTGGAGGAGGACGAGAACCTGAACCTCTTCGAGATGGAGAAGCGAAACATCCTCAAGGCACTCCAACGCGCCCACTATCGCCGCAAGGCTGCCGCCGAGGATCTGGGTATCAGCGAACGCACACTATACCGAAAGATTAAGGACTATGGCATCGAAGAATAAGGCGTTACGCACCATCCGATGCCGAGCCATGCAGGCCTGCCTGCTGCTCCTGTGCATCCTGCCCGTGGCCTGCAAGGTGGAGTACCGCTTCAATGGCGCAAGCATCGACTACACCACGACGAAGACCATCCAGATAGACAACTTCCCCATCCGTAGCGCCTACGTCTGGCCGCCGATGCAGAGCATCTTCCAGAACAAGCTGACCGACATCTACGCCCACCAGACCAAGTTGCGGCAGGTGAAGAAGAACGGCGACCTGCAACTGGCAGGCGAGATCGTGAGCTTCGACCAATTCAACAAGTCCATCTCGAGCGACGGATATAGCAGTCAGGTGCAGCTGAAGATGACCGTAAACGTCCGCTTCGTGAACAACAACAAGCATGCCGACGACTTTGAGCGACAGTTCTCGGCTACGGCAAGCTACGACGCCTCACAGCAGCTGACGGCCGTACAGGAAGAACTCGTCACCCAGATGACGAAGGACATAACCGAACAGATTTTCAACGCAACCGTAGCCAACTGGTAAGCCTTCCCTCCTCCCATGCAACGACGACTGATTGAATACATCCGCAAGCCCGACACTCTGGACGCGCACGCCATCGCCGCACTACGCGAGACATTGCGCCAGTCGCCCTATTGCCATGCGGCACGAATACTGCTCCTGCATGCCCTCTATCGCATGCACGATGCTACGTTCGACGAAGAACTGCGACGCAACGCCCCACTCATTCCCGACCGACGCGCCATATTCCGCCTCATCGAGGAGAAACATTATACTACCGAACAGAACAGGCTGCGCTTCGACTACGAGATAAACGACGAGGAGGAGGTGGCCGACCGCACCCAGACACTCATCGACTCGTTCCTGCAAACGATACCCCACGAACAGCAGACGCAGCCGACGGTTGCCGATGCCACTCAAGACTACATCGGATTCCTCATGCAGCATGCCGACGAGGAAGACATCCCCCACTCGATGCCCACCATCGACGAGGAAAGCATCATCGACGAATTCCTGCAGCAGGACACCCCGCGGATTGTCATACAAAACCAGACAGCCGACACACCTCGCGCCGAGACGACACAAAACGACACAGAAGACGACGAAAACGAGATTTTGACCGAAAGATTGGCCCATATTTACATAAAACAAGGCAAATTTGAGAAGGCAATCGAAATTATACAGCGTCTATCCTTGAAATATCCAAAAAAAAATCGTTACTTTGCAGACCAAATCCGATTTCTCGGCAAATTGGTCATCAATAACAGGAACAATAAACAATAAATAATAACTCTAAAAAATGTACACTTCTATTGTTATTCTCGTGGTGATTGCATCCGTGCTGATGTGTCTTATCGTACTCGTTCAGGAATCCAAGGGCGGCGGTCTGGCTGCCGACTATACGAACAGCAATCAGGTGCTGGGTGCCCCCAAGACCACTAATTTCATCGAGAAAGCCACATGGACTCTGGCTGCTGCGATGATCGTGCTTAGCGTTATCAGCGTGGCATTCCTGCCCACGACGAAGGGCGGCGGCTCCGTGATGGACGCACCTGCTCTGGAGCAGAAGGCTACCAACCCGAACAACCTGCCCGGCATCACACAGCCCACGGCTACGTCCGAGAAGAGCGAGGCACCCGCAGAAACGCCCGCAGAGGCACCTGCAGAGACCCCCGCAAATTAAGCCGAAGGCCGACGCGCAAGATTCTCCCGTCACTAAGACATTCGACGGAACGATCATGCCTACAATCCTGACCGCAGACAGCGGCTCGACCAAGACACATTGGATCCTGTCCGGCGGACAAGACGACATTCTGGAAATCAAGACGAGCGGCATCAACCCCGTACGCGATTCTCAGGATGTCGTCTTGCACGTATTGCATCACGAACTGCTGCCGCAGCTGCCGCCACACAGCCTGCCGCAGCACGTCTGGTTCTACGGCGCAGGCTGCATCGCCCCATTCAGCGAGACCATCCACACGGCGCTCCGCAGCCTCATGCCCGAGGCCGCCATCCACGTCGATACCGACCTCGTGGGTGCCGCCCGAGCATTGTGCGGAGACAAGCCAGGCATCGCATGCATTCTGGGTACAGGAGCGAACTGCGGACTATACGACGGGCAACACATTACGGAAAACGTACCGCCACTCGGCTTCATTCTGGGCGACGAAGGCAGCGGCGCAGTACTCGGACGCGCTCTCCTCGGCAACATCTTCAAGGGCCTGCTCAGCCCCCACCTGCGCGATGCATTCACAGCCGAGACAGGCATCACGCAAGCCGAAGCCATCCGCCGCGTATATCGCGAAAAACAGCCCAACATCTTCCTTGCCTCGCAGGTGCCCTTCATCGCGCGCCATATCAACGATGCCGAGATCCACGAAATGGTGGTCGAGGCAATGCACAGCTTCGTCGTGCGCAACGTGGTGCGGTTCAAGTCCGTCCACAACGAGGCTAATTTCGTGGGAAGCATTGCCCACATCTTCCGTCGCGAGCTACACGATGCGCTGGCCCTCGAAGGCATGCAGCTGGGCCTCGTGCTGCAAAGCCCCGCACTACGGATCACGCAATATCATTTAGCACACAAATAAGTCCTCCCGGCCTTCTTACGGCAAGGAAAAACATACAGGACGACGAAAAAAGTTACATTTATTTCCCGTAAAATGCATAAATGTGTTATAGAACATATCACACATATTGCTTAGACAGGAAAAAAGCCCTAAATTTGCACTCGTTATCCTGAAAACAATCTTTTTACCTTAGACTAAGCTAATACCTAAAGGAGCGAACTGGAGGTTGCTGTGAAGCACCCTCCAGTTCATTATTTATATATCATGAGTTCAACGAAATATAATGGGTCAGCGTATATTCGTGTGCGAAACATGGTTCACCGATTGGAGGACCACTAACTGGTGACCGCTTCTTGTGTGGATGGGATGAGTCGTAAAAAGAACCGACGGACAATGAGCCTGCGCCCATTGTCCGTCGGTCGTCATGGGTTACATTCGTCTTTACCATTCGTTGTCCCAGAGGCCTTGACGCTCTCTGACAAGAGCCTTGTCAGTCGTCTGGGGGGAATCCGTGTAAACACCTTGTGTGATCGTAGATGTGCAAATCAAGGATACGGTTCGAATCCTAATCTGCTTCAGCTGGGGAGCTATATACTGAGTTTTCATAATTCGCTTGCTTTATTTGATGAATACTTTCTTTCCGTTGATGATATACAAACCTCTTGTCGGCGCGTCGACTCGCTGACCTTGTATGTTGAATATGCCTTGTACGTTCGCATTCTCCCTGATACTCTGTACTGCAGTCTCCTCATCGTCTCCGAAAGCAAGTTTGATGGCTTTCACGCTCGATACGCTGGCAGTTGGTAGTTGCAGATAAGCTTTTCCAGCAGCCAGTTCACCTTCGGCGGACAGCGTGTAGAAGCCTACGCCATGCGAGCCGTTGGCCAGGATGAAGTTCGTCTTGTCGCCGTCTGTGGGACTGATGGTTGTAGCAGTCGTCACACCCTTCAGCAGGTTGGAATACATCATGTCCGTAGTCGTTTCAGGAATCTCATAGCTTCCGGGTGTTCCCACGATGTATAGTCCTTCGCCTGCCGGCACCTCCGTCACTCGCGTCAGCACCAACGTACCTGTGCTTGGGCTAAAACCGCTGGCAATATAAGCCTTAATTCCCGACACGCCCGAGAAGTCCAACGCATTGGGGGAGCTGAAGGTGGCAAGACCCGAACTGCCGACATTCACCACATTGGGATTAACAAACTCTACAATCTCCTTGAAGTCTTTCCAA
>JAILBW010000039.1 GCA_024680695.1 Bacteroidaceae bacterium
GCCAACTCAGGGTGACGTTGCTGCCATCGCCCGATACCTCGGCTGCAAGGCTATTCACCGGCAAGGGCTGCACCACCGTCTCGCGCACATTGTGGACTGCTGCGAGATATTGCAGGATGCCTTTATAGATGGCTCTCGCCAGCAGGAACTTGAAATGGGGATCGTGGCCGAGGCAGAGGTCGGCCCAGTTCTGATGACTCAGCGTCTCGAGAATCATCGCAGGCACTTGCGGTTCGCGCGATTCGCCATAGTTCCGGTCGTAAAGGGCACGCCGATTCCATGTACCGACATGCTGCCGGATGTCGGCGCAGATGTTGGTGAGGACGATGTCTGCAAGGTCGCGACTTGTCAGTCGGCTCAGGCCCAAAGCTGTCCGGTCTTCGTAGAAACCGGTGGTGTAAATGCCCAATGTGCCGATGAGGGTGCTGTCCTTACGCAATCCCGCATCGCTGTGAACGCCCATACTCAGTTCGATGGGCACGGCAAGTCCGCTGTCCACTGGCACGAACGTTTCGTCGGGGGGATAGTAGCAGCTGCCGCGGCACAGGAAGTTTCCCATCTTGGCGCGGGTGTTGATGTCGTCGCCGTAGTCGTCGAGGCTCTCCTTGACGGAATAGACCTTGTAAGGCATACCGGCCCATTGGGCATAATAGCGGGCGCATTCCAGGAAACGTGGCAGGCGACTGCCGGACTTCTGCTCGGGTGTCGCTTCGTCGTAGCGCAGTACGTTGCCCATACCGCTGCCCAGTCGTACGGCATCAGCCGTCACCACACCCTTTTGTTCGCTCAGGTTGGACAGCAAGATGGAATTCTCAGCACTCGTCCCTGCCGCGAAGTGGAAGGTGCCCAGATAAACCCAAGTGCCGCCGCCCATCGTCTGGTTTACGAGGAAGTCGGTGGCTACGCCTTCGTGCACCACTCGGTAGTGCGCATCGTCCACGCTGTTTTTCAACGTCTTGTACGATACGTAGACCGCATAGTCACCTTCCTGTTGAATGAGCGGAGTCCACGTCACGAAGCTTGCATTGTCTGCATGCGAGGTGGTCTCCGCCTTGCGGCAAGTACCGTCCTTGAAGGGGTTCTGTTTCTCAATATAATAAGGTCGCACATAGGCAAACCCCGTATCGGCATTCACCCATCGTTCGCGTCCCTCGGTCTCGCTGTAGAGTCCGCCGACGGTGGGTTGGTCGTTGTCCACGATGATTTCCTGCTTCTGCCAGTCGCGTTCGCGGGGCGAGAAGACGACAGCGCCGGCATTCTCGAGCATTGGGATGAGGTAGGGGAGTACGATGGTCTGCGTGAAGAGGTCTTCGCTCGTACAGTAGAGGCGTGGGCGCTGCCATTGCCATTCGCCTTTCTTCTGGCTGAAGTAATTTCCGTGGCTGGCCCACACACACAGATGCCTGCCCTCGAGTCCTGAAGTAATGGCGTTTGGTCGGCTGATGCACTTCACCCAAGGCTTTCCCTGAGCCTGTACAAAGGGGTACATCCTGTTCTCGGGGCGCTGAGGCATTAAAGTGATGGGAATCAGCTGGTCGATAGGTGTCCCCTTGGCGTAGATAGTGAGGCTGTAGGTGTTGTACGGCGCAGGAAGCTGCTCGGCGGTGCTTCGATAAATGCGTTCCATAGTCTCGGGCGTGAAGGGCTGTCCCAGGAATGGCTCGCTCAGGTAGATGTGCATCCGTCTGTTTTCGCGTTCGACGACGATGTCCTCCACCTTCGCCTTCTCCAGTGTGCTGTACGCCTCGTTGACGTAGTTTGCGAAGTAGGCTGACAGGCTTTTCTTCATGGCCGCAGGAGTCTGTGCAGCGCAATTCTTACACCACAGCATAGCTGCAATCAGCGCCATCCCGACCGCCACGCAACGAAGCCTTCCGCCACCTCTGCCGCTCATCATTCCGAATCCTCTCGCATCCATCTGTCCGCCGTCTATTCTCTCTGCTACACAGCAAATTTCTCGGGATACTTCCCCTTGAATTGGGCGAAGTAGCGTTTTATCCTATCGATGTCCTTATCATAGTCGCCCGAGGGGATTATCACCTCATGGCAGTCGATGACCTTCCTCTCATAGTCAAGACCATAGAGCAGTATGGGCAGCTGGGCCTTCAACGCGATATAATAGAAGCCGCGTTTCCATTCTGTCGTGGCCTTTCGCGTACCCTCGGGTGTAATGCACAGGCGGAACTCGTCTGCCTCCATCGCCTGTCTTGCCACCTGATCGGTAACGCCTTCACTTCGCGAGCGGACAATCGGTATTCCACCCATTCGGCGCAGTACTTTGCCGAGCGGCCAGAAGAACCAGTCGCTCTTCATCATGAAGCCGATGGGCGTATCGATGCTGCGGCTGTAGAGCTGGCCCAGCAGAAAATCCCAGTTGCTGGTGTGCGGAGCCAGTGCAGCGATGAACTTCTTGGGTAGCGGCACCGTGACATTCACCGAATAGCCCAGTATACTGTGCAGGACGAACCGACTCAGGCAAGTGCCAATCATTAGAGTCCCTTTATTTGTTCCACAATCTCGTCGGTACGGCTGGCGATGTCTTCCTTGAGCTTCTTGAAAAACAATTTAGTACTTCCCGGCTCTACGTGCGACAGCCGGTTGAGCATGTCGTTTTGCATACTCAGGATACTCTTCACGACGTTCTCCACATCCTCGGTGCATTCGGTCTTGTTGTAGGAAAGCACGGCAAAGCACTCTGCCAGCAGTTCGCTGGTCAGATAGTTAATGGTCTTCTTCAGTTCTCTGCGTTTCATGATTTCTATGGTTTGGCGGTGCAAAAACATGACAAAGATACGACGAAATATTGGTTTCCACAAGAAAAGCCCCAATATTTATCTCATTCTGCTCGCCATTCGGCTGCAAATCGGATTTAATGCACTACATCGGTGCGCGACGAAACGTCTGACCAGTACCAAATACAAAATGCAAAAATACGACAGCAAGCATCGGCTCCCGCGACAGCAAGCATCGGCTCCCGCGACAGCAAGCATCGGCTCCCGCGACAGCAAGCAGTAATTCATTCCTCGTCGAAGGCAAATCTAAATGTCATTCAGCCCCATTCGGGTTAAAGTAAAAAATATCCCACCCTGTTGTGCCATTTACCTGATCAAAATGCTTTTAAGGGCAGAACGACTGGCTCTACATCTGACCTTCGGCCGAGCCTGCTCTCATTCGGGAAAGTCCATGCAAGTTATTCGCAGCCTTTGCATTTAGATATTGCACAAAGTGGGTGTGGAAGAAAACTGCTAAAACTTTTGGCTTTTCGCTCGTTTCTTCGTATCTTTGTGCCCGATATTGAAAGTAGGGATATAGT
>JAILBW010000119.1 GCA_024680695.1 Bacteroidaceae bacterium
GGCGGTTGATGAACGCATCCATTTTCTTGTCGCCAGCGCCGGCTTGTAACATTATGCACATCAGCGCGGCCAATACTGCAAATCGTTTCATTATTTGAAGGGGGATTTAAAAAGATTCGTTTCAGAGCGGTTGCCTCACCGCATGCAAACGCTATCAACTGTCGACTGTCAACACCCGACGAACCATTTGCTGCCTGGCAGGCGGGAGAGGAGCCAAGTGGTGGCGTAGCTGCAGACGTAGGTAAGCAGTGCAATAGCGGGAATGGCGAGCCCTACGGGCAGAAGGGGATGGGCTTGGTCGCCGGCCACGAAGCGGGAGGCGATGGGAGCCAGGAAAAACATGTGCATCAGATACATACCGAAGGAGCACTTGCCCAGTGAGGTGACCAGTCGCGGGGCATGCAGCCGTTGGATGCAGGTGAAAAGGAGGAATAGGCCGAACGTGGCCAGCAGCACATTGGGGGTGCAGAATTCCCACGACCATTCCAGCGTCGGCGTCTCGATGAGTTGGCCAGGTTCGCCCTTAAGCCAAAAGCTCCAGGCGGTGAAGGCCGAGCCGACGAGGAAGCAGGTCCATCCTATCGTGCGACGGCGCGAAGGTGTCCAACCGAGGTGGACCCGAATGTAATGGGCCAGAACCAGATAGCCTACGTAGCCCGAGCAATACCAGAAGGCCGAGAACTGGTTCCAGAAGCACTCGCCCCACAGATCCGGCGATACGAACCGATGGAGCCAGGGGATGAGGGTGGTGAAGGCGAAGAGGCCCAGGAATATCTGCTCCTCGCGCTTTGTGGCCTGCCGGAGCCAGGGGGAGATGACGGGAATGATGAGGTAGAGGCTGATGAGCGGATACATGAACCACAGATGGCCAGCCATCGAGGGGAAGTTGAAGGGCAGCAGACGCAGGTCGGCCATCGACTGCTCCCACGACATCCCGCCCCAGGCGAGGGGCAGGAAGGTGTAGAGCAACAGGAAGCAGACGAAGGGCGGCAAGATGCGCAGGAAGCGGCGACGGTAGAAGCCTGTCATCGTCTGGTCCGAAGGCATGGGAGCCAACAGGAAGGCTGAGGCGATCATGAACAGTGGCACTGCCGTGCGGCTTACTCCGCCGTCCCAGAAACTCACCCAGAAGCGGTTGGCCTCGGTGGCCAGCATCGACATGTTGCCCGCCAAACCCGATGAGTCGGCACCGTAGAAGTTCTCACTGGCGTGGACAAGCATCACCATCAGACAGGCGACAGCACGCAAATAGTCCAAAAATACGATTCTTTCCTTTTCCATGTGGACAAAGGTACAAACTAATTCATAAATGGCAATGCATTATTCATGTTTTTTCTTTTCATTCTCGAGAAGAAACCGTACCTTTGCACATCATTACTAAAACACACATCGACATGAGACGCAGAATCGTATCCTCGCTGGCCATCGCACTTTGCCTGCTCGGCTATGCACAGACCATTATGGGACAGGCCTCGCTGGTGGGCAGTGTTTACCAGAACAGCAACATCATGGCCGAGGAACTGAAGAGATCGAAGGCTGAGTTCGAGGCCTCGATCGACTCGATCCGCACCGCCACCATAGCCGAAGCCGAGAAGTCGAAGGGTCAGGCGCTGACAGCAGCCGAACGGGCCGAACTGGAGCAACAGATAGTGCAGGCCCGCGCTGTGCTGGACGCCATGAAAACGGGTGTAAGCGTGGAGTTTACGAGTGCGGAGGATCTTGTCATGCATCTCGATGTGGAGCTGAACGACGAGGTGCTGAAGACTGCCGGAGTGAGCTGGGCCAAGCGCAAGATGATGAAGGCTGCCATAGCCGCAATGCCCAACAAGCATAAGGCAAAATATATCGTTCAGGGCAAGCTCATCATCACGGACGACGGATCGGAAAAAGAGACGATGCGCCTCTCCGACGACCGCAAGTTCCTCTACGGCCAGCTTGACGCACAGCGGAAGTTCAAGCTGACGAAGACAAAGTAGTCCCCCCATTTCTGAAACATCTCGCCGAAGGTGAACTTCAGCCGGATGGGCGCATCTTGGCAGTTGGAGGGTTCACTCTGCTCCTTCACCGACCATTCCGACCCCAGAATCAAGTACTTCTCGGGGCTGCCGCCTACACCAATATGTTCCACCTCAAAGAGCGCTTGTTGGCAGAGAACATCTTCATAGACTTGGGCGAGGTGTGCAATCTTACCACTCAATCTTTACTGCAACTCCGTCGGGATTGTTCTCGAACCGAAGGTGGAGGACCTTTGTCTGTGGGTCCCAGCGGGACTGCGACGCGGTGCTGGCGGCGATGTGCTTCGGTTCGTTGGGCATGTAGATACACATCACATTGTCGGTGGCTGCGGGGCTCTTGGCAGTGAAGGAATAACTGTGGCGCAGGAGTTGCTCGTCGTACTGGCGCGATGCAGCGGCCAGCACTTGCGGGCGGTTGCGGTGCTTCAGTGTGCGAAGGTCGTAGAGGAAGGCCTGTTGGCCGGGACGCACCACTTTCTGACGCACTACGGGCAGGGTGGGGTCGAAGAGGTCGATGTAGAGTCCGTCGAGGCGCAGGGGCTTGTCGCCTGCAGTGCTTTCGTCCATCGTGGCGGCCAGCACATAGGGTCCGCGGCGAAGCTGGAATGAGTTCTTCTCCTGCAACGGGCCGTAGGCCTCCTGGACGGTCTGCATTAGCAGGGCATCACCTCCCTGAGCGGTCGCGAATTCCTTGGGATCATGGCGCAGGACGAAGATGTGCCCCTTGCCGTAGCGATAGTGGCCTTCGGCGGCTTTCTCGTCCATCCCCATGAGTGCGAAGAGGTGCTGCGAGGGGGCAGTGTAGTGGTTGCCCTGCTGGTTCCACCACTCCAGAACATTCTGGAATGAGTCGTCGTCTCGCCCGCAGTAGATGAGCCGGCCGCCGCCTTTCACCCATTTGGCGATGTCTTTGTGGGCCTCGGGGTCGAGGGGTTTCATGTTCGAATAGGTCATTATGAGCACCTTCAGTCCCTTCCAGGTGTCCTTGTAGCTGGTGTTCTCAAGGTGGGTGATGCCTAAGGGGATGCCTCGTTTGACAAGTGGCATCGTGAGGCCGAAAAAGTTTGAGAAGCTTGGATCCTCGTATCCTGTAAGCGGACGTGGAGAACGCTGGAACATGAGCGAGTTGGCCATCAGCACGCTGATTCCCTGTGAGCCATCAATGCGATTTTCGGTGGCAGGTACGCTGTTCAGCGTGTTCACCATCACTTGCATCTGCGTGGAATAGAAGCGGGGGATGTGGGTGCGTTCCTCGCTGTTGGCGCTGACGCGGTAGAGCCCTTCGTAGATGCGCTCCGGCCAGGGCATCACTTCGTAGTCGGCCACGCTGGGGCAGAAGAGTTGGGCGGCGAAGGTGGCCTGATAGTTGCGGCGATAGTCTTCCCAATCGACGGCACGGTCCTCGATGGGGTCGGTAAGGAAGAACATCTTGCGTCCTGTTGGGCGAGTCATCGATTCCATGCAGGTGTATTCAAGGTAGGCTGTCTCGAAGACGCGTTCGCGCTTGACGCCGCCGTAGATGTTGGCCGAGCGTGAGGTGCCGGTCCACACCTGGGCAATGTATCCGTCGCAGCTCTTCATCGAAGCCAGCGAAGCCTCGGGCGAGACAATCTGCCACTGTGTGTAGTTGATGAGCGAGTGGGTGGGGACGTAGCAGCGTACGTTCATTCCCCGTTCGCGACCGTACTGCTTAGCGTAGGTGAAGGCTTCATCGAGCGCACGAAAATAGAGATAGTATTTGAGTTTGTTGGAGAGGTAAGTGTTCTCGGCCGACTCATGCTGTGGACGCCAGGGGAAACCGTAATAGTCCTGCCACTCGCGCTTAAATGACTCGCTGTATCCGGCGCGCGCCCAGAACTCGGGTTCCTCGAGGAAGATGGCATCAATGCCGGCATCAATGACGGGTTTTATGTGTCGCTCCTTGAAGTAGGTCAGATAGTTCTTCGTGGGGACGATGTAGGGTGTACCGGGATTGTGCCAAATCGTGTCGCCATTGACGTCCTTTTGTCCTTCGTCCATGTGCCAGCGTCCGTCCCACTGTCCCATGAAATAATCCTGATATCCGCCCCAGGCAATGCCGGTCATGAAGTGGGTGGTGTAGCCGCGGTTGCGCCACGACTCGACGCGCTGCCGAAACGAGAGTCCTGGACGGTCGTTAGCACCATAGACCATTGCGACGTCGGCCCTCACATCGAAGGATGGACGCCACGGCTGGGCCGATTGGAATGTGGTTTTCTCGCGCTGTGCCAGCATCGGTAGCGTCAATGCCAGCATGAGGATGGGAATTGCTGTCTTGTGGCTCATCTTTTTGTTTTCTAAACAGATGAATAGTTAGTGAATTGCGACTTTAGCGCATTTGAGTGATGTCTGACGAATGGCTGTGCGAGGATATCGCTATGGGAATGCAAGGATAGAAAAAAGGGGAAATGAAGGCAGAGCAAGGGGGTGTGACTCCTGGCCTTCATTTCCCCGAGTTCTACGCCATGGGGCGAGAGTGGGATGGCGGACGCTGATTAGAAGCGATAACCGAATGTCATGTAGAAGGTGTAGTTCTTTACGTCCTCCAGTTTGATGGCATAGTTGTCTGCCATTGCATCGGCATACTTGTCGCGCCACATGTTGGTGATGCCCCAATCCATGCCAAGGGCCAGAATATAGTGCTGGTTGTACTCGCCGCCTACGCGGAAGCCCACACCGGCATCCCAACGCTGGAAGTTGGGGCGAAGGGTGCTCTTCTTGAATACTTTGTAGGTGGCAGCATCCTCGGCTGCGCTGTATGCGCTACCGCTTTCGTCGAGTGAGAGTTTGTTCTTGCCAGCAATGCCCATGCCAAAATAGGGACCCACTTCACCGAATACACCTATCTCGGGGCTGAAGTTGTAGTGGAATCCAACGTGGATGGGAATCTGGAGATAGTTGAGGTTGAACTTTTGGGTGCCATCGGATGCACCTGCGCCTACTGCGTAAGCTGTGACGTCAGTCTTTGCGCCTTTCTGTATCCAGTCCACTCCGGCATTGATGTAAGTGCCGTGGGCCTTCGGCAGTACATACTCCAGTTTGAAACCAGCCATGCCGCCAACCTTGCCATCGTAACCGTCAAGGCCGCGAATCTTCGAAGCGGTAAAACCCAGGTATGCCTGAGTGGAAACTCCCTCTTTCGGCTCATTGTCGAGAGCCATTGCACTGTTGGCTGCTGCGAATAGTGCTACTGCAATTGTCAGAATCTTTTTCATTTTTCTCTTAGTTTTTTTATGTTGTGAATCTGGTTGCAAAGGTAATACTTTTAATTTATTCTTCAAAATTCGGAGTTCATTATTTGCGACTGCGAGCCAGCAGTTCGCCCAGTTCCTTCACGGAGGGCAGGATGAGGTCGGGCTTGTTGGGTGCCTCATTGACAATCTGCATCGTGGTCTCGCCCGAGAGGACGAGCACTCCGAGAGCACCAGCACGGCGAGCCATCTCGATGTCGGTGTAGATGCGGTCGCCGACCATCGCGATCTCTTCGGGTTGCAGGTTGCGTTGCTGGCGGATGCCGACGAGCATGTTGGGGTCTGGCTTGCCGAGCGTGATGTCGGGGCAACGACCTGTGGCATGCTCGATACAGCGACAGATGCTGCCACAATCGACGAGGATGGTCTTCTCGTTGGTGGGACAAACGCGGTCGGGATTTGTGGCCAGATAGGGTAACCCTTGGCTAACCCACCAGCAGGCGCGACAGAGACGGGCATAGGTGAGCGTCATGTCGAAGGCTACCACCACTGCATCGGGACGGTCGGTGGGCGAATCGGGCACGGAGATGAAACCGGCTTCCTCGAACTGGCTGATCATGCTGGGTGTTCCGAGCAGGAAAAGCCGGCGCACCTCGGGAAAGTGGGCATGCAGATAGTCGATGGTGGCCACCGTGGTGTTGTATATCTCTTCGCGCGTAGCTTCGATGCCCATTTTGTGCAACTTGAGCAGATAGTCTGCAATGGAACGCGATGGGTTGTTAGTCAGGAACGAGTAGGTGATGCCCAGTTCGTCGAGTTGGTGCAGGAAGTCCAACGTATAGGGAAACAGCGTGTTGCCCAGATAGATGGTCCCGTCCATATCGAGGGCCACATGGCGAATCTTTTTCAGTTCATAGTCCATAGCGCATAGTACAAATTTTGAAGTTTACGCTTCGTCATACTTGATTGCCACTGCTTTTGCGTATCCGTCGCGCGGAGCTCGCCACATAGAAAGCAGGATGAAGAGTCCGATGATGGCCACCACGATGATGGTCTCGAAGACTCGGGTCCAGCCGAAGATGTCGGCCACATAGCCCACGAGCAGTCCGCTCAGTCCTGATCCCACATAACCCAGTATGCCGGCCACTCCGTTTGCTCGGGCGGCTGCTTCCTTTGTGGCTTGCTTGCTGATTTCAATGCCGATGAGTGCCTGAGGGCCATAGATGCAGAATCCAGCTCCTACGAGTACTGCGGCAGTGAGTGTCAGGCTTGTATCGTTGGGTAGGAAGCGGAAGATGGTCATGAACAGTGCGGCGCCGAACATGCACCAAACGCAGGTGTGATGGCCTTTGCCCTTGAAGAACTTGTCAGTGGCCCATCCGGCAAAGAGTGTACCCACGACACCGGCTATCTCGAAAGCCGCCACTGTCCAGCCGGCATCCTTGATGGAGAGGCCACGACTTTCGGTGAGGAATTTGGGTCCCCAATCGAGCACACCCATGCGTACGATATATACAAAGAGGTTGGCGATGCAGAAGGTCCACACCCAGCGGTTCTTCCACACCATTTCCATTTCGAACTTTTTGCGTGCCTTGGGGCTCTTGGTGTTCTCGTACTGGCCAAGGTTGGTGCCTTCCAGTTCGGGTAGTCCGACATCGGTGGGGTCGTCGCGCAGCATGACCAGAATCATTACGGCTCCAGCAAGTGCCATGCAGGCAGGCACCCAGAAGCACCATTTCCAGGCTCCTACATGGGCGGCATAGAGAAGGGCTTGTCTTGCAGCATCGGCCACATCGTTGTTCGATAGGTTTTCCGTAATGCGCTGCACCGTTTCGGCATCGGCACTGAGGTCGGTGCCCAGTGTGCCCATCAGATAGCCGCAGAGGATGACGGCGAGCGAGGCACCAATGGAGTGGGAGCAGTTCCAGACGGACATCTTAGTAGCCAGTTCGGATGGATGAATCCAATGGGGAAGAATGCGGGCGCATGGGGGGAAGCCCATTCCCTGAAAGTATTGGTTGAGGATAATCGTCACGCCCATTACCAGAATGAGCGTCTCGACAATCTTTGGTCCATGCTCGACACCAGTGACCCATGCACTGAAGTCGGCACCGAAGCCAAAAGCGAAGTTTGCCACAGCGCAGAGGGTCAGGCCCAAGGCCATCACCACTCGTCCACGGATGCGGTCAACTACGTAGCCGTTGATGAAGCGTGAGAAGCCATAGACGAGTGAGCCAGCAAAGAGAATCCATCCAAAACTTTTGTTTGTGATGCCGAATTCGGCAGTCAGTCCCGGCATGGCCAGCGAGAAATTCTTACGCACGAAATAGAACAAGGCGTAGCCCACCATCGTAACGAAAATCGTTCGCCACTGCCAGTATTTGAATTTCTGGGTTGTTTCCATTGTTTACAATTAATTAACCTTTAAACTATCTCCCAAAGTCCTCCCTTACCGAAGAGTCGGTCGATCCATTGGCCGATGAGACAGGTGCGTACACCAGCATCGAGTATCGTGTAGCGGCGGCGTATGTGCTGAGCGGGAATGATGCTGTCACGCAAGCGTTGACGGGGTAGGTCGATGTCTTCGGGCTTGATGGGAGCACCTACGGTGCGGAGACGTGAAACAGCATCCTCCACCCGAACCAACTGACGGAGCAGGCGTTCGCGCGTTTCAAACCAAGTAGCCTTGAGGGTGAGCAGTTCCTGACGCAACTCATCGGGTGTGACATATTTTGCCTTAATTTCGCGTGCGCCGAGTGTCGGGAAGTCTGTGCCCTCGAAGATTTTCAGGGCGTATTCCTCTTGTGCCTCCAATGAGGGCCATGCGGCCACGCAGCGCTCCACATCGATGCCTTGCACATCGCTCTCGGTGAGCATTTCGTGGAAGGAGAGAGATACGAGCGTGCCAATGCTTACCTGGAATCCGTGGGAGGGCGCCTGACCGTTCTTCATCACGAAGTTTTCCATGTTCAGCAGGTGGCTGAACTGATGGTCGGCTCCGCTGGCGGGTCGGCTCGACTTTGGGTATGCCTGCATGGCGAATCCGCCGAGGAGTAGCCCCTCGATGAGTTTCTGGAGTGCCACAGGGTCACCATCTCTTGCTCCCTGCGGGTCGGAAAGTGCATCGTGCAGGCCATCCTGGACGATGCCGAAGGCGAGTGGGTCGATGGGCTCGATGCCCAATGCGTCGGCCAGAATCCAGTCGGCACCGGCGGGTACTTTGGCAAAGAGGTCGGCATAGCCGCTGGCCGTCATCTGTGACGGAGCGGTGGCCACGACATCCACATCGGCCACCACCGCGAGCGGCGCCGTACAGGGGAATGTCTGTTTGTTACCATCTTTTGTTATCGAGGCACCAAAGGCCACGTATCCGTCCATCGAAGCAGCAGTGGCCACCACCATGTAGCGGCGGTCGTTGTTGTATGAGGATAGTTTCGTCAGGTCGTTGATGGTGCCCGAACCAACAGCGACGGCGATGGCATCGGTGCCTTTCAGGAACTCTGTGAGGCGATCGATATACTTCCACTCGGCGTGGAACTCTGGTTCGTCGAATATATATGGTTTGTCCACAGTGATGCCTTCGGCCTGAAGGAGGCTTTGCACCCGCTGTCCGGCTATCCGCCAAGTAGTGGTATCGGCAATGATGATGGCCTTCTTGCCGGAAAACTGTTCCTTGAACAACTTCCCAACACCTTCGATTACGCCTTTGCCCAAAAGCAGCGCTTTTGTCTGTGAGGCATTTTCCAATGCGGTTTTAACGCGGTCCATTGTATGTGATGTTATGATGTTTTTAGGTTTGTTTTTGCTTTCGCATCTCGGCGCGATGAGTGAGCATCATCAGAGCGATGGAGGCCAGGCAGCTGACAATGAGGAGAATGAACGTCGAGTTCCAACCCCATGTCTGTGCCACATAGCCGATAACGACGTTGGCCAATACAGCGGTTCCCAGTACGTAGCCCATGAAACCCGTCAGCCCGGCTGCCGTACCTGCGGCATTTTTCGGCGCAAGATCGAGTGACTGCACGCCGATGAGCATCACAGGACCATAGATAAAGAAGCCGATGGCGATGAGACAGATGATGACGACATTGATGTTATCGACATATTGCCAGTAAAGTACGATGAAGACGGCTACGAGCAACATGAAGATTACTGTAGGCATAGCGCGCCGCCCGTGGAACAGGTGGTCACTGAGCCAGCCGCAGATGAGGGTGCCAGGTATGGCGGCTATTTCGTAAGCGAAATAGGCCCATCCCGTATCCTTCAGGTCGATGCCCTTCTCGGTGAGAATGGTGGGGGCCCAGTCGAGACAACCATAGCGTACGGCATAGACGAAGGCATTGGCCAGGGCGATGTACCACAAATACTTGTTTGAGAGTACGGTGCGGAATATTTCGCGAGTAGAGAGCACTTCCTCGGCCTTCTCGCTGTAGGTGGCTGCATAGTCGCCGCTCCATTTCTCAATCGAGGGCAAGCCGCAGGACTGTGGTGTGTCGCGAATCAACGCATAAGCGATAATGGCTATCAGGATGGCCACGCACGACGGGAAGAGGTATGTGCCGATGAGGAAATAGCGACTTGCGTCGGTGCCGTAGAACCATGAACCGAACCACATGGCTCCATAGACAGCCATCGGGCCTACGAGTGCACCACCCACATTGTGGGCGCAATTCCAGACGGACATCCATGTGCCGCGTTCCTTCTGCGAAAACCAGTGGGTCATCACACGCCCGCAAGGAGGCCAGCCCATACCGTTGAACCATCCCACGAGGAAGTTCAGTGCGGCCATGAGAATGATGGCCCACGTCTTGTTCTCTGCACCTAACCATTGTACGGGGACGATGAGGAACATCATCGACAGTGCGGCCAATACGAGGCCCAGCGGCAGGAAACGGCGGGCATTGCTGCGGTCGGAGATGCTGGCCATGAGGAACTTGGAGAAGCCATAGGCGATGGCGTTCATCGAGAGCACTACGCCCAACTCGCCCTTTTCGAAGCCCAATGGCTCCAGCATGGGGATAGCCATCGAGAAGTTCTTGCGCACCACATAGAAACCGGCGTAGCCGATGAATGCACCAAGAAACACCTGCCAGCGCAGTCGACGATATCGTGCATCAGCCTCGGGGCCAGTCTGTTCTGACTTGTAGGCCGGTGGAGCAAGGAAATTCTTGAAACTCATAATTCAGGATTTGCTGTTGGAGACTATATCACTCAACGATATATTTCTTTGCGATCTCGGTGAATTCGGCCACCTGCTGGGCTTCCCATGCCTCATCCCTTCCGAGTTCTGTGGCCACGATGTGGGCTACCTTCGGAGCTACAGCGAGTGCTTCACGGGCGTCAATGTAGAGCAAGCGGACACGACGGGCCAATACGTCATCGACACTGCGGGCCATCTCCTCGCGCACAGCCCAGACTGCCTCGCCGACTGTGTACTCATATTTGGGCGAGATACGCTCGGCGAATTCTGGCTTCTCTTGCTCCATTGCGTGGAGAGCAGGCTCATCGGCACCATATACGTAGCAGTGGTCGTCGAGATTGGGCTTCGGACGATAGCCGTGAACGTGGAGAGTCTTGGTGACGCATTTACGCGGCTCCACCAGTCCCATGTGGATGGCCTTATCGATGGTGTCCTCGGCCATCAGTCGATAACTGGTCCACTTGCCGCCGGTGATGGTGATGAGGTTGTTATTGGAGACGATAATCTTGTGGCTGCGCGAGATTTCCTTCGTGCTCTTGCCCTCCTTCTTGGGTGCAGCAAGCGGACGCTGTCCGGCGTAGGCGCAGAGAATATCTTTCCGCGTAGGCGCGGGATCCATATATAGACCCGCAGTGCCGAGGATGAAATCGATTTCCTGATCGAGCGCCTTAGGCTCGCTTTCGGGTACTTCACGCAGCACGTCGGTTGTTCCTACCACTACGCGATTGTGCCAGGGAACGGCGAAGAGTACGCGGCCGTCGCTCGTTTTGGGTACCATCAGGGCGTCGTTGCTCTGCAGGAACTTCATGTCCAGCACGAGGTGGACACCTTGGCTGGGCTTCACCATTGGCGGACGTCCCGGCTGGTCCATCTGCATCACTTGGTCCACAAAGATGCCAGCTGCGTTGATTACGGCGCGGGCCTTCAACTGGAACACATCGCCGCTCTCGACATCCATTGCCTGTACGCCGCAGACGTTACCCTTGTCGTCGTGCTCGAGCGAAGTCACCTTCACATGATTTACGGCCACACCACCGTGATCGATACACGTCTGGGCCAGATTCACTGCCATACGCGAATCGTCGAACTGACCGTCGTGATAGACGATACCGCCCTTGAGTCCTTTCTTGATGCTTGTAGGCAGACGCTTCATTACGCTCTTGGCGCGGATGAACTTGGAACGGCCGTAACCGAAACCGAAGGAGAGAATGTCGTAGAAGGCCAGACCACAGAAGTAGAGGAAGTTGTCCCAATAGCGGTAGTTGGAGATTACGAATGCCTGATCCTTCACCAGATGAGGCGCGTTAGCCTTCATGCGACCGCGTTCGCGCAGGGCCTCGAGTACGAGCATCACGTCGCCCTTCTGCAGGTAGCGCACGCCTCCGTGCACCAATTTTGTACTGCGGCTCGACGTGCACTTGGCAAAGTCGTCCTGTTCCAATACGGCTACCTTATAGCCACGCGAAGCGGCATCTACGGCACAGCCCAAGCCTGTGGCACCGCCACCTACCACGATAAAATCCCACACCATCTCGGAGGTGCGGAGGCGGTCAATCTGAGTTTCTCGTTTCATTGTATTGTGTTTAGTCTCTGTACTTCTCGAACCGGATATTGCGCCAATATCAGCACAAATGCAGTCAAAGTTACAAACACTTTTTGACGTGACCAAATAAAAGGCTGTTTTTTTTCATCGTTGCGCGTTGCTACATGAAAAAATCCCCCTGTTGTCTCGGGCGGAGGCACAGGGGGAAAAGGTTTTTGTCTGCGCAAGGAAGGGGCAAAACTTAGTGTAGCAGTGCGTCAGACAATAGGAAGTCAGCGCTTGATTTTGACACCCCAATTCAGAAGTTTGCACTTGCGTTTGTCGAACAATCAGAGGTCTACGCTCACGCCGCCCATGAAGGTGGCCTTCGGCATCGGGTAGCCGTTGTAGGTCTGATAGCGCTCTGCCAACATGTTGTCACCCTTGACGAAGACACGAATCTGCGGAATGATGCGGTAGCTGGCTGTCGCATTCAGCAGAGTGAAGCTTTCGCTGGGAGCCCCCACGCCATTGGCGAGATAGAGGTCGCTGATGTGCTGCAGTCCTACGACGAGTGCAATGGGTCCGCATTGGTAGTTGGCACCGACGTAGAGCTTACCTTCGGGGGCTCCAGCGACAGGCTTCTTCATGTGGAGGTAGCTGTAGTTGGCATTCACGCTCCAATGGTCGCTGAAACGATAGTCACCCATCAGTTCCAGACCGTGATTGGTGAAACTGCCTGTGTTCACGTTGAGCGGTCGCCCCGATGCCTGTCTCACGGTGGCAATCAGGTTGTCGCCTTTAATAAGGAATATGTTCGCGCCCACATGCCCGCGTTCGGCGATGCGGTGAGTGTAGGACAGTTCGTAGTTCATCATGCGCTCGGGCTCGAGATCTGGATTCTTGGGCGGGAACATGTACATCTCGCGGATGATGGGGTTGCGGAAACCCTTCGATACGATAGCTTTCAGGTCGTCGTTTTGCGAGGGATGGAAGGTGACGCCTCCTTGCGGCACCCATTCGGTGCCTGTCTGGCTGTGCCAGTCGAGACGCAGGCCTGCGTCAAGCGTAATCCACGGAGCAATCGTCTGTCTGAAATCCACGTATGCACCCACCTCATTCTGCGTTGTGTCGGCCAGTTCGTTGTCGGGCCGCCCATCATGGTAGCGGTTCCATGCGTGGCCGCCAAAGTTCTGCCAGTCGAGCCCCACAGTAGTGCGGTTGCCCAAGAAGAGGCTGGCGCTCTGATACCAGGTGATGCCGGCGATGTGGTCATCGTGGAAGTAGAAGTTGTCGCGTGGAGTGCCGCCTGGCGAATAGCCGTCGTCGATTTTATGATGTCCCCAGTCATAGAATCCGCGCAGTGTGCCACTGGTGGCCGCATAATTGTTCTGCACGGAGAAGGAAGCCAGTCCGCGCGTAATCTTGCTGTCGTTGTCGAGGAGCGGGGCAGCGATGGGACCAGGATTGCTGGCATTGAAGTGCGTCACGTTGGCATCGGCCAGCAATTTCCAATTCGCACTCAGGTCATAGCCCAGTTTGGCAAAGCCCGTTTCCTGCTCGAAGGCGAGGTTGGGGCGATGTCCGTCGGAACGCTGATAGCTTGCGCCCACCACGCTGCTGAAGCGTCCAAAGCGTGCTTGGTTGGATGCTTCGCCCTGCAAGGTGCCATAGGAGCCAGCTCCCAGCTGAATGTGGGTCTTCTGTCCGTCCTCGAGCAACTGGCGTGTGACGATATTCACTACGCCGCCCATTGCGTTGCTGCCATACATCATGCTGGCGGGGCTGCGCACCACCTCGACGCGTTCAGCCATCAGTGTCTGGTAGGCATCGGGGATGGGGTGGCCCATCAGTCCGGCATACTGCGGCTGTCCGTCGATAAGCACAAGCAGCTGCGCATTGCCGCCTACACCGCGCACCATCATGCTACCTGCTGCGCCTGTGCTCACGCCATAGCCCATCATGCTGCGGCTGGTGAGGAACATTCCTGGCACTTGTTCGTTGAGCGTCGGCAGGATGCTTGGACGGAAGTGCTCTGTCAGTCTTGTCCGGTCGACCACAGTGACTGCCGTCGGCAACAGGCTTGCGGGGGTTTCGTTGCGGGTGCCCGTGACTACGACTTCCTGGATTTGTGTGGTGTCGGCAATGCTTTTGTTCACAGTCTCGGCCTGCATGGAGAGGCAGGCGATGCTTACGCATAATGAAAGTAATGTGCGGTTCTGCATGATTGGATGTGCTTTATAAGGAGGCTTGAGTTAATGCCTAAGGCATTTCGGGCACAAAGGTATTGGTAATGTTGTAAACCCTCAAACCGATATTTCGCACATTGTTGCCAATCTTTCCGAAAAGCGAGTGACGGCGGATTATGTGTTGCGTGAGACGCTTTTGTATTCGGAAATGTAACGGCTGAAGTGGGAAAGGCTGTCAAAGTTCATTCTTCCAGCCACCTCTTTTGCCGTAAGCTTCCTGTGCATAAGCAGATGCTTTATCTCCATCATGGTGAACTGCCGTATCCAGTAGCTTGGCGCTCGTCCGCTCACTTCAGTCGAGATTCTGTGCAGATGTTTGGGTGTGACACAAAGCTGCTGTGCGTAGTGGGCGACAGTTCTGTACTGCCTGTATGTGCCCGTTTCCAGCATTTGGATGAAACGCGACATGATGTCGGCAGAACGCGTTGAGACTTCCTCTCGTCCGAAAATGGAGGCATGAGCATTCATCACGTCAAGGTAGAGCGAGCGCATAGCTTGCATGACGGCTTCCTTCCTATAGGTCTCTGGGGTATGTTGTGAACGGAACTCCACCGCCCTGAAGTCTTGTTCGACGAGAGTAAGTATATCACCCTCCAATCGAAAGATAGGATGCATGAAAAGGTGGAGCCATCCGCATGTTCCATAACTACCGTAGGGCATCAGGCCCACTTGTTCGTGAGCCGGCAGCAGGAAACGATAGAGCCGGCAGTCGTCGGAGGGCTGAATGTGTCCCACATGGCTGTCCATCGCTATCATGCAACATCCCGCCACAAGTTCATGCTTGTGTCCCGAGAAATGAAGCCGGCAGTTTCCGGCAGCACAGAGGAGGTGCAGGATCTGTTGTTGCATTTAAGGTGTGTTCCAATAATTATCAAATCCAGTGGACTTTATCTTCGTCTATGCTTGTCTCTTTCTGGCATCTATGCCTCCAATTCCTCGTATCGTAGCTCACTACGCTTTTGCGGCTTTGAAGCCACATCTGCTCAAAAATAGCCTAAGCATAGTTCAAAGCTAATTTTAGGACCCACCTTAATGCGTCGGGTGATGCGGCTCAGAGTGTGCCTTGTTTCAGTTTCTCGACAAACTGGTCGATGCGTTGCAGTTCGCGTGGGATGTCGATGTTCTGCGGACAATGGGGCACACACTCGCGGCATGTAGTGCAATGACTGGCCTGACGCAGGCGAGGTACGCTGCGGTCGTAGCCCACGAGGAAGGCGCGGCGGGCCTTCTCGTAGTTTGCTGCCTGTTGGCTCTCGGGTACGTTGCCCTTATTGACGCACTTATTGTAGTGGACGAGTATTCCGGGAATGTCGAGTCCGTAGGGGCAGGGCATGCAGTACTTGCAGTCGTTGCAGGGAATGGTGGGATAGCTCTTGATGAGGGCTGCCGTTTCGCCCTCGAGCCATTCCTGCTCCTCGTCGCTGAGCGGCTCCAGCGGGCTGTAGGAGCGGATGTTGTCCTCGAGGTGCTCCATATAGGTCATTCCGCTGAGCACCGTGAGCACGTTGGGCTTCGAACCGATGTAGCGGAAGGCCCAGCTGGCCACGCTGTTTTCTGGTTTGCGCTGCTTCAGGTGGGCCACCACATGGTCGGGTACCTTCGACAGACGTCCGCCCAGCAGTGGTTCCATGATGACGGCAGGGATGCCTCGCTTCTCCAGTTCCGAGTAGAGATACGAGCCATCGACGTTGCGTCCGTCGGCCTGATGCCAGTCGATGTAGTTGGCCTGAATCTGCACGAAGTCCCAGTGGTATTCGTCGTTGTGGGCAAGCAGCCAGTCGTAGACGGCCACATCGCCGTGAAACGAGAAGCCCAAGTTGCGGATGCGTCCCTTCTCACGCTGCTCCATGAGCCACTGGAGCAATCCATTGTCAAGAAAACGCTGGGAGAGGTTCTGCATTCCGCCGCCGCCCACCGAGTGGAGCAGCAGGTAGTCCACATAGTCGGTCTGCAGGTAGCGGAGGCTGTTCTCGAATATCTTCACGCCTTCCTCGAACGACCATTGCGAGGGGCTGAAGTTGGAAAGCTTTGTAGCGATATAGTATTTGTCGCGCGAATAGCCGCTCTGTGCGAGTGCGATGCCCAGCGACTCCTCGCTCTTGCCGCGACAATAGGCTGGCGACGTATCGAAGTAGTTCACTCCGTGGGCCAGCGCGTAGTTTGTCAGTCGGTTCACCTCGTCCTGGTCGATTACCTCGTTGTTGGGTCCGTCGCCTTCACGTTTGGTCGGCAGTCGCATCCATCCGTATCCCAGCAGACTGATGCGGTCGCCCGTCTTTGGATTGGTGCGATAGGTCATCTTGTCGGTCGGCACCTCGTCGGTGTGGTGGCCCATCGGGTCCAGGTCGATGTCGGTCTGCTTGGTGCCGCATGCGGCCAGCGCCGAAGTGGCTGCCACTGTGCCGGAGACTTTCAGGAAGTCTCGTCTGTTATATTGTTTCATATCGTTGTGTGCGTTTGATGGAATTTATCGGTAATGGACTATATCTCGCGGTGCTTGTCATGACCCTCTACATAGATGGCGCTGTAGGGCCGCACAGGGCAGAGGTTCTCGCAGGCTCCGCAGCCGATGCACTTCTCCTCGTTGACGACGGGAATTACGTGGACGGCGTTCATGTCGATGGGCCGGTTGTCGCGATCCACCCAGCGTCCGCGCTCGTTGCGGTGCAGGCCTTCGCCTTCGGGCACCATCTGTATGGCTCCCGTCGGGCAGTGGCGGGCACAGTTGCCGCATGTCTTGAACTCGTTGGCCGGGATGCAGTTCTCGCGCACCCACACGGCGTGACCCACCTGTATGGCTGTGCGTTCCTCGATGGTCACCGGCTTTATGGCGCCCGTCGGGCATACCTGTGAACAGCGGTTGCACTCGGGGCGACAGTATCCGCGCTCGAAGCTCACCTCGGGCTGCATGAAGTTGTTCAGCTTGTTGCTGGGGCGCAGCACATCGTTCGGGCATGAGTCGATGCACAGCTGGCAGGCGGTGCAGTGCTCTCTGAGATTGGCTGCCGAGAGTGCGCCGGGGGGCACTATGCGATGGGCGCGTTCGGGCTTCTTCTTGTCCTCGATGATGGCATAGCCTCCGTCGGTGGTCTTGTCCTGAGCCTGAGCGAGTGCGGCTCCGGCCAGCAATGCCGTAGAGGTGAGAACTGCCCGCCGTCCCTCGTCGATTGGTTCGGCTGTTTCTTTCTTTGGGGGTGCGGCCTGCTCTTTCTTCCTTTGTGCGTAGATGATGTTCTCCTTGTCGATCATGGGCTTGTAGCCGAACGCGAGGGCTCCGAACTTGCACTCCTCCAGACAGTCGCCGCAGACGACGCAGCGCGAATAGTCTATCTCGTGGTTCTCGAGGTCGATGCATGCGGCCTTGCAGTTTCGCTCACACTTGCGGCAGTTGCGGCACTCGTTGGCGTCAATCACCACCTTCAGGCGGGCGTGGCGGCTGAGCATGCCCAGCACGGTACCCACAGGACAGACGGTGTTGCACCAAGTGCGCCCTCCGCGCCAGGCCAGCACAGCGATGATGCACCAAGTGGCCAGAGCGATGACCAGTGCGCCGACGCTCTTCAGCCACACATCTACCTCGTAGAAGGCATAGCTCTCGTAGTGCTCGGCGATGCCGGCCAGTACGTTGTTGGCCAGCTTATACAGGGGAGCGACCAGCGTGCCCACGATGCGTCCATAGGCGCTGTACGGGAATATGAGACCCGCCAGCCAGCCGAAGCCAGCCGCAAGCGCCACTCCCGCGAGCAGTACAAATATGGGTCGCATGAGTTCGTGGGCCGGCGAATAGCTATACTTGTTCTTCTTCCTGCGGAACCAGGCAATCACGTCTTGCATCACACCCAGCGGGCAGATGAAGGAACAGTAGATGCGCCCGAAGAGCAGCGTGAGCGCAACAAGGAAAATGAGTACTCCCACGTTCACCGACAGCAAAGCCGGTATGAACTGGATTTTGGCCATCCATCCCAGATAGGCGTGCGCCGTACTGGTGAAGTCCACCAGCAACCAAGTGATGAGCACCCAGAAGATGATGGCCAGACAAAGTCTAGTTTTTCTCAACATCAGAAAATATAGATTAATGGAACATTATTTCTTGTGCAAATCTACTGAATAATATTTACTTTTTGATACATCGGGGCCATTTATCTGCCCCCACCTGTGAAGTTTTAACATATTTTATCATTCTTTGCCATTCCCATGCATCTTCTTGCCTCACTTATGGACATCTTCTGCTCTTTGTTGAGCAACACATCGTGAAAAAACGCGTTTTCCTTTTGCACTTATCGTTTTTTTACTTTACCTTTGCAATCCAATGATGATGATAAATCCCACATACGAGCATCTGAGGTCGTACATCGAACGCTTGCCACTGGTCTTCGAGACCGAGGGCCGTGAGATATACCGACTGAGGAATCTCATCAAGGTATTCGAGGCACCTGACGGCACCCAGCTCAACGTGAAGCGCTACCATGTGCCGCGTGGATTATCTCGGTTAGTTTATTCGCTTTCCATTAGAAAACCGAAAGGGTATCGCGCCTTTGTATACCCCAATAGATTATTGGCTAACGGAATACCCACTCCGGAGCCTGTCGCTTATATAGAAGAATGTAATAGTATCAATATGTTGGGATATTCGTATTTTGTCAGTTTGCAATGTCCCTATGAATACACCCTTTACGAAATGATAACGGCTACGCCCACACTATATATGCCTATGGCTGATGCCGTGGCCAAACTGGCAACGCAGATGCATGCGGCAAATATTCTCCACCTAGACTTCACTCCAGGAAATATTTTGTGGCGCAAGAATGCTGATGGAGATTTTAATTTTTGTATTGTGGATATCAATCGCATGCGATTTGGACAAGTGGATTTTGAGGATGGATTAAAAAATTTAATTAAGTTCTGGGGGCCTAAGGAGTTTCTATCTCAAATATTTCGTACATATGCTTTACTACATGGTGTGGATCCGTCATTTGCCCAACGACTAGGCTTGGAATGGCGCCAGCAGTTCTGGAAACACTATCTTAAGCGGCACCAAGTGCCATTTGTCGTAGAGGTTTAGATGAATATTTGTACTCAATAAAACAGGGAGGCGTAAATGAGAATTATTGCGGTTGTAGTTACATATAACAGACGTCCACTCTTGGAAAAATGTATTGCAAGGCTTCAGGAGGAGCAATTGCTCGAAGGCATAGTAGTGGTGGATAATGGTTCGACCGATGGTACCTCAGAATGGCTTCATAATCAACACGCAATAACCGTTCTAAGGCAATCGAACACAGGGGGAGCGGGAGGATTCCACACAGGTATCTTGAAAGCTTTTGAAATGGGGGCCGACTGGATTTGGTGTATGGATGATGATGTCTATCCAGACCCCGATTGTCTTGCACAATTGTTAAAATACGCCAATGTCCCTGATATTGGAATCTTGTGTCCACGACGGATTCAGACTGGCAGGGTCTTTACCAATGAATGCCAGAAAATTAATCTTTCTAATCCCTTCACCTCACTGCATAAAGGTCGTTTGAAGGGCACAGAGGAGAAACCTGTCGACATTGAGGGAATGGTTTTCGAGGGACCCTTGATAAATCGCAGAACAACAGAATTGGTAGGACTGCCCAATGCATCCCTCTTCATCTTTTATGATGACACAGATTACAGCTATCGTACAACATTGCAGGGTTTGCGTGTCCTTTATATTCCCGATGCCATTATGAGGAAGGAAAAGTTCTTTACTCATGATTCTTGGGCTGAAAAACAACTGAAAAAGCAATGGAAACGGTTGTATCATGTGCGCAACATGACATACTTCAATCATCACTATGGGAAAAATTTTGCCGTCCGATATTTACGCCCTTTATTCACGCTTTTCGGATATTTATTATCTTCTCTCATTCTCATGATAAGTCAACGGCAAAAGCAATGGCGATTTATGCGTCAGCTTTGCCGTGCCTTCAGCGATGGTATTTCCGAGCAGTTGGGCATATACTCCGTTTAAACCATCTGATTTAGATAATTATATTTTCTTAGGAACATTAAGATATGTCATACAGATTCTGTTTCATTTCCCACAACTATCGCGGAGTGGAAAGTTCAGGCAACAAGGCAAAGACGGACAACGAGGCCACGCTGCGCCAGATGGGAGCCACGAACCTCGGGCTGCCCACTACCTATTATAATAATAAGGTAGTCACATTCTTTCTCGACCTCGCTGGCGTCCTGAAGTCCTTCTTCTGCATGCGGCAGGGCGATGTGCTCCTCTTGCAGTATCCGGTGAAGAAGTACTTCTCACTCATCTGCCGAGTGGCTCGCTGGCGGGGAGTACGCCCCGTAGCCCTCATCCACGACCTTGGGTCGATGCGCAGGAAACGGCTCTCTGTCCGCCACGAGATTCGCCGCCTTTCCCGTGCCGAATACATCATCGCCTCGAACGCCACGATGGCCCAGTGGCTCCTTCAGCAGGGACTCCAGCGCCCCGTCGGTGCCCTCGGACTGTTCGACTACCGCAGCCAGTCCGTAGCCCCGCAGCGCAGCGACTCCGTGCCCAGCGTCCCCTCGCTGGTCTATGCCGGGGTGCTGGCCACGAGGAAAAATACCTTCCTCCTGGATTTGTGCCAAAAGTCGTCGCCCCACTATCGGCTCGACATCTATGGCAATCGCGACGGGCTGCCCGGACTGGGCGAGAGTGCGTTGGTGAGGATGCACGATTTCATGCCCGCCGAGACGTTCATTGCCGGTGTCGAGGGCGACTTCGGGCTTGTGTGGGACGGCGATTCGGTGGACTCCTGTACTGGCAGTTTTGGGGAATACCTGCGCTGGAACAGTCCGCACAAGGTGTCATTCTACCTGCGTGCCGGCCTACCTATTATTATATGGCGCGAGGCGGCTGTGGCCTCCATCATCGAACAGGAGGGCATCGGCCTCTGCATCGGCTCGCTCAGCGAACTGGACACCCTGCTCCCCACGATTACGCCAGCCCAGATGCAGACGATGCGCCGCAACGTGCAGCGCATCAGCAACAAACTGGCCAGTGGCGGCTTTCTTCAAGACGCACTGAATAAGATTTGAGGAAGGGAATACACCCAGTGGACCGCTATTCTGCCGTCCCGCTATCGTCAGCAGCCTTATCAAAATCTGATACGGCAGGCTCTTCCAGCAAGGACGAAGTGTTACCGAGCGACTTCTTCTTGCGATTCTCCTGAGCACCATACTTGAGCAACTGGCGGGCGGCGGTGGTGATGCTGGGCCCCGAGGCGGCAGTAACCGTGTTCACATCGTCGAAGGCCTTGCGGGTCTTTGCGAGCATCTCATCGACGCGGGCGAAACGCTCGGCGAAGCTCTGTACACGCTCGATGATAGTGTTGGCGGCCTTCATGATGTTCTCCTGATTCTCGACCTGCTGCACCTGCTTCCACGTCATTTCGAGTACTCGCAGCGTCATGTAGAGCGTCTGGCTGCCCGAGATGACGACGCCTTGGTCGTAGGCTTCCTTCCATAGCGTGAGGTCGTTGAGGAGTGCCAGCTGCAGGGCACTCTCCTGTGCAACGTACATTAGGACGAAGTCGAGTCGGGCGTGTTCGCGTCGGGTGTACTTATAGTATTGTTTCTGTGCCAGTTCCTTCACGTGGGAGCGCATGCTTTGCAGGTGGCGGCGCAGTGCCGAAGCGCGTTCTTCGGGCGAGGGTGCGTTCTGGTAGTCGACGTAGGCGGTGAAGGACATTTTGCTGTCGATGACCACGTCGCGATGGTCTGGGAAGTGAAGTACGACGTCGGGTATGAGTCGGCGTCCGTCGGGATCCTGAATGGTGCGGCCCTGAGCGTCGCGCAGGGTGCTCTGCTCCTCGAACTGGAGGCCTTCCTCGAGTCCCATGTCCTCGAGTATCTGTCTGAGCCGTAGTTCGCCGAAGTCGCCCTGCACCTTGTTCTCTCCCGTGAGTGCCTGAGCCAGTCGTTCGGTCTGCTCGCCCATTGCCTTTTCGCGTTCCCAGTTGGAGCGTATCGAAGCATCGAGCCGCTCGAGCGAGACGGTGTGGTCGTGGCGCATCCGTTCGCTCTCCTCTCGCATGCGCTGTAGGTGTTCCTGCAGGGGTGTGAGGATGGTGGCGAGTTGTTCGCGATTGACGGTAGAGAGTTCCTGTGCGCGCTCCTTGAGGATGCGTTCGCTGGCGGTGTTCATCTGTTCGCGCAGGAGGGTCATCTGCTCGCGGTTCTGCTCGCTCTCCCGCTGCTCGCGTCGCTCCTGTTCGTTGCGCAGTTCGGCGAGTTGTTGCTGGTGGTGGGTTGCTGCGTCGGCGAGACGTTGCTCATAGTGGGCGCGCAGTTCGTCCATTCGCTGTGCGCCCCGCTGTGCGGCTTCGCTCATGCGCTGGTCGAAGCGGTCTTGCTGCTCCTTCATCTGCTGCTGCGTCATTTGCAGGCGAGTGTGTACGGCAACGGACTTCGAACGGGCTATCAGCCAAGTGATCAGTGCGCCGACGAGCAGGCCGACGAATAGTCCGATGAATAGTTCTGTGCTCATAGTTAGTTGTCCCCGTTGATAAGTGCAAGCAGTTTCTCCACGGCCTCTTCTTCGGGGATGTTGCGTTCGATGCATTCTTTCCGGCGATAGAGCGAGACCTTGCCGCGCGCTGCACCCACATAACCATAGTCGGCATCGGCCATCTCGCCGGGCCCGTTCACGATGCAGCCCATGATGGCAATCTTGAGCCCCTTCAGATGGGCTGTGGCAGTTTTTATGCGGTGGATGGTGCCCTCGAGGTCGTAGAGTGTCCGTCCGCAGCCCGGACAGCTGATGTATTCGGTCTTAGTGAACTTGATGCGTGCAGCCTGCAGGATGTTGTCGGCAAGCGATGTGAGGCGGTCGGCGGGGAATCCCGCATTTTCTATCACAAGGTGATGGGCCTTGCGGTCGATGAGCAGTGCGCCCGCTGCCATCGCGGCCTTCAGCTGAAGGTCTTCCCAGTTGCGCTCGCTGAGGCGTAGTGCCAGCGTATCGTCGGTGATGTCTTGCTCTGCTTCGTGGCGCAGGCGGGCGCATTCTTCGACCATCTCCACCAAGCGGCGAGCCACGGGAATCTCGCGTTCGGGCGCTTCGGAGAGAGATACGCGAATCGTGTCGCCGATGCCTTCTGTGAGCAGGGCGCCGATGCCCACAGCGCTCTTCACGCGGCCGTCCTCGCCCTCACCGGCTTCGGTGACGCCCAGATGGAGGGGGAACGTCATGCCCTCCTGCGCCATCTGTGCCATCAGCTGGCGCACACTCTGCACCATGACCACTGTGTTCGAGGCCTTGATGCTGATGACTACGTCGGCAAACTGCTCCCGCTGGCAAATGCGCAGGAACTCCATACAGCTCTCCACGATGCCCTCGGGCGTGTCGCCGTAGCGGCTCATGATGCGGTCGGAGAGGCTGCCGTGGTTCACACCGATGCGCACCGCAGTATGATGCTGTCGGCAAATCTGCAGGAAGGGGACGAGGCGGGCCTCTATCTTCTGGAGTTCGGCGGCGTATTCCCTGTCGGAGTATTCCAGATGCTTGAACTGGCGGGCGGCATCAACATAGTTGCCCGGATTGATGCGCACCTTCTCGCAGTAGAGTGCGGCCACCTCGGCCACGCGCGGGTTGAAGTGCACGTCAGCCACCAATGGCACCGTACAGCCTGCGCGGCGCACTGCCTCGCTGATGCGTTGCATGTTTTCGGCTTCGCGCACACCCTGAGTGGTGAGGCGCACGTATTCGCCTCCCGCCTCGGCGATGCGGAGTATCTGCCGGACGCTGGCTTCTGTGTCGAGCGTGCTGGTGTTCGTCATGCTCTGAATGCGGATGGGGTTCGTGCCGCCCATCGGTGTGCGACCCACCCACACCTCATGCGACTCGCGGCGGCGGTAGGCCGACGAGCCCTCTTCTCGCTTCATGTTCTGGTTCATGTCCTCTCTCTTTGTCTTTTCCTTATGGCTCTTTCCTGCGGAAATGTGTTATTTCCTCCTGCAAATGTACGAACAGATTTGCGGAATACCAAACGGAAGGGGGGAAATCTTTCTTTCCCCCCTCGCATTGACTGGATGACGGTGCCTCACTTCGTCAGCTTGCGGCAGTGTGAGGCTTGTCAGTGTTTTCTTCATGTTTTTTGAGGATTATTAGTGGTCAGTGCCCTCTCTCAGTGGATGCAGCCAACGTGGTGGGGGGAAATGAATCGTCGTGGAAGTCAAAGTCTTCGAATACGAGGCGGGCGGCGTGGAGCATCAAGCGCTGGGCGGGTCGGCCATAGAGACGGTCGCCCACGATGGGGTTGCCGAGCCCGCGGGCATGGGCACAGTGGACGCGCAGCTGGTGAGTGCGACCTGTGAGCGGATGCAGTTCTACCAGTGCGTGGCCCTCCTGTTCGCCTATCACTCGATAGCGGGT
>JAILBW010000128.1 GCA_024680695.1 Bacteroidaceae bacterium
TATAACTATAATTATATTAACTTATTGTAATATAATAATTTACTATCTCCTCTCCCGCGCGAAATCCGCCCACGGTGCAGAAAAATGGACTGTCCTTTGTCTCAATTGTCACGCAACGTGGAAAAGCCCTCGCTGCCGGCAAGAGAAAGTGTCCGCTTTTTTCATACACAAACCCGTGAAAAAGCAGCAGATTTTGCATTTTGCATTTTGCAAATAGAATTTAGTACACAGTTCCGTCCGTCGCACCTTCGGCGCTGTTTCCGTTGTGTGCTGGTAGCAGGGGCAGTCTTGGACAAACCAAGCGCCGCATGCGTCGAGCGGCCTCTGCCTGTGGCCTGCCACCCCTTCGGCGTTTAATCTTTCCTCTCGCTTACTCGCAGCCTTAAATCTGAAAAAATCGCCTAATGAAAATGCGTCAAAAAGTGGCTAAATTGGGCAAAAATGATCCCCTTTTGAGGGGGCATTAGAAAACGGCCAAAGCGATACGATACTCCGAAATATTTACACCTCACCAACTTTTACGTATTCGTTCAGGATGGCATAGACGGTAAGGGCAGAGAGGGAACGGAGACCCGTCTTCTCCTGAATGTTTCGGCGGTGAGTGATAACGGTGGTAGGGCTGATGTGGAGCTGCTCGGCAATCTCCTTGTTGATGAGACCCTTCACCATCAGGACAAGTACCTCAATCTCGCGAGGCGAGAGGTCAGGTTGTCGCAGAGCATCGGCATCGTGGCGCCGAACGTGAGGAAAGCAGGGGCCGTGGAACGACTCGTCGGCGCGCCGCTCGCCATGATGGCCACCAAGCTGGCGGAGGCGGAGTACCTGCTGGATGAGCGAATGTTCGTCCTGCGACACATCAAGTACCGGAACTCCCAGCGCCCGAGCCTGTTCAACACCCTGAACCAGAAGTACAACGCGATGGCCGAGTTGTCGGAAGAAATTGACCTGAGAGAAATAGATGTTGCCCGACACAAAGTAGTGGACGAAGGCGAACGGAGTGTCCTGCATCAGTTCGGAAAAGGAACGGAAACAGCGCACTTGCACCTCAGGCAGAAGGTCGTGGAGCAAGGACTTCATGCCAATGCAGGTAAGTGTATTTGCATCAATAACTGCAAGTTCTATTTCGCGTTTTTCCATCACACAACTTGTTTTGCGAGAGCAAAGGTACGGATAAGTGAGCGAAAACGCAAATTTATTTGCAGTTTTCCGAACGAAAGTACCTTCGACGAAGTCAGAGGTACGGATAAGTGAGCGAAAATACAAATTTTGGAGCAAACACAAAGAAATGCGGGCATTTGTTTGTTGAGTCGCGACAAAATTCGACCAGCTGGTCAAATTTATTTGCAGTTTTCTTCAACGCCTACTTTGTAGGCAGAAGCGGCAGAGCCGAGCGCCGAACGAGAGCACCTTCTTCAACACCCGCAAGCGGGCAGAAGCGCCGCAAAGCGTCGAGCGCGACGAAGTCAGAGGTACGCTTTTCCTGCAAAAAAGTGTTCTATTCGTCCGAAAAGGATGCGAACTTCACAAGTGGCAGGCTCAGAATTTGGAAATATAAGATAATTGCATTATCTTTGCAGCCGAATTAGTTTAGCCCGACCGAAATGAGCAACCAACGTTACATGCTTCGCGGCGTAAGTGCCGCAAAGGAAGACGTACACAACGCAATAAGACACATCGACAAAGGCATCTTTCCGCAAGCCTTCTGCAAGATAATTCCCGACATTCTGGGCGGAGACCCGGCATACTGCAACATCATGCATGCCGACGGAGCCGGCACGAAGTCGAGTCTGGCCTATTTGTATTGGCGCGAGACAGGAGACCTCGGGGTGTGGAAAGGCATCGCACAAGATGCGCTCGTGATGAACACCGACGACCTGCTCTGCGTGGGAGCGGTGGACAACATCCTTGTTTCCTCGACCATCGGACGGAACAAGATGCTCATCCCCGGCGAGGTGATCAGCGCTATCATCGAGGGAACCGACGAGCTGATGAAGGAAATGCGCCAGATGGGCATCGGCATCTACGGCACCGGCGGCGAGACGGCCGACGTCGGCGACCTGGTGCGCACGATTATCGTTGACAGCACAGTCACCTGCCGCATGAAGCGGAGCGACGTCATCGACAATGCCCGCATCCGTCCGGGCGACGTCATTGTGGGACTGAGCAGTTCGGGACAAGCCACCTACGAGAAGGAATACAACGGAGGCATGGGGAGCAACGGACTCACCAGCGCCCGCCACGATGTCTTCGCGAAATACCTAGCCGAAAAGTATCCCGAGAGCTATGACCATGCAGTGCCCAAGGAACTTGTCTATAGCGGCACTTGTCGCCTGACAGACCAGATAGAAGGCTCGCCGCTGACGGCAGGCAAACTCGTACTCTCCCCCACCCGCACCTACGCGCCGGTGATCAAACGACTGCTCGACGAAATGCGCCCACACATTCACGGCATGGTGCATTGTACGGGCGGGGCTCAGACGAAGGTGCTGCACTTCGTGGGCGACGCCTGCCGCGTGGTAAAGGACAACATGTTCCCAATACCGCCACTGTTCCGCACCATACAGGAGCAGAGCGGCACCGAATGGAGCGAGATGTACAAGGTGTTCAACATGGGACACCGCATGGAGATCTACGTGACACCCGAGGATGCCGAGAAGGTGATTGCCATCAGCAAGAGTTTCAACATCGATGCACAGGTAGTGGGACACATCGAGGAGGGCAAGAAGAGCCTGACCATCAAGAGCGAATACGGAACATTTGAATATTAGACACTCCCTCATCCTCCGGGAAGCAAGAGAGGGGAGGAACGCAATACGATGATGAGAGAAATCAAGAACTACGCCACTCGCGACTGGGTCCGCCAAATGGGCCTCATGATGTGCTACATGACATTGCTCATGGCTTGCTTCCGCTGTGCTCTGGCTGGCAAATGGCTCTTCGCGGCAGGCTTCCTGCTGGGAGCGGTCGGATGGATCATCCTCTACATCATCGATATGCGAAAAATAGAGGAGAAGAACAAATAAGGAGAGGACAATATGTTGGAATACGTGATAATAGGAGTCTTGCTCGTCGTCATGGTGCTCGCATGGTGGCAATATGTACAGACACTCCGTAAAAGAAAGAGACATGGCAGAAAGTAATAGCCTACTCGACAAACTGGATGGCATCGTGAGCCGTTTCGAAGAAGTCAGCACCCTGATTACCGATCCGGCCGTCATTGCCGACCAGAAGCGCTATGTCAAGCTGACGAAGGAGTACAAGGATCTGGGCAAGATTGTCAAGGCCCGCAAGGAATACATGGGCTGCCTGCAGAATGTGGCAGACGCCAAGGAGATGCTGGCCATCGAGGACGATGCCGAGACCAAGGAGATGCTGCGCGAGGAAATGGCCGAGAGCGAGAAACGCATCCCCGAACTGGAGGAAGAGATAAAGTTGCTGCTCGTCCCGGCCGATCCCGAAGATGAAAAGAACGTCATCATGGAGATACGCGGAGGCACAGGCGGCGACGAGGCCGCACTCTTTGCCGGCGACCTCTTCCGAATGTACAGCAAGTATATCGAGGCAAAAGGATGGAAGATGGCCGTGAGCAGCTATAGCGAAGGAGCTGTGGGCGGATACAAGGAAATTATCTTCAGCGTGACGGGCGAAGGGGTGTATGGCATATTGAAATACGAATCGGGAGTCCATCGAGTGCAGCGCGTTCCCGTCACCGAGACTCAGGGCCGAGTGCATACCAGCGCAGCCACAGTGGCCGTCTTGCCCGAGGCCGAGGAATTCGACGTCGAGATTAACGAGGGCGCCATCAAGTGGGACACCTTCCGCAGCAGCGGTGCAGGCGGCCAGAACGTGAACAAGGTGGAGTCGGGAGTGCGCGCTCGCTATATGTGGCGCAACCCGAACACCGGCGTCGAAGAGGAGATACTTGTGGAGTGTACCGAGACTCGCGACCAGCCGAAGAACAAGGAACGGGCTCTCGCGCGCCTGCGAACATTTATATATGACAAGGAGCACCAAAAATACATCGACGACATCGCAAGTAAGCGAAAGACGATGGTATCGACCGGAGACCGCAGCGCAAAGATACGCACCTACAACTACCCGCAGGGACGCATCACCGACCACCGCATCGGATACACCATCTACAACCTGGCCGCCTTCATGGACGGACAGATACAAGACTGCATCGACCACCTCATCGTGGCCGAGAATGCAGAACGGCTAAAAGAATCAGAACTGTAAGGACATAGCATTGCAGGCGATATGGGACTGTTCAAAGATATCAAAGGAGAATGGACGTGGAGCAGCGTCAGGAATTCGTTTAAGATGCACTGGCCGGACCTTCTTGCCGTGTTCATCGCAGGTTTCCTGACACCACCCTGCCTGGAGAGAATGGAAAAGGCAGACAGCACACCCATGTTCTTCCTTGTCTGGATTGCAGTTCTCCTGCTTGCCAGTATTGTGATAGGCTTAGCCATGGGAATTAAAAGAAAGATAAAGGTATGACGAGACAAGAGTTAGTAGCAAACATACGAAGCAAGAAGAGTTTCCTTTGCGTCGGCCTTGACACCGACACAAAGAAGATACCCACACATCTGCTGAAGGAAGATGATCCCATCTTCGCCTTCAACAAGGCCATCATCGATGCCACGGCTCCCTACTGCATCGCCTATAAGCCAAACCTGGCTTTTTACGAGGCTTTCGGCGTAAAAGGTATCATGGCTTTCGAGAAGACAGTGAAGTATCTGAAGGAGCACTATCCCGACCAGTTCATCATCGCAGACGCAAAACGTGGCGACATCGGCAACACCAGCAAGATGTATGCCCGCACATTCTTCGGCGAGTATGATGTAGATGCACTGACCGTGGCGCCCTACATGGGAGAGGACAGCGTGACGCCCTTCATCGAAGGATACGAAGGAAAGTGGGTTGTCCTTCTGGCCCTGACCAGCAACAAGGGCTCGTTTGACTTCCAGCTCACAGAGGATAAGAATGGTGAACGGCTCTTCGAGAAGGTCATCCGCAAGAGCCGCGAATGGGGTAACGACGGAAACCTGATGTACGTCGTAGGCGCAACAAGGGGCGAGATGTTCCAGGACATTCGCCAGGTTGCACCTAATGCATTCCTGCTCGTACCCGGCATCGGTGCCCAGGGCGGAAGCCTCGAGGAGGTGTGCAAGTATGGCATGACCGAGGACATCGGCTTGCTGGTCAACAGCAGCCGCGCCATCATATATGCCGACAACACAGAGTACTTTGACAAGGTGGCAGCCGAAAAGGCACACGAAGTGCAGCAACAAATGGAAATTGAATTAGACAGACATGGAATTTAGTGCAGAAATGATTGCCGGCTTGGTGCAAGGGACCGTGGAAGGTGACCCCAAAGCCGTAGTGAATAACTTTGCTAAAATTGAAGAGGGACGCCCCGGATGCATCAGTTTCCTGGCGAATCCCAAATATGCTCATTACCTCTACGAGACAGAAAGCAGCATCGTGCTTGTCGCGCGAGACTTCAAACTGGAGGGAGAGACAAAGGCCACACTTATCCGCGTGGACAATCCCTACGAGACGGTTGCGAAACTGTTGCAAATTTACGAAAGCATGAAGCCCAAGCGCACAGGCATCAGCGAACTGGCATTCATCGACCCCACAGCAAAGATAGGCGAGGGATGCTACATCGGTCCGTTTGTGGCCATCGCCGAGGGAGTGGAGATTGGCAGCGGCTGTGTGCTGCATCCGCATGTCACCATCGGACGGAATGCCAGTGTAGGCGCTGACACCGAGATTTATAGTAACGCTGTCATCTACCACGACTGCCGGGTGGGCCAGCGCTGCATCCTACATGCCGGCTGCGTAATCGGCGCCGATGGTTTTGGCTTTGCACCGACGGAGAAGGGCTACGAGAAGATACCTCAGATAGGCATCGTCACCATCGAAGACGATGTGGAGATAGGCGCCAATACATGCATCGACCGCAGCACAATGGGCAGTACCTTCATTCACCGCGGCGTGAAACTGGACAACTTGGTGCAGATTGCCCACAATTGCGAAGTGGGTGCGGACACCGTCATGTCGTCGCAAGTAGGCGTAGCCGGAAGCACCAAGATAGGAGAATGGTGCATGTTCGGCGGGCAGGTAGGCATCGCTGGACACGCCACAATACCGAACCGCACATTGGTAGGGGCACAGGGCGGTGTACCGAACTCCGTCAAGAAAGAGGGAATGGCACTGCAAGGCTCACCCGCCATCGACGCCAAGACCTTCTGGCGTTGCAGCGCAGTATTCAAGAACCTGCCCGAAATGCGGAACGAAGTGAATCGCCTCACGAAACAGATTAAAGAACTGCAAGAGCAGATAGCTCTGCTCACCAACCCTGCACAATTGCAGGATAACTTATAACGAGACATGTTGAAACAAAACACTCTGAACGACAGTTTCTCGGTGAGTGGAAAGGGTCTGCACACAGGACTCCACCTGTCTGCCACCTTCCGACCTGCTCCCGAGAACCACGGATACAAGATTCAGCGCATCGACCTTCCCGGAAAACCGACCATTGATGCGGTGGCCGAAAATGTGGTGGACACACAACGAGGTACGGTGCTGGCACAGGGAGAAGCCCGATGCAGCACTGTCGAGCACGCAATGGCAGCCCTCTACGCGCATGGCGTTGATAATGTTCTCATCGAAGTGAATGGGCCCGAGATACCCATTCTGGACGGCAGCGCTGCATGCTACGTGAAAGAGATACAGCGCGTAGGACTCAAGGAGCAGGATGCTCCCAAGGACTACTTTGTCATCACAAAGAAGATGGAGTTCCGCGACGAAAACAGCGGCGCATGCATTACCTTGCTGCCCGACGAGGATTTCTCCATCACAACCATGATCTCGTTCCAAGGCAAAGTGCTCAGCAGCCAGTTTGCCACTCTCGACCGCATGGACGACTTCGACAGCGAGATATCGGCAGCCCGCACCTTCGTCTTCGTGCGCGAGATAGAACCTCTGCTGATGGCTGGCCTCATCAAGGGCGGCGACCTGGACAACGCCATCGTCATCTACGAGAATCGCACCAGTCAGGAGAATCTGGACAAGCTGTGCAAACTCACCGGGGCAGAGCCTCACAATGCCAACGAACTCGGATACATGCAGCACAAGCCGCTCGTCTGGGAGAATGAACCTGCACGACACAAGCTACTCGACATCATCGGCGACATGGCGCTCATTGGCCGTCCTATCAAGGGGCGCATCATTGCGACCCGTCCGGGCCATACAATAAACAATAAGTTCGCCCGCATCATGCGCAAGGAGATACGCAAGCACGACGTGCAGGCGCCGCGCATCGACCTGAACGCGACACCTTTGTTGGACGTGAACCAAATACGCCATCTGCTACCTCACCGCTATCCCATGCAGCTGGTGGACAAGGTGCTTGACATGAAGCCTGACAGCATCGTCGCAATGAAAAACATTACGAGTAACGAGCCCTTCTTCCAAGGGCATTTCCCCGAAGAGCCCGTGATGCCAGGCGTGCTGATCATCGAGGCAATGACACAGACTGGCGGACTATGGGTGCTCAATCAAATGGAAGAACCAGAACGATGGAGCACATACATCCTGAAGATCGACGGCGTAAAGTTCCGGCAGAAAGTCACGCCCGGCGACACACTCATCTTCAAGGTGGAACCCCTCACGCCGCTCTCACACGGCATCATCACGATGCAAGGGTTCACCTTTGTGGGAGAGAACTGCATCGCCGAGGCTGTCGTCACGGCACAAGTCATCAAGAATAAATAAACACCATAGCGACACACACTATGAGCAAAATCAGCCCTTTGGCCTACATACATCCCGAGGCCGTCATCGGAGAGAACTGTGAAATCGGTCCCTTCTGCTACATCGACCGAGGCGTAGTAATCGGAAACGACAATGTACTGATGAATAGCGTCACCATACTCTACGGCGCTCGCATCGGCTCTGGCAACATCTTCTTCCCTGGTGCCGTCATCAGCGCAATACCACAGGATCTCAAGTTTCAAGGTGAAGACACCACAGCCGAAATCGGAAACAACAACAAGATACGAGAGAACGTGACGATCAACCGAGGCACTGCGGCCAAGGGAAGAACCATCGTGGGCAACAACAACCTGCTCATGGAGGGAATGCATGTGGCCCACGACGTGTTTATCGGCAACGGATGCATCATCGGCAACAGTACGAAACTGGCCGGCGAGGTAGTTGTAGATGACAATGCCATACTGAGCGCCAGCGTGCTCATCCACCAATTCTGCCGAATCGGAGGATACACCATGGTGGGCGGCGGCACACGTTCCAGTCAAGACATCCCCCCTTATAGTATGATCGCACGCGACCCCGCAGCTTTCTGCGGACTAAACACCGTCGGGCTGAGGCGGCGCAATTTCGACCGAGAGATAATCAACAACATTCATCAGGCTTACCAGATTATCCTGCAAGGCACAGGCAAGCTGAACGACCTGCTGACTCGCGTCGAACAGGAGATTCCCATGAGCCCGGAGATACAATACATCCTTGACTTCATCCGCTCCAGCAAGCGCGGATTCATCCGATAAAGGTGGGGTCTAAAAATTAAGCTTTGAGCTATGCTTAGGCTATTTTTGAGCAGATGTGACTTCAAGGCCGAAGAAGCGTAGCGAGCTATGGTTCCAGGAATTGGAGACACAGATGCCAAAAAGAGAAAGGCAAAGACAAAGATAATCCACCTGTTTTTTTATTATCAGAACACGCCTAAACAACTGCAATGACTCTGAAACTCACTCTCTTCAGCCAAGAGGTCGAAGACTTCGTGCTGGAACTGAAACTCGATGCCGACGCCACCTTCTTCGAGTTGCACCGCCTGATTCAGGAGGCATGCCACTATGCCGACGGACACAACCATAGTTTCCTTATCTGCGATGAGGAATGGCGCATCCAGCAACGCATCCGGCAGACAGACACAGGCGACACAGCCATCGACGAGGACCTCTTTCTCATGGACGACACGCCGGTGAGCGACTTTCTCGAGGAGGAGGGACAGCACTTGGCATACGTCTTCGACCCAGAAGAGCAGCGATACTTTCTCATGGAACTGTCCGAAAACCTTTTCGGGCAACCACAGCCAAACCCGATTGTAAGCCGACGACACGGAAAAGCACCAGCTCAGTATCTGACAGACGAGTCGGAGATTACAAAGCCTGAGAAATCCGAGGAAACAGACAATACAGAGTTTTACGGAGACGAAGATTTCGACGAAGGCGAGATAGATCTTGAAGGTTTTGAAATAAGCGAGCAGTAGGCAGCCATGACACTATTCGTCCTGTTGGGCCCCACGGCCGTTGGCAAGACGGAACTTGCACTGAAGATTGCCGACCACATAGGAAGTCCCATCCTGAACTGCGACAGCCGACAACTCTTTCGTGGAATGCGTATCGGCACAGCTGCGCCAACGCCACAACAATTGGAGCGCACCACACACTACTTCGTCGGTACGCTCGACCTGAGTGACTACTACAGCGCCGCAAGATACGAAGCCGACGCGCTCGACCTCATTCAACAGCTATCCGCAACACACTCAGCACTTTTGCTTTCCGGAGGCAGCATGTTATACATCGATGCAGTGTGCAAAGGGATCGACGACATCCCCACCATCGACAACGAGACACGTAGTTTCCTTCGCTCGCGCTATTCCACAGAAGGCCTGGCGCCACTGCTCGAGGAACTACGCCTCATGGATCCCGAATACTACCAGATTGTTGATCAGAGAAATACGCAACGCGTCATCCACGCACTGGAAATCTGCTATGCCACAGGGCGTACCTATACGTCATTTCGCACACAGAAGCATAAACCAAGACCTTTCCACATCGTCAAAATAGGACTTCAGCGCCCACGAGAAGAACTTTTTTCCCGCATCAACTGCCGCGTGGAGCAGATGATGGACGAAGGATTTCTGGAAGAGGCGAGGGCATTGCTTCCCTATCGCCATGAGAATGCCCTCAACACCGTAGGATATAAAGAAATTTTTGCATACTTCGACGGAAAGATGTCATACATTGACGCAGTAGAACGCATCAAGAAAAACACGCGCGTTTATGCCAAGAAACAAATGACATGGTTCCAAAGAGACAAAGAGATCAACTGGTTTCATCCGAATCAGGAGGCAGAGATACTTACTTTCGTAGGCAACACATTACACGGCAGGGACATGAAGCAAAGTTTGTAAACAATTTAACAGACAACCGCTGAAGGCAATTAAGTCTCACGCCAATGCACATTTGATGGCAAATGCTTGCGCAAATAACAAAGGAAAAATTTGTCCTTGGCAATAGAAATAATTGCAGCACCCCCCAATCTGCGCAAAAAAATCGTTTTTTCAGCGAGATTCCCTTATTGCGTTATAAATATCTGTATATAAAAGTTTTACGTGGAGGGAGTTTGTTTTGAAACTCCCTTGAGATTCCCTTGAGATTCCCTCCCAAGCCATTAATGGTACCACCTTTTTCCCCTTACACCGAGAAAGTCAGGGTGCTTAAAGGGAGTTTCGAGGGAGTTTCAAGGGAGTTTCAAAACAAACTCCCTCCACTTAATATATTTATATCCAATGACTTGCAACGCATCAAGGGAGTCTCGCGCGAAAAATCAAAAAAATGTAGAATCGAAATGAATGCGTCCGACAACAATCTGCTTGCTGTCACACCGGCTCCTGCTTGCTGTCGTTCCGGCTCCTGCTTGCTGTCGTATCGGTTCCTGCTTGCTGTCGTTCCGGCTCCTGCTTGCTGTCGTTCCGGCTCCTGCTTGCTGTCGTATCGGTTCCAGCTTGCTGTTGTGTTTGTCAGTTTCAAAGCCAAGTCTAAAACCAACCTAAAGTATACAAAATAGCACACACTCCAGACCATGCTGCGACTTGCAACTCGATGAGACAAGAAAAAGAGCCGGTCAACCTACTTTTAGAGCAGAAACAAGGGCAAGAAGGCACTTCTCTTGACGATTTTTCACCTTTATCTGTTAAATTGTGTTAATACTTTAAGGAAAAAAGTCCCCGACGGCACGGCGTTCTATAAAAAATACTTAAATTTGCTTTGTTAAGCGAGTAGAAATGTGAAAATCTTTAATGAAATTAAACAAATCAAACAAAAATAACCTAAATTATGCGTATGAGAAAACGTTTCAACAACTGGAGCAGGTATTCATCACGGATGATGTGCCTGTTGGCATCTTGTGGACTTCTGTATGCATGCGAGGATCCCTTCAAGCTTGACGACGAAAAGCCCGTCTGGCTGAACACCAGCATCTACCAAAGCCTGCAGGATGGCATCGACCGAGAACTTGACGACGGTTCCAAAGTGCATCTTACGTTTAACACGTATTTGCGCCTATTGGCCGACAAGGATGTGAATCCCGAGAACGTACGTCCGCTCAGCGACGTGCTGGATCGCACAGGTTCCAAGACCGTCTTCGTAGCTGACGACAAGGCATGGGAGGAATTCTTCAAGAAGAACGCCCAGCTGCCCGAGGCAGACCCCTGGCACTACGCCACAAGCTACGAGAACCTGAGTGTGGCACAGAAGAAATTGCTTATCCACACCAGTATGCTCAACAACTCCATCGTGATGGAGAACTTGGCCAGCAGCGAGGGTAGTGGCAACACACGCCCCGTGCGTGGCGAATACATGCGCCGCTACACGGACGTGGAAGTCACCGATACCGTATGCTGGGAGACGCCAGACAGAATCCCCTACAGCTACAGTAATGTGGACAAGGACTATTGGGCACGATTCCGTCCCGAGAACGAAGGCAACGGACTCTATCTGTTGAAGGACGCACACTCCTCCATGATGCTTCACTTCACGACGGAGCACATGTCGAAGAACACCGTGACGGACGAGGACTTCGCCATCTTCATGGGCAGGCCTCGCGTTACGAGCGACGTGCACATCTATGACGCGCTCCTCCGCGAGAAAGATGTTGTTTGCGAGAACGGTTATGTAAACGTGACCGAGAAGCCGCTCGTGCCGCTGGCCAACATGGCCGAGGTGATTCACAGCAACGGACGCACCAACATCTTCAGCCACATGCTCGATCGTTACTGCGCACCGTTCTATACGCCAAACTTCACACTGCTCTACAAGAACATCATGAAGTCGCGCGGCGAGAAATGGGCCGACAACGACTCCATCTTCGTGAAGCGCTACTTCTCCGACAATAGTTCCGGACACAGACCACTCGCTCAGGAGCCCGGCCCCAACGGAACATACAACCCCTACATGCCCTATAAGGACGACACCAGCAAGGACATTATTCCTTCGCTGAAGTTCGACCCAGGATGGAACGAGTTCCGCGACGAGACGGACGTTGAGAAGGACATGGCTGCCATGTTCGTGCCCAGCGATGATGCCCTCTGGACCTACTTCACCCAGGGTGGTGGTCTGCAGCTCATCGAGACCTATGCCAACATCAACAACGTGGCCAACCTCATCGCACTGAGACCAGGCGAGACCATCAGCCCCGAGGCATACGATGCACTCTACCGCGAAATCGACCAGATTCCTCTCGGTACACTTCAGGCCCTCATCAACATCATCATGCTCCGCTCCTTCGTGGGAAGCGTACCCAGCAAGATGACCAAGCTGCGCGACGACGCACAGGAACAGCTCTTCTACGCCGAGGATATCGACAAGATCGACACCTGCCTCCTGGCCTGCAACGGTGCTGTTTACATCATGAGCGACATCTACGGACCGGCCGACTACACCTCCGTAACATCGCCCGCATACATTAGTACTACTAATAATATTATAAAGTGGGCCATCTACAATGGTTCGTCTGGCACCGACTACATGGGACTTAACTACTACGCCTACCTGAAGGCCATGCAGAGTGAGTTCACATTCTTCCTGCCCAGCGACGCAGCCCTGCAGTACTACTATGACCCGACATCCTTCAAGAGCACCTCGAAGCGACTCATCCAGTTCACCTACCGCAACCAGGCATTCCCCATCAACTCGAAGTGTATCAACTACGACCCCGCTACCGGTGTCACCGGACGTGCCATTACGGGACAGGGTGCATCTATCCAGCAGCAGGAGATCACCAACCGTCTGAAGGATATCCTCGAGAGCCACACCATCGTGCACGACGGTACGAACCCCATCCACGGAGAGGATGAATATTTCTTGTCAAAGAACGGTAACGCCATCAAGGTGGCCCGCGACGAGAACGGAACCGTTACACAGGTTTGGGGAGGCTTCCAGCTCGAGAACCAGCGTCAGGGAATCTCCAGCGAGAATCCCGGCGTGGACACCTGCCTCGTGACCAAGGCATTCGAGAGCCTCAAGAACGGACAGACCTACATTCTCAACGCGCCGCTTATCCCCACATACCGAAGCGTTTACAGCATCTTGACCGACGATGAGTGCTGGAAGGTGAAAGACAGCGTTCAGATGTACGTAGACGATCCCTACCTGCGCTTCTACGACCTGTGTGAGGTGGACGAGGAACTCATCTACGGATGCGGCCTTGTGGACATCAACCTGAGCCAAAGCGAACGTCGCAGCGCAATGAAGAAGTTCACCATTTTCGTGAACGACAACGGTCTGGACTACAACATCCAATTCTTTAACAATTATCGCTACACCGCATTCATCCCGACGAATGCCGCAATCGACAATGCAATCGCACACGGTCTGCCCACCTGGGACGAGATAAAGGCCGACTACGAGGCACATTGTAAGACAGAACGCGTATGGGATGCCGAACTCGGCGACTCGGTGGATGCACCGACCACCGAACTGGCAACTGCCACAGACAGCTTGCGCATCCAGGCCAAGATTCTCTACCTGACCAACTTCATCCGCTACCATTTCCTCGACAACTCAGTATTTGCTGACAACAGCACACTTCCAGAGGAAGAGTGGGTAACCTCCAGCTACGACCGCGACCTCGGTCTGTTCTGCAAGGTACACGTTGACCGCGTAAAGGAAGGCGGAAAGACCATTCTGCGAGTATGCGACGATACGCACGCCTTCAATTCCTCTACGGGCAAATATGACGGTCCTCTCAACCATGTGATGATACCGACCGTTGGCGAACCCAACGTCCTCGCACGCGACATCGTTTGCTCCAGTTCACCCATTGGCGTACCCATGTCCACCAGTAGCAAGCGAATCACTCTGGATGCCTCCAGCGCCTGTGTGATTCACAGCATCGACGCATGTCTGAACCATACAGAGCTGGGAGCCGACGGCAACCACAGCATCATCTGGGAGACACCCGCCAGTGCAAAGAGATATCTGGAGAGATACGCTATCCCCGATTAAATAACATTATTGACTTATGAAGAAAATATCTAAGCTTATACTGCTTGGGGTAGTGACCCTGATGGCACTCCCTGCAAGCGCACAGCAACGGCGTATCTCTGGAACTGTGTCGGACGATATCGATGTCCTGCCGCAGGCCACCGTTGTCGAGAAAGATAAAAATAACCGTATTGTAAGCCAGACCATCACCGATATGAATGGTAACTTCACCATGAATATCAAGGACCCGAACAATACGCTTATCATCAGCTACGTGGGCTTCAAGCCCTTCCAGTCAAAGATTGGTGCCAAGAGTGTATATAAAGTAGTACTCCAGGACAACAGCCGCACCATTCCCGAACTTCAGGTAACCGCAAAGGAGAAAGCACCCACCACTGGACTTGAGATTCCAGCCCGTGAGTACGCCGGTGCAGTACAGAAGTTCAGCATGGACGACATGGAAGGTCTCGCATTCGAGTCCGTAGACCAAGCCCTTCAAGGACAGATTGCCGGTCTCGATATCGTGCCCAACTCTGGTAACCTTGGTTCAGGAACGACGATGCGTCTGCGTGGTACCACCACCATCAATGGTGATGCCCAGCCTCTGATTGTCGTGAACGACCACATCTTCGAACTGCCCGACGACTTGAAGGACACTTACATCAACTTCGAAACCATGGACAACGAGGAGCAGTTCTCGACACTGCTTAACGTGAACCCCGAGGACATCGAGAGCATCACGGTGCTCAAGGATGCCGCTTCCGCAGCCAAGTGGGGTTCGAGAGGTTCGAACGGTGTAATCGAAATCAAGCTGCGCCGCGGACGTAAGGGCCCGACGAGCGTGTTCTTTAACTACAAGTTCAACGGCACATGGCAGCCCGACGGATACAAGATGCTGAACGGTGACGGATACACTATGATGCTCAAGGAGGCATACTACAACCCCCTGCAGGTGCCCACAAGCCTGCTCGAGCTCGACTACAACCAGGAGTATCCCTACGTATACAACCACTTCAGCCACAACACAGACTGGGTGGACGCCGTAAGACAGTTCGGTAAGGAGAACAAGTACTATGTCACACTCTCCGGTGGTGGTGAGAAAGCCCTCTTCCGCATCAGTGCCGGTTACGACAAGAGCACAGGTTCCATCATCGGACAGAAGCTCGACCGATTCACGACCTCCTCGGCCCTCGACTACTGGGTGAGCGACCGAATCAAGTTCCAGAGCAACATCAACATGACGTTCACCACAAACAACAAGCACTACGTGGAGGGCGGAGGTAGTAGCGACATCCTCGGTCGCGCCTACAAGGCTATGCCGAACATGAGCATCTGGGAGTATGACGCACAGGGCATCAAGACTGGCAACTACTTCAACATGTTGCCACTCGCAGCCAACTATGCAAGTGGTAGTATCTCCCGTCGTTCCAACAATGGTATGTACACATCGTACGACCTGGCCGACATGTTCTGGAATGGCAACCCCGTGGCACGCGCACTCAACGCACGCAACAAGGAGAAGCAGTACAACCTGACTCCGCAGTTCAGCATCGAGTACAAGTTCCTCGGCACCGATAACGACCACCATCAGTTCAACTACAAGGGCGACGTCCAGCTGAACATCTACAACACCAGCCGCGACATGTACTGCCCCAGCGAGCTGAAGCCCATGCCTTGGGTTTGGGGTGGCGACAATACGACAGACGATCACAGCAACGAACGTAACTACGTGTCGAACTTCGAGTACAAGTCAATGGAGTTCACCACACGTCACGAACTGCTCTACTACTCGGCATTCAAGAACAAAGACCACAGCCTCAGCGCACTGGCCCGCTTCGAAATGTACACAGGTACCAGTAGCTCGCAGAACCTTGGTCTGTGGAACGTACCCGACCAGATTACTGACCCGACCGTAGTAGCTCTGCTCCGCAGCGCATCGGCAAGCGAGAACGAATGGCGCAGCCACAGCTTCTTCGAGCAAGTACACTATTCCTACAAGGGTAAGTATTCACTCGATGCCAACATCCGTACCGACGGTAACACCGCATTCGGTAAGGGACACAAGTACGGACACTTCCCCTCGATCGGAGGTCGTTGGAATATCATCGACGAGCACTTCATGGACTGGAGCCGCGGCGTGCTAAGCATGCTCTCCTTCCGTCCCACATGGGGTATCACTGGTAACACCGGTACTGGCAGCTACAACCAGTATAACAAGTATGCTTCCCACGGCCACTACAACGGTCACTCTGTGATTATCCCCGAGAGCCTCGCACTGACTGAGCTCCGCTGGGAGAAGACACAACAGTGGAACCTCGGTTTCGACCTCGGCTTTGTGGACATCATCAACTTCAACTTTGAGGTTTACAACAAGAAGACCACCGACCTGCTGATGTACGGTCTGACAATCCCAAGTGCCAACGGTTTCAGCAGCCTGGCAAAGGCCAATGCCGGTACGATGCGCAACAAGGGATGGGAGCTCAACGGCTCCACCAACCGCATCCTGAAGATTGGCAAGTTCTCCATGAAAGTACGTGGCAACATTGCACAGAACTTCAACGAAGTGGAAGAGATGAACCCGCTGCTGCTCGAGTCGCTGAACGGCTCCGAAGCTTACCAGCCCAGCAACCTTGACTACAACAGGCGCGTACAGATTGGCAACGCACTGGGTTCCATTTACGGTCTGCGCTACAAGGGCGTATATCGCTACGACTACGACCATAACGGCTACACAGCAGCATCCATCAACTCCTACGGCTATGCCGAGGTGGACAACAGTGGTTACGGACCCGACAGAAACGGCAAACCCGATCACGACTACCCCATCAACACCGCAGCAGCAGCACTCCGTCGTGGCGACAAGAATGCTACATGCCCCATCGCATACGACGCCGATGGCAACATGCTGACCGATGCCAAGGGAATCCCCCTGCCAATGTACTATTGCTACAACGAGAGCTACCGTTATCAGTTCCAGGGTGGTGACGCTATCTACGAAGATATCAACCACGACGGACAGATCGACCGATACGATATGGTTTACTTGGGCAACTCGAACCCCAAGTGCAGTGGTGGTTTTGGTTTCACCTTCTACTACGGACGCTTCTCCATCAACACGGGCTTCAACTTCCGTATGGGCAACAAGATCGTGAACATGGCACGTATGACCTACGAAAGCATGCGTAACAACGACAACCAAAGCTTTGCCACCACATGGCGCTGGCGCAAGAACGGCGACGGCAACGACGGTCCAGTTATCCCGCGTGCTTTGTCATCGAAGCTTGGCTTCCGCAGCTACAACTCACTGCCCAGCGACCGCTACGTGGAGAATGGTAACTATCTGCGCTTCCAGTACCTTCAGGTGAACTACGACTTCAATCCTGCAAAGCTGAAAAAGTTCGGTGTCAAGACGCTCAAGCTCTTCGCATCGGTGAACAACATTTGGGTATGGACCAAGTACACGGGCGTGGATCCCGACGTTTCTCCCGGTGGTTTCAGCGTATGTATGGACAACAGCCGTACGCCGCGCTCCAAGTCATTCACATGCAGTCTTAACCTCGGCTTCTAAAAAACGATACGAATATGAAAAGAACGAATATATTCAAATACACCTGCTTGCTGGGTCTCTTCGCGGTGAGTACGACCTCATGCGAAGACTGGCTGACCGTCTATCCCCAAGACCGTGTGGTGGAAGAGCAGTTCTGGGAGGACAAGAACGACCTCGAGGGTGTGCGCTATGCGGCTTATCAGCACATGGCATCCACGGTCAACAAAATGGCATTGTGGGGCGACATGCGTTCCGATGTCTTCATCATCAACCCGAACACCAACAGTGCACAGGGCAGCAGAGACATGTATGAAGAAATCAAGCAAGGTATGCCCGACTCGAGTATGAGCATCTTCCAATGGGGAGAGTTCTACACGACAATCAACTACTGTAACAAGGTACTCCAGCACGGCGAGGAAGTACTCGAAAAGGACAAACAGTTCACCACCGCCGAATGGCTTCAGATTCGGGCCGAGATGGTGGCCCTGCGCGCCCTGAACTACTTCTATCTGATACGCGCGTTCAAGGATGTACCCTACACCACAAAAGTCATCAACAACGACACGCAGATTGAAACCTTCGGACTCACCACGCAGTTGGACATCCTCGACTCTATCATCCTCGACTGCGAGAAGGTACAAGGCCAAGCTCGTAACCGCTTCGTCAGCAAACAGGACAGCAAGGGCATGATCACGAACTGTGCCATCTATGCCATGCTTTCCGACATGTACCTGTGGCGCGCCTCACTGCATCAGGGACGCTTCGGCAAGAACTCCGCTGACACAGTTGCCGTGGATACCGGCCTCGTGGCCCACTCCGTCGTTGGCGACTATCAGAAGAGTATTGAATATGCCGACAAGTCACTTGCCGCACTGGCCTATCAGAACCAGGAGGAAAGCAGTGGCACCTACAACTTCTCGCAGCAGAGGACCATCAACTTCGGCCTCGAGAACTGCGACATGGTGTACAATGACTTCGAAGAGGTTAGCTCCTCCAACGAGATCAACCCCAGACTTGAGGCTCAGAACAGCATCTTCTATGGAAGTGGCATGTCAATAAACGGAATCACAAACGGCAACAGCATCGAAAGCATTTTCGAGTTGCAGTTTAGTCAGGGTGACAGCCGCAGAAACGATATCGTAAACAGCCTCTACGGATTTAACGACGGAACTCATCTTGCCGTCAGCCAGGAGGCATTCCTTGCCGCATACGCCAACAACGCCACCGAGCAGCAGTACGATTCACGTTTTTGGATTTCATGCACCGATCAGATCCGTACAGAATCAGGCAGCGGCAATTCGTCATCAGGAACAGTAGGCGGATTCTATTGCGTCAAGTACATGACACCCGAGGTAACGCTGACCGAAGGAGCAAACCGCGAGATCTACGTCACAGTAGAAGCTTACAGCTACCAGAACTGGATCGTCTATCGTATGACAGACGTGATGCTGATGAAGGCCGAAGCTCTGGCCTGCCTTGGCGGCACGGAAAACAACAACGAATGTAAGCGACTGGTGAATGCCATACACCGCCGTTCCTATTGCGACTTCAAGAACTACCGCGAAGTGGACACCGATATCAACAGCGGCACATACGGCAACGCACCTTCCACTGGTTCCGACCTCGTGAAGTTGGTAATGAACGAGCGCCAGATAGAGCTTATCGCCGAGGGCAAACGTTGGTTCGACCTCGTACGCTATGCCGAGCGCAACAGTGACAGCACCAAGGAATCGGCAGACGAGCGAGAGAGCACCGACGAGAAATTCGTAGGCGACGGACAGACAGGCGTTCAGAAGATGGTGAAAGACTATATGGAGGTCAGCGTACAGAAACTGGCCACCGTGCTGACCCACCGCTTCAAGAATCGCTACGGACTCTACTGCCCCATCTATTACATGGAGGTCAAGGCCAGCGACGGCAAGATCTTACAGAATCCAGTGTGGAACAAGTCGAAGTATGACAACTAAACCATTTCGACGACACACAAAAGTAGAGAACAGTAAAAGAATAAAATTGTCAATGCCTATCCTCTCGGATAGATATATCGGACAACACGAAGAACAAAATCTCATCCGAAAGGAACAAACAACAGCAAAGATATGGCAAAAAGAAAATTCAACAAGTATCTCGGAACAATGACCATCGGTGCGCTCATCATGGCCACGCCCAGTTGTTCCGACTATGACGATCACTACTTTCCGACACTGGACGAAGAGGCCAACGCCACTGAGACCCTGTGGGAGAAAATCAGTACTGATCCCAATCTGACACGTTTTGCAGACATCCTGCAACACGCACAATACTACAAGGACGATACGCACCCCGTGGCAAACTACACGTATGCTGACGTCCTGAGTAGCGGACAGGTGTGCACCGTATGGGCTCCCGAAAACGACTACTTCACCGAGGAAGAGTACAAGAAATGGCTGGAAATGGCCAAGACCAACGGCTACAATCTGGAACAGCAGCTCGTACGCAACCACATTGCACTCTGGCGTCACAATCTCTCCGGTACTGAAATCGACACGATTAAGATGTTCAACAGCAAGAACCTCATCTTCGACCGCGTTGAGGAAACGCTTGAAGGCGTGAAGATTAATCGGAAGAACATTCCAGCCCTGAACGGAGTACTCCATACACTGAAAGGCAAGACCCCGTTTGAGTACAACTTCTATGAGTATATCAAGTACAGCGGCGAACTGCCCCTGCTCCACGAATTCTTCATCGGCAAGGACACCACGTACTTCAATCCTAATGCGAGCATCGAAGGACTGCCCGACAAGAACGGTAATCCGACCTACGTGGACAGCATCTACACCACAAGTAACCTGCTTATCAACAGCTACTCGTATCTTCCCCGCACCAATCAGGAGAAGTACATGTCGGTACTGAAAGGTCTGGGAGGTGGCAGTAACATCCAACAGGAGGACTCCATGTACATCATGATTCTCCCCAGCGATGCCGCATGGACCGAGGCATACGAGCGCCTGAAGCCCCTCTACAACTACGCACCGACTTACGAGAACCGTAACAAAGGCAATGTTGGTACGACTGAAACCATGAAGGACTACAATGTGGACTCGCTCATGGATCAGAACATCAAGATGGACCTCACCTATCCCCTGCTGTTCAACATCCACAAGCAGCCCAAGATTGGTGGATACGAGAACGGCACTCCATGGACATTGGAGACATTCATCGAGACGAAGGGCGACACGGCCGAGTACTTCTACAATACGTATGGAGATACCATCCGCTCAAGCGAGGATTGGAACAAGACCGAACTGTTCAACGGCCAGCGTATAAAGATGAGCAACGGATACGCCTACAAGGTTGACAAGTGGGCATTCCCACTCGACTACTACATGGCTCCTGTGATTGTGGAAGTCACCGGTGGTGCCTACTACTACCAGTCGAGCGACAAGTACTACACTGGAACCGGCCAGACAAAGTCGTTCAGCAACTCGGGATTTGCTGCAGTGGCCGACAAGTATGGCAAGGTTAGCCGCGACAACTTCTATCTGATGAAGCCGAAGGGCACCACACATCCCAAGGGCGAGATCAAGTTGCATGGCAACATCCGTCTGACCCCCACGAACAAGAGCGACGTCACCGGACACTACGGAGAAGTGATGAGCGGCAAGTATGATATATATATCGTAATGGTTCCCTACTGGTACACCACTATTTCCGAAAAGGGTGAACTCGACTCGGTATTCTACGATTCGCTCTACGTCGACTCTGTTGCCGGCAAGTGCAAGAACAAGTTCAAAGTACAATTGCGCTACAACAACGGCGCAGCATCGGATGCCACCACCACAGCAGTCGAGATTGACTACGATGCCAAGAAAGTGGACACCATCAAGGTGCTCGAAAACTTTAAATTCCCCTATTCCTACAAGGACCTTCGCTTCTGCTATCCTACAATGATAGTACAGGGAAGCGCAACTTCGGCCAACCTGCGTAATGGCGGCTATATCCGCGAATTGTGCATTGACCAGGTAATCCTGCGGGGCAAGGAAGAGGACAGTGAACCCCAGTTGTAGATTTAACACCATACGACAATGAAAGACAGAATTAGCAATACAATCCTGCACAAGGCATTAAGCACGAGCTTGTGTTTCATTCTGCTGTCCGGCCTAAGCATTGGCACGGCGTCGGCTCAGGATAACAACGAGAATGAGGAAAACGCCACGCGCATATATGCCAAGAAGAGAACGCAGACAAAGGAATATGAGATGAAGACCGTCGAGGGCGTCATCACCGACGATGCCACGGGCGAGGCTATGGGCGGCGTGCGCGTTCAAGCGTATGGCCTCGAAAACTACTCCGTGCTGACCGACGAAGACGGAAGTTACAAGATTGAAATTCCCACCTTCTCGGATGCTCTCTATGTTACCGTCGAAGGTTATCAGCCCCAGCAAATCGCAGTGAAGGACGGCAAAGCCGACGGCAAACTGATCAGCACCCACTTCAACAGTTTCTACACGGAGGCTACCACCATCACGTCGCAGCGCACACTGAAACTTGACGAAACAAGTGGCATTACCTTCGAGAACGATCTGGAGAACAAGATGGCTGCCGACGTACACGCCATCAAGCGTAATGGCGTGCCTGGCATGGGTGTCTATATGAATATCCGCGGCGTAAACTCCATCAACGCTAACTCCCAGCCGCTCATCGTGCTGGACGGAAACATTATCGACCCCCAGTACGACCGCACCACGCTCCACGAAGGCTTCTACTCGAACCTCCTTTCCGGTATCGATCCCGAGAACATCGAGAGCGTACAGGTTCTGAAGAACGGAACAGCACTCTACGGCGCCAAGGGTGCCAATGGTGTCATCATCATTACCACCAAGCGCGGAAAGAGCATGGCCACAAAGATTGGCGTGCGCATCTACGGCGGTGTGGAACTCACCCCGAAGAAACTTGATGTGCTCAACGGTGACGAGTATTCCACCTATCTGTTCGATGTAGCCAGCACCGTGAAGGACTTCAAGGTGAGCAATATCAACAGCTACCGTTTCCTTGACAAGAGCCCCTCGAACTACTACCTGAAGGTGTTCACCAACAACACAGACTGGCAGAAAGACATGTACCGCACAGCCATGACCCAGAACTACAAGATCAACGTGGAGGGTGGTGACGAAATTGGTATGTATGCACTCTCGCTGGGATATGCCAAGGGCGAGAGCATAGGCAAGGGCACCGACATGGACCGACTGAACCTGCGCTTCAACACCGACATCAAGGTGTTCAGCAAGGTTTCCACAGGCCTTGACATCGCTTTCAACCAGAATACGTACAACGTACTGGACAACGGCTGGAGCGAGGACTACTCGATGCAGAACATAGGTTCGACGAATGTACTGGGCCTCATACAGGCTCCGTTCATCAGTCCCTATGCTTACTACTACGACGAGACATCCACCGATCCCCTGTCCTCGAACCGTCTTGCCCTTTCGAAGGAATACAGCGGCAAGTATGCAGCGTCGGGTGGCACATGGATTCAGAACCCCTTCCGCTTCTCCAATTCGCTGAACACAAACAGCAACCGCGTGAACGAGGCTCTGCGCAATCCATACTGGATACTCAAGAACGGACGTGGCAATAACAAGAATCACGCTCAGTTCACACAAATGGACCTGAACGTAAGCCCAAAGTACGAAATCAACAAGCACCTCTCCATTAGCGACCGCTTCAACTACAGTCTGGTGCGCAGCAATGAGAAGTACTTCCTGCCCATCGCCGGTACAACAGCCTATTTCCTTGAGGACCTGGGCGATATCACCAGCGTAGTAAGAACTCAGTTCGGCAAGGAAACCACCATGCAGAACGACTTGCGCATCGACTGGAACAACATCTATGGTGCACACGCCATTGATGTGTTCGCCGGCTGGCGCTACAACAACTATTCGTACAGCTACAACTTCATGGGTGGTTACAACAACGAAAACGATAAACTGCCCAATGTGAGCAAGAACATGCAGTATGTCAACTATGGCGGTACAAACGACAACTGGATTGACATTACATACTATCTCAATGCAGCCTACAACTACAAGCAGCGCTACTTTGCAGAGTTCACCTTGAGCAGCCAAGCAGCCAGCAGATTCGGTGACAACACCGACGATGGATTCCAACTTGCAGGAGTAAGCTGGGGTGTATTCCCCTCGCTGCAGTTGGGTTGGGTGCTCACAAACGAGAAATGGTTCCAGACAGGCAAGGGCATCCAGTATCTGAAACTCACCGCCGGTGTGGACCAGAGCGGCAACGACGACCTCGACTACTACGCTGCCCGTACCTACTGGGAAAGCCAACGTGTAACTAAGAACACCGTTGGTCTCGTACTGAAGAACATTGAGAACAGCACCATCCAGTGGGAGACCACCACGAAGTACAACGTGGCACTCCAGGGAAGCTTCCTGAACAACCGTCTGCAGGCTGGTCTCGACCTTTTCTGGCACAAGACCGACAATCTGCTCACCATCAAGCAGCTTTCCTACATCTCAGGTATGGACAAATACTGGACTAATGACGGCCAGATGAAGAACAAGGGCTTTGAAGCCAGCGTGAACGCTGCAATCATCAACAAGAAGAATTGGAAGTGGGAAGCAGGCCTCAGTGTAGGACACTATAACAACAAGGTGACCAAGTTGCCCGAAAACAATACGTTCGAAATCAAAGACGTGGACGGCGGCAACAGGCAGACCATCAATGGCTACACATCCGACGTCTTTGGTGATGCCAACGTACTCACGGCTGTAGGTCATGCAATGGGTAGCTTCTATGGTTGGCAGACCAATGGCGTATTTGCCAGCGACGGCGAAGCCAGTCAGGCCACGACGGTGACTCGCAATGGCAACAACTACCTGAAGTATCCGACCGGACTGACCGAAGCAGGCAAGGAGTATTACAACTTCCAGGCCGGCGACGTGAAATTCATCGACCGCAACAACGACGGCGTCATCGACGATGCCGACAAGACGGTCATTGGTAATCCCAATCCCGACATCTACGGAAACATCTTCACGAGCCTCACTTGGAAGCACCTGCGCCTCGACGTAAACTTCAAGTACAGCCTCGGCAACGACATCTACAACTACCAGCGCTCCATCATCGAAGGCCTCAACACGACCTACAACCAGAGCAAGGCAACGCTGCGCCGCTGGACACATGAAAATCACGTGACCGACATGCCCAAGGTGTGCTACACCTACAGCGACGACTGGCGCAACAACGAACGTATGTCCGACCGTTGGATAGAGGACGGAAGCTACTTGAAGTTGAAGAACGTACGCCTCACCTACAAACTCCCCTACAGCAACACATGGCTGATGGGTCTCAAGTTGTGGGGCGAAGCAAACAACCTCTTCACGGTGACACGCTATCTGGGCACAGATCCTGAGATGAGCCACAGCAACAACGTGCTCTATCAGGGCATCGACACTGGTCTCATCCCCAGTGGCCGCAGCTTCAACGTGGGTGTTTCCATCAACCTGTAACCGCGATATCACAGACCACGCATAACAATGTCAATAAGATTAAAGATTATGAAAAGAAGAACAATTATAAGTCTGCTGTTCCTCGGGATGGGATTGGGAATGATGACAACCTCCTGCGAGGACATGCTTACTCCCGACAGCGAACGTCATCAGTATGAAGTGGCCAAGGACACGCTTTACACCTACTGGGGTATTGTGAAGTCATTGCAGAACATCGCTGAACGTTATATAATTCTCAACGAATGCCGTGGCGATATGGTAGGAGCAACCAGCAATGTCAGCGACACCATCACTGCCATTATGAGCTTCGGACAGGAACAATCCGACAAGTACGTGGATGGTTCCAGCATCTACCTGAACGCACGCGATTACTACCAGATCATCAACAGCTGTAATGCCTACATCGCCAGTTGCGACACGTTCCTCATGACCGGTATGGACCAGAAATACATGATCAAGGAATATGCCCAGGTGGAGGCGATCCGCGCATGGACATACATCCAACTGGTGAACGCCTATGGTACGGTGCCCTTCTTCACAAAACCGATGCTCACCACCGACGATATCAACAAGTTCATGAAGAACCCCGCCCACCCCACCGTCGATGCAAGTTCGCTGGCCGACTCGCTGGCCGGACGTCTCATCCCGATGGAGTATGTGGAATACTTCTACGGCTATCCTCAGTATGAGAGCTACAACGGCGTTTGCCACAGCACCAAGTGTATGTTCCCCGTAAGCCTTGTGCTGGGCGACCTCTATCTGCTCAAGGGTGACGACGAGTCATGCAAGAAAGCCGCACAGAGTTATTACGACTTCCTGAGCTATAAGTATGGTGGCCCCATCTACGTGAACAGCTACTACAGTACAGGCAACTGGACTGAAGGAGAGGATGAGCCCTACTATCTCTATGTGGGCAATCCATTTGGCGAGACTGGTGCTCTCAGTCGCTACAACGAGTCCATCACCTGCATTCCCAGCAACAGAGGTAAACTCGACGGCAAGGTTAACGTCAGCGTGAGCCGCCTCTTCGGTTTCAATGCAACCATGCGTGCCACCGGTAGCGGTGACCAGACATCTTCCAGCATTGGACTTAGTCTGAGCGACGACCGCGAGCTGATGCCCAGCAAGCAGTACGAGGCCCTCTGCGATTCCGTACCCTACGAAATCTACATCGGTCCAGCAACCGATCAGCTCGAAGTGCAGACGTACCCCGGCATCGGCGACACACGCCAGTCTTGGATTAACAACTCGGCGACGGGTCAGTCGTTCACTTTCCGCGTAGGCGAAGACACCAAGTATGGCAAGTTCGTGACCAAGCAGAACCCAGGAAGAGGCTTCACAGCCACCTATCCCATGGTGTACCGCAAGGCTACCATCTGGTTGCGCTATGCCGAGGCTCTCAACCGCGCCGGCTTCCCCAGCTATGCCTTTGCCATCCTGCAGAAGGGATTGTGCAACAACGATGACTGGTATCCCGAACAGCCTGCCACCTTCACGCCCTCGACCGACACGCTGTGGATGAGCAACAACGACTTCGTGAAGGCATATACCCATACGGGCGAGGACTATGCAATTAAGGACACCATGTGGGTATATGTGGATACCGTAATCTACAAGTATAACGAAGACTCAACCCTTATTGAGAAGGTGGCCGTCATCGCACCTGCCGCCTCCACCGTATCCCAGCAGGATGTCATCGATCAGATGCAGGCAAAGAAGGATGCCGGAACCATCGACACCTTCTACACCGCACGCCTGAACTATGTGGCAAAGTCGTACAACAACTATCCCGACGAGACCACACAGGCCATCTGCTATTTCCTCGACCGTCGCGAGGTGGTGAAAGCAGCTTCAACGCCCTACCTCAATTTCAAGACCGAGTATCTGAAAGGTAACACCGCCAGCTACAGTGTGTCTTGGAAGATGGACATGCTCAACAGACAAACACACTCCGACCGTACAGGTTACATCGGCTCAACAAATCCCGATGACAATGTGACCGTCGGCATCCACTCGCGTGGTGCAGGTCGTCTGAGATATGATGAGCGCAACAGCAAGTTCAACTACGTCGATATGGTAACCAAGAAAGTGAAGGAGAACCACAATGTCACCTTGACAAAGGAAGACATCTATAGTGGCACCTACGACGACTTTGTGAAGGAAGCTGTGGAAGACATCATCATCGACGAGATGGGAATGGAGTTGGCATTCGAAGGCACTCGCTTCTTCGACCTGAGCCGTGTGGCATTGCGCCGCAACGACCCGACCTATCTGGCAAAGCGCGTCGCAATGCGTAATGGTACTATGGACATGACGTTCTACAACTACCTGAGCCAGCCCAAGAACTGGTACCTGCCACTGCCGGAGTAAAGAAGGACAAGACAAGCCCACGACTCCAACCCTCAAACAAGAGTTGGGAGTGTACAGAAAATCAAGTTGCAGGAGGTAAACACTGATGTGTTTACCTCCTGCTTATTTACAAACAAAAGTAAATGCGGGAATGGGTAAGCATCCAACCCCTTTTTAGGTGTTCTCAGCATAAGTGTTTACCTTTGCGCCATGGAATCTAACATTAGAAGCTATGGCAGTAAACGTTAAAGACATTGAGACGCTATGGAATCAGTATTCTGAAGATGGCGTAAAGCAAGGGATTTCAGTTGCCCAGTTCTTTGAATCGAATGGTGTTCCCTACCGCACGTTTGAGAAATGGTATAAGAAGAAATTCTCCAGTCCAGGCATTGTTGACTGTGTTGTATCAGAGTCCCCGGACAAGAAACTGGAGAATCCTGATGGTGTGCAGACAGTATCCGAGACAGCAGAGAATCGCAGAGAGGTGTATGTGTCGTACGTGAATATCGGCCTGAGTAATGGCGTGCGTATAGAACATCACAGGCTGAGTTACGGTGAGCTGGTATGTTTCATTAATAAGCTTCAGTCACTATGTTCAGCATAACCGGCGCGACGAAATTCAAGTTTATCCCCAACTACCGGGATATGCGTGGAGGGTATGACAAGCTTCACGGCGTGGTCTGTTCCCTTGCCGGACATCAGGAGGAAGGCACCGCCTACGTGTTTACGTCCAAGAACCAGAAGCTGGTGAAGATTATCCGTCATGAGCATAATGAGTGCCAGCTTTATATTCAGCGTTTCGACCATGGCATGAGTTTCGTAAGACTTGAGTTTACCGGTGACAAGCCGATGTATGTACTTGAGTGGAAGTACTTGACTGCATTGCTGAGCTGTCCGGTCATCAGGAGGATAGACTCGAGAGAAGCGAAATGCGGGGTATGAGCGGCAGCACAGTATTTCCGGATGTTAAAAATACATAATTCCATGCTTTGGTTCAAAGCTAATTGATTATTCAAGATATTGACGTCCAGGTTGTTGCGCACGCAAAACCATTCGCCTTTGAAGCCTCGTAAGGCCATCTCTGACGTTGTGTCTTAGTGTGCCGTGTGGGATTGTATTACAAGGGACTCCGAGGGCCTTAAATGAATGTAAATACTTAGTGTACAGCGTGTTAAATAGTGTTTATCTTGTTGCAGATGCCGTGAAAGTTGCGTACCTTTGCATAGCAAAAGTTCCATATTATGGCAGATCGGCATATAGACATAGAGCGCATGATAATGCAGGCCCATTACAAGCTGCAGCTGGAAGCAGAGGCATCGTCTATAAAGGGCGGACAATTGTCTGATATGGAACGTGAGGATTACCAGAAAAGGATAAATGACCTGCTTGATGCAGTCAGTACCCTGCTTGATTCGAACAGGGCGATGGGAGAGAAACTGGATAAGACCACTGCAGCCTATGACGACCTGAAGGCTGCGATTAAGCGAATGGAAAGCCAAACTGGTTCGGATTATCCTGAGCGTGAGCAGGCTCGGTAAAATCAAGGCCAAGTATGAAAAGCTGGTTGGTGAACTAGCCATGCGCAAGCGTGACAAGTATGGCAAGTGCAATGAGAAGCCGAAAGCCTCCACGTCCTCTGATAGCGGAACAGACAAGACGAAGGATGAAGATGAAGAGGACTACATCGAGAAGGGAAGCAAGAACGACACTCCGGCAGCCGATGATGATGTAGCCGAAGAAGTTGACAGCACAAGAACAGAGCCGCAGGAGAAGAAGCCTCGTGACCTGAGCAACCGCCCTGAACACTATAGCACCATGCATGCGGATGTATGCGTAGTGCATGACTGCGACATCGACAGATTGGATGAGATGGGCCTCGAGTTTATCCGCTACACAAGACCAGTAGACCAGTTTGACCGTGTCAGCGTGACTCGCCAGGACAGATACCTGTACGCCTGGGTCCGTGACAAGAAGACCGGCAGGGAGTTTGCATTCTTCGTACCCAAGTCAAGGGACGACGAGAAGCGTGAATGCGTGTTTGTCAACGAATCAAGATATGATGCTCCAAGTCTCGTGCCTCATACGAGTGCCACCTATTCCATGCTTTCCGACCTTGGCGTAAACCGTTTCCAGTATGCACTTTCAAGCGGCCGTGAGATGTACCGCATGTGCAATGAGAAGATGAGCATGTGCAAGCAGAGCGTATTGAACTGGCTTGCCCGTGGTGCAGAGCTGCTTGAAGGCGGCAAGAAGTACATAAAGAAGATGCTGCTGAAAATGGGCACAAGCATCTACTGTGATGAGACGTGGGTTTGGACCAAGGCCTTGATGCCCGATGGGACATACAAATATGTGAAGCGTTACATGTGGGTCATTGTCAATCTGACGACGAAGGTGTGCTATTATCTTTTCGGTCGCAGGAAGCGGAAGGTGATAGAGGAATTCCTCGGCGATTTCAAAGGAACGCTGATGACAGATGCCTACAATGCCTACGCCTATTTCAGCAAGCTTCATGGATGTATACATGTATGCTGCTGGGCACATTTGAGGCGGATATTCTGGTCGGCGTTGAAAGACTATAATGATGAACAGGCCCAACAGTTTATAGACCTGATAGGCATCTTGTACAAGGTGGAGCTAGAGAGTATCCTTCTGCACCGTACGGAAGAGGAGGTCCTGACGGCCAGGAAACTGGAGTCAATACCCGTGCTCATCGAACTCGACCAGCGAGCGATGGCACTTTTATCCAAGATAAAGAGCAAAGAGGTGAAAGCCTCCAGTAAGTTGGAGCAGGCGTTGAATTACATGCGCAACAACTGGAGGGAACTGACAGCCTATAAGGATATCGGAAGTGTCTTAATCGACAACAATTGTTGCGAACGTGCCGTTCGTCCATTCACCAACCTGCGGAAGAGCTTTGGTGGCTTCAGCAGTGAGAGGGGTGGCGAGGTGGCAGCGGCATGGCTCACCTTCATAGAAACCTGCAAGCTCCAAAAGAAAGCAGCACTTGATTTCTTCAACGGCTTCTTTAAGATGGTTACCGAGGGCAGATGTGATTATGAGCTCATAGCCCAAGAGGCATTAGGTTAAATTGTATTAAAAACAAAAAATCTCCAATTTCTTTGGAATACTCAGAACCCCAGCAAATACTGGGGCTATGGCTCGTTGCCAAAAAGGGGTTGGATGCTTACGGGAATGGTAAAAATATGAATGGTAAACATTCGAGCAAATAAATGTGTAGATGCTATGAAAGAGGGGGCAGCAGAAAATGAAATTGGAAATGGCACAAAAAAAAAGATTCACTATCTTCGCAGACGGTGAATCAAATTAACCTTAAAAATCTAATACCATGAAAAACACTATTATCGTCGCGGTGCGTACGGGACTCGAACCCGTGACCCCATGCGTGACAGGCATGTATTCTAACCAAGCTGAACTAACGCACCATCTTTTCAAAGAACCACACCTCCTCTGCGAGCGGCAAACGAGACTCAATGCTTTTTTGGACCTTGAGTCCGATTTTGCTCTGCGAGCGGCAAACGAGACTCGAACTCGCGACCCCGACCTTGGCAAGGTCGTGCTCTACCAACTGAGCTATTGCCGCAGCCGCGTAGTGGGTAGAGATGGATTCGAACCACCGAAGGCGTAAGCCAGCAGATTTACAGTCTGCCCCATTTGGCCACTCTGGTATCTACCCGGTTTGCTGACTACGCTGTGGTGACTCCTGCGGGATTCAAACCCACAACCTTTTGATCCGTAGTCAAATGCTCTATTCAGTTGAGCTAAGGAGCCTTCCATCGTTTCCGTGGGCGCTGACGGATTCGAACCGCCGACCCTCTGCTTGTAAGGCAGACGCTCTGAACCAGCTGAGCTAAGCGCCCAAAACAGTCACATTCTCTTACCACGCTAGGTAATGTTCTGTTTTGCGAGTGCAAAGTTACGCTATTTTTTTATTCCGACAAAACATTTGCACCTTTTTTTTGAAAAATTTTGTTGTGGAACGTCAAAATGGGCAAAATCTACCAAATTCCCTGGCAAGTTAGGCTTCACGACAGAGATTATCACACATCAAACATGCATTTCGTCGGACAAGAAGGGCAACTGTGGCAAGGCTGACACGGAGCAGCGGCAGATGAAACATGGAATGAAAGGATTACTTGCGCGAAGAATCAGTTCAAGACAAGTGTGAGACAAGTGTTGACTAAGCGAAGAATCAGTTCAAACCAAGTGTAGGGCAAGTGTTGACTAAGCGAAGTACCTGTTCAAACCAAGTGTGAGACAAGTGTCGACTAAGCGAAGTACCTGTTCAAACCAAGTGTGGGGAAAGTGACAAATAAGCAGAGTCTCAGTCCGTCCCAAGTGTATGGCAAGTGACAACTACGAATGAGGATATGAGAAGAAACACGCAACAGACTATGGCACTAATGCCAATGCACATAATCCCAGCATTTTGCCATATCCTTTCCCACAATAAGGCGCACCAAGTGTAGACAAAAGATATGATTCGAACACCTGCAGGCGGATTCGCAGCCAATTCTTGCGGCGTTCTGCATCCTTTTTTGTATTTTTGCATGCAAAAAGCAAAAGACACAATATGAGAAAGCTACTTTTGATGCTGCTGGCCATTGTCGCTATGCAGACGGGCGCTCAGGATATGGCGCAATACAAGCGGATAGTGAAAGCGCTCAGCTCGGCCAAATACCAAGGGCGCGGATATGCCCGCGACGGGGCCAACAAGGCCGGCAAGTTCCTGCAGAAAGAATACCAGAAGGCGGGCGTAGACGAAGTGATCACACAACCCTTTCGTCTGGACATCAACACCTTCTGCGGCGCCATGGAGATGTGGGCCGACGGCAGGAAACTGCGAGCAGGCATCGACTTCTCGATGCGCGAGTACTCGCCAGGTGTGCATGGCCAGTTCCCCGTCTATCACGTAGATACGCTCAACTTCGATGCCGACCGCATGTTTGCCGACCTGGCAAAGCCCGAGTATGCCAATTGCCTCGTGGCCTGCGAGTTCTGGTTCACCTATCGCCACCGCGAGGCCTTCTCCCGCTTGCAGAAAGAGGGCGAATGCACCAACGCCGGACTCATCTACACTTGGCCGGCACCAATCAAATTCTTCAAAGCCTATGGCCATCGTGTAGTCGATAAGCCCATCATTTGGGTGACGCCCGAAGCCATCGAGGGTGTCAGGAATGTCCGAATGAACGTCGACAACAAGTTCCTGAAGGACTACGAATGCTTCAACGTTATCACAAAGGTCGAGGGCACCAGGCACGACAGTTGCTATGTGTTCACGGCTCATTATGACCATCTGGGCAACCTGGGCAAGAAAATATTCTACGCCGGCGCGAACGACAATGCCTCGGGCTCGGCCGCCATCGTCACTTTGGCTGCCTACTACGCCAAGCACCGCCCCCCGTACGACATGTATTTCGTCGCCTTCTCGGGCGAGGATGCCAACCTTCGCGGCTCCACCTGGTTTGCCGAACACCCCATCGTGCCGCTCAGTCAGGTCAAATACCTATTTAATATAGACATGATTGGCGACAACAACCCCGTCCAGTACTGCGAAGTGAGCGACGAAGGCATGCGCGGCTACAAGCTCTTCGAGCAGATAAACGCTGGAAAAAAGTACTTCGAGAGCCTCCACCGCGGCGAGCTGGCGGCCAACAGCGACCACTACCCCTTTGCCACCCGCCACGTACCCTGCATCTTCCTCGAGAACGAGAAAGGCGATGCCTTCCAGTATTACCACACCATCTACGATACGTACCGCACCGTGCGCTTCGACAGCTACGAACCCGTCTTCCGCCTGGTGCGCGACTTTGTGGAGCAATACGAATAAACGCTTATCATACAACCACATCGAACACTAAGCGACAACGACATGGAGCAGAAAAGGACCGAGTCGCACACATCGCCGCAGAAAGAAGCACAGCCTGATTGCACCGCACAGAGACAACGTCAGATATACGAAGTGACGCTGGCGGGCGGGGCTGTGAACGTATTGCTGCTGCTCTTCAAGTTCGTGGCCGGCATCGTGGGGCACAGCGCCGCGATGGTGGCCGATGCAGTCCACTCGCTCAGCGACTTCGTGACAGACATCATCGTCCTGGCCTTTGTCTATATCAGCGGAAAGCCAAAGGACAAGTCACACGACTACGGCCACGGCAAGTACGAGACCCTGGCGATGACCATCATCGGGCTGGCGCTGGTCGTTGTGGCCGTCGGCATTGTCTATGGCGGCACAATGAAGATTACGGCCTGGGCCAGAGGCGAACAGCTGCAGGCTCCCGGTATGCTGGCATTGTGGGCCGCCCTGCTGTCGGTGGTGCTGAAAGAGGGCGTCTTTCGCTACTCGATGCTGAAAGCCCGCCAACTACACTCACAGGCCGTCGAGGCCAACGCCTGGCACCACCGCAGCGACGCACTCTCGTCCGTCGGCACAGCGCTGGGCATCGGCGGTGCCATCTTTCTGGGCCAGCGATGGACGGTGCTCGACCCCGTGGCCTCGGTCATCGTGGGCCTGTTCATCGTGAAGGTAGCGCTCTTTCTGCTGCGCGACGGCATTGGCGACCTCACGGAACATTCGCTGCCCGACGAGGTGGAGACGGAGATACTGCAGCTGGCAGCCTCCATCGACGGGGTAGCACAGCCCCACGACCTGCGCACCCGCCGCATCGGCAACCACTATGCCATCGAGCTGCATATCCTCATGGACGGCGACATTCCCCTGCGCGAAGCCCACGACAAGGCGTCGGAGGTAGAGGAACTGCTCAAGAGCCACTACGGTGCTGAGACGCATATAGCTGTCCATGTCGAGCCGAAATAGGCAAAACCACGCACGCTATTCATTGCAGCATCACGATGCTGCAATTGCACGGTCGCGACGCTGCTATGAACGCTACGGGAAGAATTGAGGAAAAGAAAAGCCGGAAAAGTTTTTTTTGCCTCGGACGTCACCTTTTGCCTCGCCCGACTGTTATATAGATGAAACGTTTCACAGACAGAACAGAAGTATAACAATAGAAAAAGAAAAGGAAAATGGAAGATGTAGTTGCATTGTTAATTCCCATCGCTTGCGGATGTGTGCTCCCCATCATGGCTATCTGGTTCGGCGTGCGACAGAAGATGAACGAGACCAACAAGCGCACCCAGATTATTCTGGCGGCAATCGAAAAGAACTCCGAAACGGACATCGAGGAACTGCTCAAGAAGATGACGCCCAAGCAGAAGCTACTCAAGGAGAAATTGCTCACGAAACTCCTGTGGGGTTGCCTGTGTGCCATGCTCGGACTTGGGCTGATTGGGTTTGGCCTCTACCTTGGCTACGCCGGCTATGGCGGTAAAGACGACCCGATGACGGCTATCGGATTTGGCGTCACTCTGCTGGCCATCGGCATTGCCTTCCTTGTCAACTACTGCATCGGCAAGAAATTGCTGACCAAGGAAATGGCGGCGGAAGAGAAGGAGAAGGTTGAACGTGCGGAGATTAACGGTTAACGGTTAACGGTTAGCTGTTAGAGAATTAGGGCATGACGCGCGAAGATTTCATCACCCATGTTGAGCGCGAGCAGGAGGCACTCCGAGGCTTCTTGCTTGCCCTGTGTTGCGGCAACAAGGACGATGCCGACGACTTGGCGCAGGATACGCTGGTGAAGGCCTACCTATCCTCGGCCGGCTATCAGGACAAAGGCCGTTTCCGTGCCTGGCTCTTCACGATAGCCCACAACACATTCCTCAACCACAGGGCCAGCTGCCGCACGATGGCGAACATCGAAGAGGCGCAAACGCTCGCCAGCAGCACCTCGGCCGACGCCTCCTTCGCCCACCAGAGCCTCTACCTCGCCCTGCGCACCCTCCCACCAAAGGAGCGCTCTGCCATCACCCTCTTCTACCTGAGCGGCTACAGCATCAAGGAAATCGCAGCGATTACAGCGACTTCGGAGGATGCCATCAAGAAACAGCTCTCCCGAGGACGCGAGAAACTGAAGAAGGAACTGCAAATCGACGATCACTCTCCCAGCCTTTCCCAAGGGGGAGGAGCCAGGGGGACTGGATAACTAAAGGTGAGGTCGCAAAAAGCGTCGAAGCAACCAAGGCTGAGCGCCGCTCCGAAATGAATAATTATTTAGGACACAGCTATATATTGAACATAGAATTTCTATCCGCCCTATGGATTACGATAACACATTAGAAGAGCTATTCCGAGCCCAGACGCCGCACTTCACGGACAGCGCCGAGTTCATGGCCCGCCTCACCAAACGTCTCGATGCCGTCGAGTATATCCGCCAGCAGCAGGAGGCAACGCTCCGACGATACAAGATGGCGATTGTGGCGGCCTTTGTCGTGGGCATCATCAGCGGTGCCGCAAGCATCGCCTACATACTTTCCACGCCTGCCGACGCGCCCCTCCTCACTTTCCGAGTGCAGACGGGCATCCTGCTTTGGCTTTCCGCCCACTCGCGCCTCATCGTCGCCACCGCCCTCTCCCTGCTGACGACTCTCGGCATCATCAGCATCATCAGCAATATTCAGGACATCATGGGCATGCGCGCCAGCATGAGCCAAACGGCATAAGGGCCTCCGACAGCCGGAAAAACACTTTCATTATCATTTTTTTTTGTGCAAAAGCATGACTGTATAGCGCGAAATGTGTACTTTTGTAACGAGATACACAAAGGCGAGCAAGGTCGACCGCCCGCCGAATCTGATAATCAAAAGCACACACCAAAAACCCACACACAAGGATGAACAAGACAAGACTTGGAGCGTTAATCGCCATCTCGCTTCTCGTAGGCGCCATCTGCGCCACAGCCATCATCATGCTTGGCAGGCGACAGAGTCAGACGATTGCAGCAGAACCAGTGACAGAAATAGCAAGTTTCGTGACGCTCACCGACGCGGTGCCCGACGCCATTCTGGAGATTCGCTACTACGGCACTTACAATTTCGTGGGCACCCGCATCGACGGCTACCAGCAACCCACTGCCTTGCTGACTCGCGAGGCTGCCGATAGTCTTCGCGCCGTAAGCGACGAGGTAAAGGCGCTGGGTTATCGGCTGAAGATTTACGATGCCTATCGTCCGCAGCAGGGCGTGGACCACTTCGTGCGCTGGGCTGCCGACGTACCCGACACTCTGATGAAGCAGTACTTCTATCCCGACCTCGACAAGAGCGTACTCTTCGAGCAGGACTACATCATGGCCAAGAGCGGCCACACTCGCGGCTCCACCGTCGATCTCACCCTCTTCGACATGACGACGGAGAAGGAACTCGACATGGGCGGCACGTTCGACTGGTTCGGACCGGAGAGTCACCCCGATTTCTGCGGCAATCCCGAGACGGGCGAATATACGGGCGATAACAGCAAGAGCCCCACCGGGCGCTCCATCACCGCCGAGCAGTTCCGCCACCGCATGATTCTGCGCGAGGCGATGTTGCGCCACGGCTTCAAGCCCCTCGACAGCGAGTGGTGGCACTTCACGCTGCGCAACGAACCGTTCCCCGACACTTACTTCAACTTCCCGGTCAAGCAGCTGGAGCGCTGAACAGACACAGCAGGAGGGGGCGGACAAATGTCCGCCCCCTCCTGCTGTATTTAACCCTACTTCACTGGCTTGACCATGTAACGGAATTTGTAGTTTTGGTAAGGCATGCGGTACTCCTTGCGCGGCCAAGCGCCCCAACTGTTGATGCCTCCCACGCCGAACTGACGTGCCTGCACCTGCAGGACGGTGAAGGGACGCGGAGTGAGGTCACCGCTGTGGTGCTGCGTGGCAGCCTTCTCGGGTCCGTCGTCGAGGTCGGAAGGCAGATAGTTGAGTGCGCTGCACTCCATCGGCGCATCCAGTGCCAAGAACGAGAGGCCCCGGCCCTGCTTGTCGGTCAGCGTCCAATAGCGCACATCGGTCTTGTTTCCGCTCTCCTGCGGACGCACGTAGGGCCAATACTGATCGGCCACCTTCTGGTGATAGACGGCAAGCGACTGGCTGAAGTTGCGATCGATATAGTTCTCGATGGGGCCGCGGCCATAATAGGTTATCTCCGAAAGGCTTTCTGGCAACACCCACTGCTGGCCGAAGCGGAACATGTCGGGCATATCCTTGGCCTCCTTGTCGGCCTCGAGCTCCTGCTGCACAACCAAGAAGCCTCTGGCGTTGAGCGAATAAGAAATCTTCAGTACGGCCTTCACCTGCGGCATCTCGTACTCCACGTTGATGGACTGTACTTCTTTATTTACCGTCTGACAGTCAACCTTCTTCAGCTTCATCTCG